>JBAYWJ010000021.1:0-21063 GCA_041674125.1 Kiritimatiellia bacterium
GACGATGTTGTCCCCGCCCACCCAGACCGCCTGCACCCTGCGCGCCAGGATTGACTGCAGGGCCTCCGGCAGCTCGGCGATGGAGGATATGGGCGCCTCGATGAGCTTCATGCCAAGCTCCACGGCGCTGGCACGGCCGAGGATCGTGCAGGCCTCAGAGCAGGTTTCGCCCTGGCACCAGACCTCGCCGACGGTTTGCAGGCGGGGGTTGGCCCTTTTGGCAATGCGCCACAGCTCCCGCACCGGCTGGAAAGTGCCGATGCCGGCCAGATGCTTCGGGCGCGCTTCCGGGCGGGCGCGGTCCAGTCCCACCCCGGACAGGAAGGGATCGGTGACGGTGCCGAAAACGTGGATGACCTTGCCCTCCCTGTTGGCGTTGGCCATGCACTGAAGGGCCGGCGTGCTGAAGGTCACCGCCATCCGGTACCCGCCGTCAACAATGGAGCGGGCAATAGCGTTGGCCGTGGGCAAATCGTTTTCGGCGCTGAAGCGCTCAATGATGATGTTTTTGCCGGGCAGGAAGCCGTGCTCCTTGAAGGCGGCCAGGCACCCCGCGACGCTGTCGTTGAGCACGTCGCGGGTTGAAAACTGGAATACGGCCACGCGCGGCGCCGCCCCTTCCTCCCGGCCCGGGCGGCGCGCGCGGTCGGAAATGAGCAGGACCGCCGCCGCCGCGGCAATCAGGAAGAGCCCCAGGAAAAGCCTTTTCAACGCATACAACATGGATTGCATTTAAACGTACAGTTCCCTGATCATTTCCGCCGCCGAGGCGTCGAGCTGGTCGCCCCTGCGCAATTCGTCAAACATGCCCAAAAGCTCGTCGGCCTGCAGGCGCCGCTTGTCGGCCCCCTGGAAATCGCTTGCGATTTCGCCCCGGTGCAGCATGATGAGCCGGTCGCCCAGGCGGATGGCCTGCTGCATCGAGTGGGTCACCATGAGCACCGTGAGCTGCTCGCGCTCGATGATGCGGCGCGTCATCAGGATGAGCCGGTCCGAGGACTTCGGGTCCAGGGCGGCGGTGTGCTCGTCCAGCAACAGGAGCCGGGGTTTCTGCCAGGTCGCCATGAGGAGCGTGAGCGCCTGGCGCTGGCCGCCGGAAAGCGTGCCGACCTGCGCCTCGAGCCGGTCTTCGAGCCCCAGCCCGAGCTCAGACACCCGGGAGCGTATCTGCTCCCTCAGGGCGCGCGAGAGCGCCAGGCCGAAGCCGAGCTTCCGGCCGCGGCGCGCGGCCAGCGCGAAATTTTCGGACACGGTCATGTCCGGGGCGGTGCCGGTGAACGGGTTCTGGAAGACGCGGCCGATATGCGCGGCGCGCCGGTGTTCCGGCCAGCGGGTGATGTCATTTCCGTCCATGATAACCCGGCCGGAATCCGGGAAGAATGCGCCGGCGACAAGGTTGAGGAGCGTCGACTTGCCCGAGCCGTTCCCGCCCAGGATCACCGTGAAGGAGCCCTCGGCGATGGAAAGCGAAACGCCGTTCAGGGCGCGGAATTCCTCTTGCGTCCCGGCGTTGAATATTTTCGTAACCGATTTCAGTTCAAACATGTTTTCGCTTCCGCATTTTTTCCGTCGCTTTCAGCCCGCCGCCCCCGCCCCCGGCGCGCGTCGCGCGGCGCATTCCTTCCGGAGCTTGGCCGCCGCGAGCGGCAGGACCAGCGCCGCGAACACAAACACGGCCGTTATCAGCTTCAGGTTGTTCGGGTGCAGGCCCCAGCGCAGGGCGATGGCCACCAGCAGGCGGAAGAGGATTGAACCCATGATCGCCCCCGCGAGCGCCAGCCCGAGCCTGTTGCTGCCGACGAGCGCTTCTCCGATGATAACGCTCGCCAGGCCCCAGACGATCATGCCGATGCCCATCTGGACATCGGCAAAGCCCTGGTACTGGGCCATGAGCGCCCCGGAGAGAGCAATCAGCCCGTTGGAAACCGTCAGGCCGAGCGTGATCATCGCGCTGCTGTTGATGCCTAGCGCCCTGACCATGGCGGCGTTGTTGCCCGTGGCGCGCATGGCCGTGCCGAGGGAGGTGCGCAGGAAAAGGTAAAGGCAGGCGGCGCAGGCGGCCACCAGGGCCAGCGCCAGGCCCAGAGCGGCCAGGTCGCGCATGCCGATTTCCCATCCCATGAAAAAATACTCCTGCCGCCCCGAGGCGCGGGCAAGCGCCTGCTCGGCGGAATTGACCAGGGTGAAGCTGCCCATGATGGGCACGTTACTCCTGCCCATGATGTGGAGGTTGATCGAATAAAGCGCGGTCATGACCAGGATGCCCGAAAGTAAAGGATGAACCCTGAAGCGCGTGTGGATGGTCCCGGTCACAAACCCGGCCGCGAGCCCGGCGCCGAAGCCGGCCAGGGTGGCCAAGCCCGGATGAATCCCGGCGGCGATCATGACGCCCGCCACGGCCGCGCCCAGCGGGAAGGAGCCGTCGGCGGTGATGTCGGCAAAATGGTAAACGCGGAACGAGAGGTATACCCCCAGCGCCAGGAGCGAAAGAAAAAAGCCTATGGTAAGCGATCCGAGCAATAAGTTCATGACTCATGCACCAGAATTATTTGTATTAAATGCGTGCTTGCGCACACAACCCAAGCGATTCACCACCCGCTTCGCTGGAGACACGGAGACGGAACTTTCTCTCACATGTTTTCTCACAATCAATCGTTGCGCGCATTTTGCGCAGGGCGTAACGCCCTGCGCAAAATGCGAACAACACTCTGTGTGGAGATGGATTGAGATAGTAAGGCTCCGTGTTTCCGTGATCTCCGTGGTAATTCCTCTCTTGTTTTCTGTTTTCTCGCTTTTTATCGCAGATTCTCATTAAGCATCGGTAACTTTTTCAACCGGTCCGAACCAAACCGCGCCGCGCGCGAAGCGGCTTTCGCCGGCGCCGGAGATCTCGCGGGAGTCATTGGCCAGGTGCATCACCCCACGCAGGGTTTCGTTCCCGAAAATATCTTGCGCTGCCGCCCCGAGCTCCAGCATGCCCTTTTTCAGCGGTCGCCGGTCGAACACGGCTGAGTGGAAATGGGCCTGAATCCGCCCGTCCCTGCCGGCAGGCCGGAGCCAGGGCTTCAGCGCCGGTTCGGGCGCGGAGGCCGCGATGCCGGCGCCGAGCGCAAGGGCGCGGACAAAAACCGGCTCCGGCGTGAACGAAAACCATTTTTTTATCTCCGGGTAATCATAAATGTTTCCCGCCCCGGCGGCAGGCTGGCGCCGGAGGGCGATGCCGACCAGGCCGGTTGTTTCGGCCAGGATAACCGCGGAGATAAGGCCGCGGCCGGCAACCCGGATGGCTATGTCCAGCAGCTCGGAAAGCCCCATCCCGCCGCCCGGCAGACGGCTTTCAAACCGCAGCAGACCGGAAAAGCCGGCCGTCCAACTCATGGCATAAAGGAAATTGACCGCGGGCACGAACTTCGGCGTCGCGACCAGGAAATCCGGGGCGGCGGCTTTTTCCGCCGGCAGGCAGGCCGCGGCGCCGCAGACGGCCAGGCACTCGCCGTAGCGCAGGCCGCCGGCCTCGGCGCCTTCTCCAAAAGCCCCTGCGCCGACCGCAAGGGCGCCCGGCTCCAGCGCGATTTTGAAGGCGCCGCCCGAACCCGAACCTTCCCCCGGCAGGCCCGGATGCCCTTGCAGCACAAGCTCAACCGGAGGCGGAGCGGGCAGACGGTAAAGCTCGATAAGCATCGCGTCGTGCGCGATCACTTCCGCGCCGGAAGAGCGCGGCGCCTCGCGGGATGGTCCGGACTGGGCGAGCGCGCGGGTGAGCCCAGTCAGGTCCAGCACGGAGCGGACGCTTTCAGAAGCTGCGTCTATGGCGAGCGACCCGTGAAGCGAGGAAAGCAGCTTCAGGTTCTTGATGAGCACCCTGATGCCGGCCGAACTGATAAACCTGACCTCGCGCAGGTCAAGGCGGATATGGTGCGCGCCGCCCCCGATGGCGTCGCCCAGCTCCCGGTCGAGCGTTCCCGCCCAGGTTGCATCTATCCGGCCGTTCAAGATCAAATGAAGTTCGCCGCCTGTCGTCTGCCGCTTGATTTCCATCTGGGATATTTATTTGAAACGGTTTCAACACCATTGATTCCTGCGCCCGCTCGCCGAAGCTACCAGGGTGGATAAATTCATATTTTATTCCAGCCGGGTGAGTTATTACTCAATTTATTACCTAATTAAATGTTATTGACTAATTCTTTTCCAAGACGCTGATCTGCCGCAACTTGCAATAATAATACCCTTATTAATACCCTTACTTGAGGGTACTACCCTCTTTTGTCAAAAGCTTCCATCTGGCGGCGGGACCTTTACCCGTGCAGATAACCTCTTTTTTTTGTTTCATTTCCGTCAGAAGCGATTGGATCCAATCGCGACCAACCCCGGGACACACCCTTTCAATATCTATCAGGCGAAACTCGTAAGTTTGTTTTCGGATTGCCGCAAATACCAACTCGGCCTTTTCACCTTTGGAAGCGGCAATGTTACCGACGCGACTTTCAAATTCGTCATAAGCCTTTTTTATGATGAAGAGCAGATATCCAATGTAAGGCCAGGGATCGTGCCTGCCTTCATGCCAGCCTTGTGAACTTTGTTCAAGAGTCTCGTAATAGCGCTCTTTGTTTTCCTCTATCAGGCGCTCTAGGCTTATGTATCTGCCCGCTTCAAGACCGACATGATAACAGGTCAAAAGAAGCAGGAGCCGGGAAACGCGGCCGTTCCCATCGCGGAAAGGATGAATACAGAGAAAATCGAGGTTAAAGGCGGCCAGCGTGATCAGCGAAGAAATATCATGATCGCGATAAACATCATCCCAGAGCCGAAGCATCTCCCGTGTATACTCAGGAGTCTTATCAGGAGATACGCTCCTGAATCTTATTCGCTGGCGTCCATCAGGATACTTCTCGATGATGTCAACCGGTTTGTCCTTATACTTGCCGGCATCCCATATTTTTCCCCGGCTTTGCTTGTGGAGATTAAGAATTGTTTTTTCCGAAACAGGCAGATCGGCATTTTTCGTGTGAATCAGGTTCAAAGCGTCGCGATAACCGCTGACTTCCTGTTCATTGCGATCGCGCAAAGCCGGATGGCCAAAGATGATCGTGCCAACCCTTTTCTGGTCTATCTCAACACCCTCTATGCGGTTAGACGAAATTGCGCTTTCGGCCATGGCGTGTTCCCTCAGAACCTTCAGCCTTTGAGGCGATTGCCGGGTGAAAAGCTGTTGCTTCCCCTTGGCTTCGCCGATATCCGTGAGATACCATGTAATCGGCAAGGGAATGGATTTCATCACTCCTGATTTAATTTGCCGCAATGTCATCATGGCTGAAACTCAATCTGCTATATATCTTTCAAAGATTTTTTCAGATTTCTAATGGCATAAAGTTAAAACAGTAAGTATTTTATTTAATTCGCGTAAACCTGATTCCGCCGATCCTGATGTCGATGTTGCCGAGGAAGCGGAATTCAAGGTGCATGGGAACATTCTGCAGCTGGGTGAATTCCTCCAGCGAGCGCGCACCGGACATCACCGGCACCCAGTTCAGGACTTCTTCCCGGTCGTGGCGCTTGATGTTGAATTGCCCGAGCATGGTTCCCCTGGGCGAGCCTGAGCTGAACAGGAGCTCAACCCGGTAGCGGCCCTTTTCGAGCGGGAGCTTCGGGCCGTAGAAAACAAGCGCCTTCGCCTCGCGCTCTTTCTCCAGAACCACGGTATTGTCCGGAAGGCTCGTGTAACCGGCGTGGAACATGGCCGGCGCGGGCAGGTCGAGCGTCCGGCCGGGCGCGGGCGGGATCCATTCATTGGCCGATAATATTATCTGGTCGCATTCAACCAAGCCGCTTTCGAGCTCAAGCCTGAGGCCGAGCGGGGCATATTCACTGAATTTATCGGCCGGAATATCGGCCCACTCCCAGTCTTCAGAACTGACATCAACCAGGTCGCGGCTGATAATTTTTTCATTGGCGGAAAGCTCGGCCACGACCGCCCCCTCCCCCTTCACGCGCGCCATGAACCTCAGGCCCGGGGCCGGTGCGACGCGCAGGGACGGCAGGATAACGGCCGCCCCGGGTTCGTCCAGCAGGGCGCGGGCATCGTAATACGGCGGCAGGCTGCGGACAGATTTTGCTTTCCCGCGCGCCAGGCCTTCGGCCTGCCAGCGCCGGGCGCAGCCGAATGTTTTCCAGGTATCTGCTCCTGTTTCTTTATATCCTGGTTTGCCTTTCTCGTTCGCGGCGATTGGGTAATTGGTACTTATTTGTGATTTGGTGTTTGATAATTGAAATTTATCTTCATTTTTAGGCTCTGGCAGCATTTTGAACGCCCATACGCGGCCGTCGTGCTTCAGAAGCCGCAGGCGCTTATGGTCCAGAAACTGCTTCAGGGCAAAGCCCACCGGGAAGGGGCTGACCTTTTCCGGGAACAGGTCCTCGTGCAGGATAAGGTATTCTACCTTCATTTCCAGGAGTGAATCAATTTGTTTATCGGTCAGCCAGCCCTGGTTGACGCTTTCGTAAGGAAAGAAAACATTTTTCTTGTATGTATCCGAGACGAACGGATTGTAGCCGTTGACCATGCGCACCCGGTAAAGCGAGGCGTAATGCTGGTAAACCGATGAATAGTGGGAGTCGCCCGGCCAGAGCGGCACGACCAGCGCATGGGGCGCCCTGCCCTCCGCCGCCGCCTCTTCCGCCACGGCCGCGTAGGCGCCCTGCTCAGAATCCAGGAGCGACACGGTCGGGTTGACCCTCAGTGAATACTCCGCACCGACCGCCGCGCAAAACACAAGGGCGGCCAGGACCATGGCCGGCCGGGTTTTGAACCGGGCAAAAACGGCGGCCAGGCTTATCCCGGAGGCCACGGCCAGGATGGCCGGCATGAGGCAGAATATTTTGGCCGGCTGGCGAATCATGGCGTAGGGCGGAATAAGTTTCCGGCAGGCCCGCAGGAAAAGGGCATGGTGCGGCCCGTTCGTGCCCAGCGCCAGGGCCATGATCACGCCCATGCCCGCCAGGAGCAGGACCAGCACCGCCAGCCGGCGCCAATGAACGCCCGGGCGGCGGATGCATTGGAATGCCAGGGCCAGCAGGCCGGCGGCAACGAACGCGGCCATGGACACGCCGACATAAATATGGGCTGAAGCGCCGGCTGTGAACCAGCCCAGGAAGCCTTCCGCCGCCGGAGAAAACAGCGCGACCTCGCGCAGCCAGCGCGCCCCGACCGAGGATGCAAGGTGCTGGCCGGCGCCTGATCCGGCCATCATCTGCATGAAGGCCGGGAAGGCCAGCGCCGCCGCGGCAAAAATGGGGATTGGCAGGAGCGCGGCGAAAATCGCCTGCCAGTCCTCGCGCCATTTCCTGCCGCCGTTCAAGCCCGCCACGCAGGCTACCGCGCCCCAGCCGGGCGCGGCCAGGGCCCCGAAAAAGAAAACGTGGTTGTCTGTCCAGGAGGCAAAGAGCAGCGCCACGCCCGCCAAAATGCCCCCGGCGGGCCGGGCATCGCGCACGGCCGCATCAACCCCGAGCAAAATTGCCGGCACCCAGAGCATGGCGAACCCGGCCGGGCTGCCCCCGCATAGGTTTATCCAGCGGAAAGGCAGCATAATCGCCACCAGCGCGGCGCATCCGGCGGCCAGCTCAAAGCCGGATTCAGACTCGCCGCCGCCGGTGTAGCGGCGGACAAGGAGCCAGGTCAGGAAAAGGGTGAGCCAGAGCGAAATGAATCCGGTCAGGTTCCAGCCGAAGGCCCGCCCGAAGGCGAAAGAGCTGAAGGCGTAGACAAGCGAGAAGGGAAAATAATATGCATCCGGCCGGTAGCCGCTTCTTTCCCCGTCCGTATTGAATTCGTATAGGTTGCAGAAGAGCGGAGTTTTGCCAGCGAGCATATCGCCCGCCAGCCAGCAGTAATACATGAACTGGAGGTGGTCGCCGGGAATAAGCGGCTGGACCTCGGCCGGCTCAAGGTGCGCGGCGGCGGGAATGCCCGAGAAAAAATAGCGCGGCAGCGGCCACGAAAACCAGCCCCAGACGATGAGCGTCACAAGGAAAGAATAAAGGCAAATCCGGCCTTTGGTCATGCGGCCATAATAGCCGCCCCGCGCGAGGGAATCAACAAGATGTTGAACGTTCAAAGTTGAGCGTTGGATGTTTCTCCTCCAGCACTCTTGAACATGTCGGCCGACTGCCTCAGGTATGACTGTCATTCCCACGAAAGTGGGAATCCAGAATTCAAACAAACCAATAAAAATATTTCTGGATTCCCGTTTTCACGGGAATGACAATTGGAGCGCTCAAATAAAAACTACTCATTTTCCCATGTTAAGGAGCGTGCTTTCGGTCTAATCTGTTTCCTTCGACACAACCGGCACCTTGCGCCAGCCGTCGCTTTCGGTGAATTCGCGCGCCGCGAAGCACCAGATGACGCACTTCTTTCCCTTCCAGTAATCTTTGCCTGCCTTCGCGCGCCGCATGAGGTTGACCCGCGCCGGGGTGGCGCCGGAGCCGCGCACGGCCACCAGCTCAACCTCCTCGCCCAGCTCCAGCGCCAGCTGATCCGGCAGGCCGGCGCCGGCGTAATGCATGTCGTCGCCGGCATGGAATACAAGGTTGTGGCTGTCGCCGAGGAGAATGACGCGGCCGGCCGCGGCCGGCCCGGCCGAAAGCGGGCGGGCGACAACCCTGACCTTTATTTTTTCGCGCGGCATATCTGCGCCGGAACCGGCAGGAAGCAAGTCGCCCCGGATTTCTATTTCCTGCCAGCTGCCCGTGCAGGCTATTTTACCGCCGGGACTTTCGCCGGCCAGCGCCTTTATTTCCTGCGCTATCCTGCCGGCGGCCAATGCGCAGCCGGCGCCGGACCAGTGCGAATCGGTGCGGCAGAAAAGCGGGCCATGCGGATCGCCCTTGTTCCCGGCAAAGTATTCCGCCAAGTCAAGGACTTTCACGCCTTGCGCGCGCAGGAGCGCATAAAATTCTCTCAGGGTTTTGTCAGGTCGCGCGGCGGCGGACAGGTTGGTCAAACCGGGCAGCATCTCCGGATAAACGGCCGCCTTGGGCGGGACGGGCACGACGATCAATTTCACGCCGGCCTTTTTGAGCTGGTCGTTGAAATCGAGAATGGCCGGCAGGGGATCGGCGGCGGCGGGGCTCGCGGCACGGCTTGCGCCGGCGGCCGCCTCGCCCCAGAAACAGCCCGCGCCCAGGTGCCGCAGCTCGGAGGCAAGGAAAAACCAGTTATCCTTCCCCGCGACGGCGATCGAGCCCGACTGTTCCGCTTTAGCGGCCAGGTTCGAGCAGGCTGCCATGAACAGGTCGCTTTCTTCCCGGCCGGCGCTCAGGCCGGGCAGCGGAACCAGGCAGAAAGCCAGCCCAAGGCCGGATAATAACAGCCGGGAGGCATATTTGAACAAAAAAAGATGTTTGCGATAATTCATATTGTTGAGCGCCATTATGCTTTTGATAAAAATTCGCGATAATTATATCGCGCGTGTTATGGATTGAAAACAATATTGTGGTTGAAAATTCATATTAATTACAGCACATTCAACCCCGTCAATGAAATCAAAGACCTCGCTCATTAACGCCCGCGATTCCGCCGCCGGGGACGGCTGCACCGATGACACCCGCGCCCTGCAGAAGGCCCTGGACGGGGGCAATAAGACCGTTATCATCCCCGACGGAATCTATCTTGTCACGGAAGCGCTCCGGGTTTTTTCAAACACAAGGATCACCGCCGGACCAAACGCGGTAATCCGGCTGGCCGACGGCGCCGGCAAAAAACTTGAAAACTGGATTGTCTGCAATGCCGATGCCCGGAAAGGCAACTCGGGAATTACGATTGAGGGCGGGGCCTGGGACGCGAATTGCCGCGCCAATCCGCGCGGGGAAGAACATGCGCCCGGCGCCTTTTCCGGCGTGGCGGTCAGTTTCATCAACACCCGCAAATTGACCCTGAAAAACATGACCGTCTGCAACCCGGATTCGTTCTTCATCCGCCTGGGCGATTCGGAAGATTTCAAAGTGGAAAACATCAGGCTGCTCAACCTTTACCCGCGCATCAACCAGGATGGAGTGCATATCGGCGGCGGCTGCCGGCGCGGGTTGATAAGGAAGATTCACGCCATCTCGCCCTTCACGCCGAACGACGACCTGGTGGCCCTCAACGCCGATGACGACGTCACCCGCCACTTCAACCGGGGAATGCGCTGCGGCCCGATCGAGGATATCGTCATTGATGACCTTTACGCCGACAGCGCCTACACCTTCATCCGGATGCTGAGCCAGGACAACCCGATCAGGAATATCAGGGCCGCAAACCTGCATGGCGGCGTGCGGGTCAACCTGTTAAACCTGAACCGGTGGCGCTTTCCCCGGGGCAAGGGAAACATATCCAATGTGACCGTCAAAAACGTTGCCATACGCAAAATGCCCGCCCAGAACACATTTCCGGACACGATCGAAAGGTTGCCGCTCTGTGATATTGGCTTGAAAATCAATAATTTTATAATTGAAAACTTTGTGCGCCTGCCAGCCGACTGCACGCAGGCCGCGACTTTTGCAGTCGAAAACGACTGCCAAAACGACCTGAAAATAAACGGCTTAACGGCAGAGCAGCGCGAACAATTGATCGGCACAATGCCTTCCGCTTCCTGGAATGCCGCCAGGAATGGGATTTCGGCAAACGGAATTGACAAAATCAGCCTTGCCTCGGGCGGCTTCAGGCGTCTGGAATTAAATTGCCGCTGATTTGCGACTTGCCGCGTGAACGGCGCGCCCCGGCCGGCGAGTGAGCGCCGCAATCCGCCGGCAGATATCTTCAGGTATGGCGCTCAAGCCATGAAAGCAATTCGTCGGCCTCGGCTTTTGTCTTGCACGAGGTGTGGTAAATAACTTTTTCCGGCCTGAGGATTCTGGAGAGCCGCCGCACGTGCTCGGGCGGGGCATAGATGTCAAGCCCCTTGCCCGCTTTCTGGATTTCCAGGAACAGGTCGTCCCAGAGATGATGTTCTTTCTGTCCTGCGCCGGGCACCCACTGGATCGCGTCCACATCCGGTTCGGCCAGGATGGCCGGCATGTGGTGGAGCGCATTGACGCCGTCGAAATGGTAGATGGTATGGTCCAGAAACGACCATTCCTTCCTGAGCTCAGGGATCACATACTCGGCGAACATTTCCTTTGAAAGCATGCAGGCAAAATCGCACTCGGTGACCGCAAAGCGCGTTTTGGAATACGCATCAATCCAGCCGATGTAGCCGCGTTCGCGATAGTCGCCGGCGGCTTCAAGCTCCAGGAAAGCCTCCCGGTAGGTGTCGCCCATCTGCCGCCCCACGGTCTTCAGGAGTTCGGGATTGTCGTAAAAATCCACGGAAAGGTTTGCGGGCCCGCGGATAGCCGAGAGCGCATCGAAGTTGGAATGCAAATCCAGCATTCCGGCCAGGAATTTGCCCTGCCCGGCCTTTGTAAAAGCCTGGATCGCGGCGATATTTTTCCGCCACATGACGCCGTCCTTCCTGATCCGCAGCGGCATGACCGCCTGCCAGTCCTTGACGAAGGGCTCAATCCAGTTGGTGCGGTCATTTTCGGGTGAAAAGTGAAGCTCCGTCCCGAACCAGGCCCCGTACTGGTCGGGCCCGAGATTGGGGGAAACGAACGGCATGGCCTCGCCCCAATAGCAAGTGTTCTCGACCGCGGCAACGGCCTTGGCAGCCGCGCGCTCAAGGTCGGTATACTTATCGCGGTAGTTCGGCGCGGGAACACCATCCTTCTTCTGCCCGGTTATGATAACGAGCGGCCGGTTGATGATCTCGCCGGCCCAGAAAGCATCCCAGCGCAGAAGAGTGTCGGCCAGGTTTTCCTTGCCTGCCAGTTCCATGGAACCCTCCCCTTTGGAATACGGGCGGGGCGCGGCCCCGCACGAACGAATTCACGCCAAAAACGCTAAGGCATAGGCGCGGAGCTGTCAATATTCTTCAGCCTTACGCTTAAAAAAACGTTCCGGCAATATTGAACAATTTTTCAAATCCGCACTCGATAAAATCGCGGCTAACCCCAAGGTTGACCGTTATGAGGCCGTGCTCAATCAAGACTCAGTATAAAATCAAAACTCCTGAAGAGGCGCCGCAATCTGACAGGGGGAGTATCGCGCCAGGGGGATTGCGTGGCGCGAGATGATCCGCGTGGCGCATTTCGCTGCCCGCGGAGCGGGATTCGAAAAAATCAGGCCAGTCCGGCTCAGATGTGCCGGCGCCGCGCGAAGCGCTATACTCGCGTATGCGCGAGCACGGCAACGGAACAGATGGGCTGGAATAGCCGGAAATTTTTCGAACGAAATGCGACGCGCATTTCCGGCACCATCACTACGCGGACATTACCCAAATACCGGCAAGACTGAGGCGTTACCACGCCGTCCTACGCCCGCCATAGCGGGCTTCGCGACGGCGGGAGGCTGAATCAAGCCCGGAATGACCCTATGCCTTCATAACTCGAGAGTTACCAAAGATCACCTGTATTTCGGCAGGTATTTTCCGTGAGCCCTGATGAGGTCGTCGCAGAGGGCGACGATGTCGTCCATGCTCAGCTCGGAGGCCGTGTGCGGGTCCAGCATGGCGGCCTGGTAAATGCAATCCTTCTTGAGAGTGAACGCCGCCTCCAGGGTCAGGAGCTGGACATTGATGCAGGTGCGGTTCAAGGCCGCGCACTGCTCGGGCAGGTTGCCGGCGTGGCAGCCCTGGATGCCGTTGCGGTCAACCAGGCATGCCACCTCCACGCAGGAGTTCGCGGGCAGGTTCGGGATGAGCCCCGTGTTCATCACGTTCCCGCCGATGCGGGCGGGCCGGTCGGTTTCCATGGCGTCCATGATCACGGAGCCGTATTCGTGCGAGCGCTGGTGCGGAAGGCGATTGTTCCGGACCAGCTCGCCGCGCAGGCGCTGCCAGCCCCTGATCTGGTTCTCGCAGCGGCGCGGGTATTCGTCCAGCGGGATGTTGTAGCGGTCAATGAGCTCGGGGTAGGCCTTCTTGATCCAGTAAGGCATGTACTCGGCGCTGTGCTCGCTGGATTCCGTGAGGTGATAGCCGAAGCGGAGCATGATGGCGGTGCGGATCATGTCGTGCGTGATGTTGTAATCCACGCAAAACTGCTTTTCGCGGATGTCTTCCCCGCGCTTTTTGGCTTCCTCGCAGACTTCGCGCAAGACCGCCCGGTATTTGCGCGCCCCGCCGTTTTTCATGATGCGCGCCATGGAGGAGGCGGCGCGCTTCTTGATTTCCGGGTAAAGATCGCGCCCGCCATCGGTTATTTCAAGCAGCCAGCCCTGGTGGTTGATGCCGGCGATTTTCCACTGGAGCTTCTTTATTTTTTCCGGCAGAAGCCCCACCTTGCCGAGCAAGGCCTCCGCGCAGACCTGGACGGAATGGCACAGGCCAACCCCTTTCACCCCGGCGCGGAACATGGCGCCCGAAAGCATCGCGGCCGGGTTGGAGAAATTCAGGAAATGCGCCCCGGGGCAGACCTGCTCCATGTCCCGGGCGAAATCGAGCAGCACCGGTATGGTGCGCAGGGCGCGGAAAATGCCTCCGATGCCGAGGGTGTCGGCGATGGTCTGGCGCAGGCCGTATTTTTTCGGGACCTCGAAATCAATGACCGTGGAGGGCTTGTAGCCGCCGACCTGGATGGCGTTGACCACGTAGTCGGCCCCGCGCAAAGCCGCCTTGCGCTGCGGGATTCCGCAGTGGGCGGTGATGCGCGCGCGGCCGGAATTGATGTTGGCGTTCAGGTTTTCCAGCATCATCCTGGAATCGCGCAGGCGCTGCGGATCGATGTCATAGAGGGCGATTTCCCCGTCGCGCAGCGACTCGGTGCAGAGGCAGTCGCCCAGGACATTTTTTGCAAAAATGGTGCTGCCGGCGCCCATGAACGTTATTTTAGGCATGACTGAATTTCCTTTCTTCTATTATTACCATTTTCTACAATACCTGATAAACATCAGAAAATAAAATTATTCTTTATTTAATTGAAATCAATGGCCAATTATTGATATTAATTACCATATTGTGACAAATAAATTAATCCACTGGCAGCCACCCGGCAGCAACGAATGCGCGGAATGTTGTTATCCCCCGGGGCCTTTCTCAACAGCGCATCCATCACCCATTCTATGGGCCGTCCGCTTCCAGACGGTCCAGGCGATGGCTTCATTCCCGCGCTTGCAGGTAATCATTTCCGAGCGCCAGACCTCTCCAAGCTACCATTATGCAGGGCGTTTCCGCTCATCGGAAAAGCAATGCGTCTTCAAATACACCCTGTCCGGCGAAGGCAGGTTCCGGTCCGGCAGGAAGGAGTACCGCCTGCCGTCCGGGCACGGTTTCCTCTGCGAGATCAACAACCCGGCCACCTCATATTACTACCCGCCGGACGGCCGCACGCCCTGGGAATTTTTCTATCTCAGTTTCATAGGGCCTTCCGCCACGGCCATAACGAGGGAATTCGTGGACCGCTTCGGCCCGGTTTACCGGCTGCCGCAGGATTTGGGCTTCATACCCGAAATCATGGAATGGCAGCGGCATGACCGGCAGGAACCGAGAATCACTTCCGCGGACGGCGCCCTGATCGTGGCCAATCTCTTTGCGGCGCTCTCGCGCAGCAAAGTCAGCGTTGACCAGGCCGACGCCGGGTTCACCCTTGCCCGGGAGACGCAAAAGTTGATTCGCAAGAGCCGCTGCGGCTCCTGCAACGTAAAACTTCTGGCCGGCGAACTGAATGTGTCGCGGGAACATTTGAGCCGTGTGTTCAAGGAGCAGACCTCGCAAACCCTGCGGCAGTATCTCCTGCGGCAGAAAATGCTTGAGGCCTGCCGGCTCCTGAAAGAAACGCGCCTGAACCAGAAGGAAATCGCCGCCGCCGCCGGATACAACGTGCCGGCGCACTTCACGCGCGCCTTCAAGCGCGTCTTGCGGATGACCCCCAGCCGGTTCCGGGCCGTGGGCATCATCCCCACGCAATGAAAATTGGCGGAGTCACCCGGAAAAATGCTGTAATTCATTGCGCAAATTGATTATCCTGACTTTTTTCACCTCGAATTGAAATGCTGGAGAACTGATGGAAAGAATTATCTGGCTTGCCTATAACATCCTGTTCGCGATCGGCTACTTCCTCATCCTGCCGCGCTTCCTTCTCCGGATGTGGAGGCGCGGAGGTTACCTCTCCTGCTTCTTGCAGCGTTTCGGAGTTTACATGGAAGATATCGCCCGGAAACTCGCCGCCAGACCCGGGCGCATCATGGTCCACGCGGTGAGCGTGGGCGAAATCCAGGTCGCGTTCCGCTTCATGGCCGAATTGCGCGCCCGGGCGCCCGGAACGGCCTTCGTCCTCACCACTACCACCTCAACCGCGCATGCCCTGGCACTGAAAACGATGCATACCGACGACGTCCTGCTCTATTTCCCGGTGGACTTCCCATTCATCGTGCGGCGGGTTTTGCGGCAGATCAATCCCGCCGGGCTGGTGCTGGTTGAAAGCGAGTTTTGGCCCAACCTGACGCGGCAGATGGCGGCGCGCGGCGGGAAGATCATGCTCCTGAACGGACGCGTTTCCGACCGCTCGTTCCGCCGCTATTCAAAAGTGCGCCCGCTCGTACGCCGGGTGCTCGGATTCTTCGACCTCCTCTGCGCCCAGAGCGAGCAGGACGCCCAAAGGCTGATCGCACTCGGAGCAGATCCGTCCAAAGTCAAGGCCACCGGATCGGCCAAGTATGACATTGCCGGCGGTTCCTGCCGGCCCGACGGCCAATTCTCCGGACGGCTCGCCGAACTCGGGTTCGGTCCGCCCAACCGGGTGATCGTCGGCGGCTCCACCTGGCCGGGTGAAGAGGCCGCCCTGCTGGATGTTTTCAAGCGCCTTTCGGCCGGGATGCCGGAACTGCGGCTGGCGCTTGTACCCCGCCACGCCGAACGCCGCAAGGAGGTCATGGAGGAAATCCGCCGGAGCGGGCTCGCGTTCAACCTCTGGAGCAAATGCCGCGGCGAAGGCACCCCCCTGCCCGGTAAGGCAAACATCCTGCTGGTGGACACCACGGGAGAGCTGAAAAACTTTTATGCCCTGGCCGACGCCGTTTTCATCGGCAAGAGCCTGGCTTCAAGGGGCGGGCAAAACCCGATCGAAGCGGCGGTGCAGGCCAAGCCGATCGTGGTTGGACCCCACATGGAAAATTTCCAGGCGGTGATGGCGGATTTCCTGGCCGCCGGGGCGATCATCCAGGTCAAAAAACGGGGAGAACTGGAAAGGGAAATCTCACGCCTCCTGGCGGACAAAGCTAAGGCCGAGGCTATGGGCGCGCGCGCACGGGCGGTTGTTCTCGAAAAAGCCGGCGCGGCGGCAAAAAGCGCGGATTACTTCCTGGGCCTTTCCCGCCCGAACGGTTGAGGATGCGGCGCGTAATTTCACGAACCGGTCCCGGGCCGCCGCGGAGGAGCCATGACGCGTCCGAGACAGGTGATTATCGCCAATCGTCAAACATGAATCCATCTCCGGCAGAGCGCAATGAAGAGCCGCACCGTGAAAACCGCCCGGCCTGCTTTTCATTCGGGCCCGGAAGGCTTATGAAAAGCGGCCCTTCCGGCATTTATATCCCTGCCGCAGTCATATTCGCCGGCCTGCTTCTCATCGGCGCCGCGGTCCGCCTCTACGGCGCCTGGCAGCTGCGGCATAATCTCGACCCCGATTCGGGCATAGTGGCGCTGATGGCCAAGCACATGACCGAAGGCGCGGATTTTCCGGTGTTCTATTACGGCCAGGCTTACATGGGCAGCCTCGAAGCGATGGCCGGCGCCCTCTTCTGCTTCCTGTTCGGCACAAGCGGTTTTATGGTATCGCTCGGCACAGCCCTGCTCGGCTGGCTGGGCATGCTGGCGGTTTTCGCCTGGGCGCGGGACGCCCATTCGCCCCGGGCCGGGCTGGCGGCCATGGCATTGTACGCAATCGGCACGCCCGAATTCCTGCACTACCAGGTCTCGCCCCGCGGGGGATACACGGCCACCATCCTGCTTTCAACGCTGGTGCTATGGCTGGCATCGAGGCTGATTACCGGCGGCGGCAGCGAAGCGCCTGGCCGTGACGGCCCGGAGTGTTCGAAGCGCGGCAACCTTCTGCACCTGTGCGGCTGGTCCATCCTCGGCCTCCTGGCCGGCCTGGGCTGGTGGACGAACCAGCTTGTCGCCGCCGCCCTTGTCACGGCGACCCTGATGGCCGCGGCCCTGATGCGCGCAAGATTACTTTCAGCCGGCTCGCTCGCCGCGGCCTTCGGGTTCCTGCTCGGCAGCCTGCCCTTCTGGGCCTGGAATTACATGAACAACTGGGGCTCATTCGCCTTTGCCGGGTCTTTCGGCCAGACGCCCTTCCTGGAAGGCCTCAATATATTTGTATTCAAACGCCTGGCGACTTTGCTCGACCTGGACCGCGGCCATTTTGCCTGGCGCGCGGCCGGCGCGTTGTTCTACGCCATCGCGTTTGTCGTTTTCATCCTCCATCTTCGCCGGGCCTTCAGGGAGCGCTGCGAAAGCGGCCAATGGGTTTATGCAACAACGGCGCTGGTGTTCATCGCGGTGTCGGCCATGCTCTTCAGCACCTCGCACTTCGCGCGCATGAACACGGCCCGCTACCTGCTCCCGCTGGCGCCGGCCATCGCCCTCATCGGCGGAGTCATTGCGGCGGAAACGGCCGGTAGAAAATATTATCACATAGGCATTTTGCTTCCGGTTGCAATCATGGTTTTTCAGGCCGCGAATCTTTCCTGGCTCAGGACGCGGGGCGAATGCGAGGCGGCTTGTCAGGGCCGGATAGAAGAATGCGGCGCGCTCCTGCAGGAGCGCGGCATCGAGGCCTGCTACGCGCCCTACGCCTACCACTCATGGAATTTTGCCCTGCGCGAGGCAGTCTGCTTCTGCAACCTGCCGGAGGAGCGCTATCAGCCATACACCCGGCGCGCCGAGTTGGCGCGCAAAATAGCCGTCTTTGATAACCTCGGCATCATTGCCAGTTTCGCCGCCCATTACGGCGGCCGCGCCCGGATTGGCTCCGCCGGCGCGATCACGGTCTGCTGGGATTTCCATCCGCCGGAAGAAGGCCTGGCCGGGATCGACCCGGCGGCCATTGCCTCCATCCGCGACTCGTCCGGGAATGAAATCCTCGCCGCAGCGACCGACGGCAACCTCGATACCGCCTGGAACAGCTCCGCCGCCCGCGGCGACGACGAATGGCTGGAAATAGAATTTAAGGCGCCACAGGTCGTGCGCCTGATCCGGATGCTGTTTGCCGGGTACCCGGATTCATGGCAAATTGCCGCCGAGCCCGAAGGCGGCGCATGGAAAAACCTTACGGGCGAGGTGCTGGCTTCCGGCTACATCTGGTCCGGGCCGCGGCCCTACTGGGCTTTCGGGCAAAACGGCTACCGCCTGGAATGCCGCGTCCCGCCCGGAAAGCTGCGCCGGCTCAGAATCCACCGCCTGCAGGGCGGGTGCGGCCTCGCGGAAATGCAGCTTTTCAGCCCGGCCCCGGCGCCGGCAGGCGAAGCGGCTTCCCTTGCGCCGCTTTTGGAAATCATGCACAAGCGTAATTTGAACCGGGTTTACTGCGACCGCTGGCCGGCCAACGCCCTCTACCGGGAAACCGGCGGCGCCATTCAAACCGCGCTTAACCCGGATATTTTCCGCAAGGAATCAATCCTTGCGGAAGGCGGAGTGTGGTTCACCCCGCGCACCGCCCTGCTCACGCGCCGGGAAGACGCCGGACTCTGCGAACAGGCGCTGGCCGGCAGACTGGTCAACATGCGCCGGACCGACCTGGGCCCCTGGGTTCTCTTTGATTTCATACCCGGGACGTGGAAGGAGGAATACGGCCGGAACCCAGAACTGGAATGGGCCGGCTTTGCCTGCCTGGCGAAAAACAACAAGCGCTGGGCAGCGGAACTGGTTGACCGCGCGGATATTTTGGCCGCAAAAGGCGACAAATCCGGCTCCGCGGGCCTGCTTCTGAAGGCCAATGAATCCTGGCCGCTTTACACACCGGTACTGGAACGGCTGGCGCGCCTGGCGGCGGAAGGGGAGAATATTCAGGCAATGGATTTCAACCGGAATAAAGCTCCCCGCGGCAAGCCGCGGGGCATCTGTGGCGCAAGTCAAGCGGAATTTCGCCGAAGCTTGGGTCAACCCGCCTTCGCTCTAATGAGCTACGGCGAGGTTCGCTCCGCCATTCATTCCCGTGGCAACCTACTTCGCCCAAGGGGCTACGAAGGTCAAGAGCCACGGGGTATTCTGGCGAAGGCGAATAAATATTGGCAACATGAATATGATCGCCTGCATCCGCATGTCAAGGCCGGGATAAAATTCAGCAATGGCCTTGAGCTGGCGGGGATAACCCTCTCAACCAACGCCGTATCAGCCGGGGAGGCATTTACCATTCAATATTACTGGCAACATCCTGAAACCGGCCTCGAGGAAAAGCCCTGCGTCTTTGTCCATTTTATAAACGGGGAAAACCTGCTCCAGGACGACCACCTGCTGGAATCATTTGCAGGCGCGGATTACCAGCCCTACCCCGAATATTTCATCGAGACCCGCCGGCCGGTTGTGCCCGCCGGCGCAAAGCCCGGGAAATATAAAATCCTGCTCGGCCTTTACGATCCGGCCCGGAAAGACCTGCGGCGCTACAAGGCCGAAACTCAACCGCCGAATAAACTCAACGCGGTTGAGCTGCCCGTTTGCCTGGAAATCAGCGCCCGCCGGTGAAGTTTCAATCGAAATATCGCTCGGAGCAGCTCGCCCGCAATCTTGTGGGTCATCACGGTATATGAATGCTTGACTGATGTCCGGCGGCCCCCTGCATCATTGACGTAATCATATTGACTGAAGACCTTGGAGCCAATCGCGATCACAACCTGAAACTGCGCGTCTCCTATTTGCACCACAGGCCGCACCTTCCGATTGTTACTCTGAAAAGAGCGGCCTGAACTGCATCGTCGTTTATTGTTTCCCATTTTCACGGGCGGGGTCTGTCTGCCATCCGTTTTTTTATTCCCATTTGTCGATTTTTATTTCGATTCTTCCTTGATCCCTGGCTTTTCTTTCCGGCTTCCCTCTTTTCCGGCCTCTGTTTTTGCCTTATTTTCCATCACCGAATGTCCTGGACCCTTATAGATCTGCCAGATCTGCACTAGACCAATGAAGGAGATGCAAAATCATCCTTTAATGAACCATTCATAAATATCCTTGCCACCAGGAACATTATGAAGAAATTTTTTCTGAGCAATTAGACTTCTTTCTATACATGATTGCTTATTACTTGAATTATTGTTTTCTCGAAAAACTGAAAGCTGAACAAGAACTGATGCAAGAAAGATATAATTATTTAAATATTTATCTTGGTATTTTAGAATTACTATTTTTCCCACAGATACATTTCTTTTTACAACATCTGTTATGATAATAGTTTTTATATTTTTATTTACTGTTATTAACGTATCTTGATTGTAATGACTTAATACCATAATTGCGTCGCAAAAGGCCTTTTCTTGTTTTTCGCGCTGTTTTTCCCCTAATGAATTACAGAGAAATATTACTTTAAATATCCCTATTTTATTATATGTCTCATGTAAATAAAGAGACAAAATATAAGCAATAAATTTAGTCAATATTTCTTTAATTAACTCTATCATCTTACAACCATTAATTAGGCGCTTGGACAACATCCAGATTCAGAAGCATCTGGTGTTATAATAAAGAATATAACAACTGCTGTAGCCGGAATGCCAATTTCAGGCGCCAATATCGTTAATGTTACCAAACCAGCCGCTGCTGTAATTGCTGCCGCCTGAGATGATGCACATAATGTCCCTAAATCCATATTGCCGGAGAATGTTTGCGTCACAGGAATTTCTCCGCCAACTGGACCATATGGAGGCTCATTGGTTGCGGATTCTCATGGAACGTGAACACTCATTCTCATCCAAAATGAACACCTGTTCTCATGGAACGTGAACACCCGTTCTCATGAAAATGAACGGGGGTAAAAAAGAGGTGGCGGCGCTGGATA
>JBAYWJ010000022.1:0-20559 GCA_041674125.1 Kiritimatiellia bacterium
CCTGGCCCAGCCCGCGCTTTGTCACCAACAAGGTCGCCGGGGCCGAAATCGTCATCCGTGACAACCTCACCGGCCTCATGTGGACCAAGAACGCCAACCTGCCCGCAGGGACAAGGTCCTGGTCCGACGCCGTCACCTACTGCGAAAACCTGACCTATTGCGGCTATTCCGATTGGCGGTTGCCCAACATCATGGAGGCCATCAGCCTTATGAATTACGGCAGGATGATGCCGACCCTTGAGGGCGGCGGACCGACCTTCATCAATGTCCAGACGGGAGATGTATACTACTGGGCCAGTTCGGTTGATGCGGGCACGCCCAGCACATATGCCTGGCGGTTTTCCATGCGCGTGGGTACTACAGATACCCAAACAAAAGCCACCTTGCACTATGTCTGGCCGGTGCGCAGCGGGCCGTGAGAGTTGGGGTTAATTGTTGTAGCAAAAACGGGAAGTTATGACAGGGATAAACCAGGCAATATGCGTTTGGCTGCTTATGGCGGGGGTGGCTGCGGCCGGCACCAACAATTTCAACTCTGCCCCGGCTTCTCCCGCCAGCTCCGAAAGCGCCATGTACACCCTGCAGGACATTTTCGTCAAGGTTGACATGCCATACACCAACCTTTCCAAGCGTGCCGGGGCGTTTGCCGAGCCAGCGGGCGGGCCCACGAACGGAACATTGAACACCACGGACGAAATTATGGCGCTTGTGGTGAACCGTGCGCCGGTTGCCAAAACCGGCCAGACCATATCCTACCAGGCCGGCGATGATGCCACCTACCAGAGCGGCGTGGCCTGGCCCAGCCCGCGCTTCGTCACCAACAAGGTTTCCGGGGCGGAAGTGGCCATTCTCGACCGCCTGACGGGTCTCATCTGGACAAGGGATGCGAACCTGGCGGGAACGCTCAACGTCGCGGATGCGATTTCTTACTGCAATGATTTAACGTATGCCGCCTATGACGACTGGCGCCTGCCGAACGTGGCGGAAATGCTGAGCATCGTGGACTACGGCCGCTACGACCCGGCCCTGCCGGCCGGCCACCCGTTCCAAAACGTGGTTAACAGCTTCTACTGGACGAGCTCGTTTGTAACGAATTCCCCGACCACCATGCAGTGGCCGGTGAATTTGAGCAAGGGCCAGGCGTACGGTTATGGCAGCCCCCTTTGCTTAAAAACAACAGCCTATTACGTCTGGCCGGTCCGCAGTGCGCCATGATTAATTTTCGGATGATTTTTGGCGGGAATAAATGAATCCGGCAAGAACAGCTTTAACGACCTTCATGCTGGCAATGTGCCTCGCCGTGCGCGCGCCCGCGCAGGCCGTGATGACCAACCTCTTCGACGCCACCAATAAGTTCTCCTGGTCTGAAAACTCTGGCTGGCATATCTGGAAAAACGCCAATGCCGGGGCAAGCGTACTGGTCAACGCCGACAATTCAGGCTATCTATCTGGCTACGCCTGGGGTGAAAACATTGGCTGGATAAGCCTCGGGGCCGCCTCCGGCGGTCCCTATGCCAACACGGCGGAAAACAACTACGGCGTCAACATGGAGCCCGACGGCAGGCTTTCGGGCTTTGCCTGGAGCGAGAGCGCCGGCTGGCTTAAATTCTCCAACACCTGCGCCGGCGCCACTTACCAGGTTTCCGTGAACACCAACAGCGGGTCCTTTGACGGCTATGCCTGGGGCGAAAACATCGGATGGGTGCATTTCAAGAATGCGTCCCCGGCCTACAACGTGAGCATGTACCGCCAGGCGCAGGTGGTCCTGACAAACCTTTCCTGGCCCTATGACGGCGCCGCGCACTGGGCGGCGGCCAGCACGGTGCCGGAGGGCCTGGCGGTGCGTTTCACCTATAACGGCAGCACCTCGGCGCCGGTGAATGTGGGGTCCTACGCTGTGACCGGCAGGGTGGAGGACGTCCTCTACCAGGGCGCGGCCTCCGGGATTCTCACGATCGGCAAGGGCGCGGGCGCCGTCACCCTTACCGGCACGAACCAGACTTACACCGGTTTCCCGTGCCCGGCCGGGGCAACAACGGTTCCCGCCGGACTTGCGGTCGACCTGACCTACGACGGCATGAGCGGTGCTCCGACCAATCCGGGCTCATACACCGTGGCGGGCGTGATTAATGATGCCTCCTACCAGGGCGCCGGCACCGGCACGCTTGTCATCGGCAAGATGGCGGCCACGGTTACGATTTCCAATTTGAACCAGACATACAACGGCAGCGCGCGCCCCGTGACGGCCTCCACGGAGCCTTCCGGCCTTGCGGTGGATATCACCTATGATGGCTCCAGCTCCGCGCCGGCTGCGCCCGGGTCTTACGCCGTCGCGGCCCAGGTGAACGATCCCTTCTACCAGGGATCGGCCGCCGGCACACTCACCATCGGCAAGATCGCGGCCGCTGTGTCCCTCGGCAGCCTTTCGCAGGCGTATGACGGCAGCGCGCGCCCCGTGACGGCCTCCACGGATCCTTCGGGACTGACGGTTGACGTCACCTACGACGGCCACGCCTGGGCTCCGACCAATCCCGGCACCTACGCGGTGGCCGCCGCGGTCAACGAGCCGAATTACGAGGGCTCCGCGGCCGGCACCTTGGAAATTTACTTTACAGCGCCCGTGGCAAGCCAGGGCGCCTACCAGGACAGGGTGTTCGTCTACTGGGGCGCATTGGCCTCCGCAACCTCCTACGAGCTCTGGCGCGGCACGGTAAACGATCCCGCCAGGGCCGCGCTGATTCTCTCTTCCACCGCGACCTTGTATAACGACACCTCGGTCACGCCCGATGTGGCGTATTATTACTGGATCCGGGCGCTTACACCGCAGGGCATAATCGGATTCAGCCTCCCGGCCACAGGCTACTGCGGCACGATCGGAAACCTTTCAAGCCCCGCGGGGTTTTCCGCCAGCGACGGCACATACAACGGCCGGGTGATGCTGTCCTGGCAGGCCGTTACGGGGGCCGCCAGCTATGAAGTCTGGCGCGGGGCCTCTGAAGATATCGGCTCTGCAAGCCTCTTGGCCTCCACGGCATCCGCGAGCTGCGAGGATGGTTCGGCTTCGCCCGGCATCCGCTATTATTACTGGGCCAAGGCCCGCACCGCCACACGCGACGGCGACTTCAGCCTGCCGGATGCGGGCTGGAGCCGCCTGGAAAATCCGGCCGGCGTGAGCGCCACCGACGCCGCCTGCCGCTACCGCGTAAGCGTTACCTGGTCCGCCGTGCAAAACGCTTCCAGCTACGAGCTCTGGCGCGAAGACGTGCCCGGCGAGTTCTCGCCGGGTGGCAACCTGGTCCTGCTGGCCAGGACCGGCCAGGTGGCTTACGATGATTACGACACCCGCTCCGGCGTTTATTATTCCTACAAGGTTAAGGCCTTTAACGATATTTCCTCCAGCCCCGATTACGGCAGCGACACCGGCCACCGGCAGGTGAACGCCGCCGCCGGCGCGCGGCGGGCCCTGAACGATTTCGACGGCGACGGGCTTTCCGACCTGGCGCTGTACCAGCCCGCCTCGGGCGCGTTCGCGATTCTTTCTTCGGCCCTTGGCCGCATTGCCTTCGCCGCCGGTTATGAACAAAGCAGCGGGGTGGCGGGCGATTATGATGGCGACGGCAAGGCAGACCCGGTCGGGTATTCGCCCGCAGACGGGAGCTGGCAGGCCATGCTGTCGGCCCTGGGCTACAGCCCTGTTTTCAGCGCGCTCTTCGGCGGCAATGGGGCCCTGCCGCTGGCGGCCGATTTTGACGGCGACAACCTCTTTGACCTCGCGGTTTACGACGCGGCGGGCGGCAGGTTGGCGGCCTTGTTCTCCAACGGCGGCGCCTTCAACATGACCGCGGCCTGCAGCATCGGCGCTCCGGGGTGGACCGGCGTGGCGGGCGATTTTGACGGGGACGGCCTTTGCGATCCGGCGGTTTACTCCGGGGCCGAAGGCCGGATGAGAGTGATGTTTTCAGGCAGCGGATATGCTTCCGCTTCGGCCGCCATAGGCAGCGCCGGTGAAACGATGCAGGCGGCCGACTTTGACGGCGACGGCAAGGCCGACCCGGTATTGTATGCAGGCGCAACCGGGCTTTGGACCGTGCTGCTCTCCGGCGCCAATTATGCCATTGGGCGCGTTTCCCTGGGCGGAACTGATTTCCTGGCGGTGCCCGGCGATTACGACGGCGACGGCCTTTCCGATCCCGCGGTCTACCGCGAGGCGGACGGCCAGTGGCTGATCATGCTTTCGACTGCCTCCTACGCCGTGACCGCGGAAAAATTCGGCGGCCCCGGCAGCCAGCCCTTGGCCCGGTAGGCTGACCGTACCGCGAGGGGCCTTCGCACGCGCCATTCTTCACGCAACTTGCCAGAAAATCAACCACGGAGATAAACCAGGAGGAGATTTTGTCAAATTTGAGTCTGGTCTTTGGCCATTCCCAAATTTGACAAAACCGGCTGTGTTTTTGAGTAAGACGAGATACGTCAAGCAACCTCTGCTTCCCCGCCTGCTATGTTACTGCATCGCTGTAGCACTGCGGGCAGGTCTGTGCCTCCGTCTTGGTGCAAAAGACTGTAGCGCACCACGCCTTAAAGCGTCGTGCGGCTCCAGATCGGACCGCCGCACGGACGAGTGGCGCTACAACAAATTTACCACCTTAAAACTCAGGTCTCCATACTCGCCCTGCGAAGGCGACTTGTCCGCCATAGCTCTCCGAGCGACGGCGGAAGCATGGGGCTCCGTGATGAATCCGTAATAGATTTACCCATAGAATGTGCGGAAGACCAATTTTAATGAATGTCTTCTGATGTGCATAAAAACGGTAAAAAGCCTCTGCCATTCCCGGGCGAAATACGAGATAGGTTTTAGTAGTAATTGCCGGCGTCGAGCTGGGCGGAGATGATGGAGTAAAACACGTCGCGGATGACGGCGGTGCCGGCGTCGTTGGGATGGTTGGCGGAAGGCTGGTCCATGAGTGCGTTCTGCCAGTTGGGCACGGCGGTGATGGCCTCGAAGACGGGCGCGAGGGGAATGTTGTAATCGGCCGCGATCTGGTAAATGCGCGGGTTGAACCCCATGATGCGCGCCTGCTGCGCGGAGCGGTCCCGGTAACTGTTGCTGATCACGGGGGGTATGGTGGCGATGATCGCGTTTTTGCCGCGCATGAGCACCATCTGCACCATCGAGCGCAAGTTGGATTCGGTCGTGGAGTAGGGGTCGTTGAAAAATTCGTCGTTCGTGCCTTCCATTATGAGCACCAGGTCGGGGTCGTTCGTATCCAGCCAGAGGGCAAAGCGCGTGAGCCCCTCCGAGGTCGTTTCGCCCGGGTTCCCGGCATTGATAGAGAGGAAATAGCCCGGGTAATTATCCTTTAACTTCGTCTCCAGGAGCATGGGGTAGGCGGTGGGCGGGCCGCCAGAGCTCGTCCCGCCGCCGTAGGTTATGCTGTCGCCGAACGCCAGGAAAACAAGGCTGTGCTGGTTTTCATAGTTCAGGGCCGACCATCCCGGGCCGCCGAAAGTGGTTTCCGCCATCAGGTAGCCGCCGCCGGACAAGGCCGCGAGCCAGTAAGCGGATGGTTCCGCATAGAGCATCGGATCGGTCTTGCGGTCGCCGTCGTAGTCTTCCATCACCCGCGCGGCGTTTGGCAGGTTCATCTGCGCCAGGAAGGTCTGGTAGCCGCTGGCGGAAAGCGAGGCGAAAATGTTGCCGGTTTGGCTGTCATAGAATGCCAGGTCGGTCAGGCCGTCGCCGTCGTAGTCCGCGCAGGCCTGGGCGCAGCCGCCCCCGCCCCAGTAAACCGAGCAGGGCGTGAAGGAGCCCAGCGCCCTCCCGCCTGTTAGCAGTGCTTGCCAGTCGCCAACGTTCTTGCGGTAGACGACGATATCGGCCTTGCCGTCGCCATCGAAATCGGAAGGGATCGGGTCGTAATCGGGCCCGCCCCAGTAGCCGGTAAGGGTGATGCTGCCGCCGGAGCCGGAGCAGGTGACCATCCACTGCCCGGAAGTCCTGTTGTAAACCGCCCGGTCGGCCAGGCCGTCGCCGTCAAAGTCGGCCGGGGCCGGTAGAAATCCGTTTCCGCCAAGAATGCTGCTGGCCACGGCGCCGGCATGGTCGGAGAGCGCGATCTGCCAGGTGCCGCTGTATTTCCAGTAGACCGCCTGGTCGGAGAGTCCGTCGCCGTCGTAGTCGCCCGGGGCCATGACGGCGCCTTCTCCGCCAATTGTATAGCTCCGGGATTGGTAGCCGCTCGCCGACTTGGCGATTACCAGCGAGCCCTGCTTTTCGGAATAAACGGCCGGATCGGCGCGGCTGTCGCCATCGTAATCGTTGAAATTGCGGATGGCGGGATTGGTGGTCTGGAACGAAAAAGTATCGTATGTCTGCCAGTTGACAAGGTCGGGCGAGCCTTTCCACTCCATAGTTACGTTGAAGTTTGACACGGTTACAAGGAGATAGCCGTATATATTGGTGGCGGCATAACAGTTGGAGGCCATGTTCCCTTCGCCGTAGTCCTTGCCGTAAACGCCGTCCCAGGATTGGAAGGGTGCGCCGCCGGAGCCGGAGACAATTTGCATGACGGGTGCGGCATTACTGGGCGCCAGCCGGGCGCGGTTGTAAAGGTGGTCGTGACCGCACATGTACATCCGGCATCCGGCCGCGGTGATGCTCTGGAGGAACATATCCCGGGCGGAATTTTCGGTGGCCAGGCAGTCGCTGCCCGTGACCTGCACGGCCGGCTCGTGGCCGAAGACAAACACGTGCGGGCAGGGATTGGTGGCGCGGCGGGCTTCCAGGGCGGCCAGCTGGCTGTCCAGCCAGTCCTGGTTGACCCGGTGGGGGGCCTTATACTGGTCGAGCCCGATGATCATGGCGTTGTTGAAAGTGAAGCTGTAGGTCAGGCCGGTTTCGCCTTCCGGCCCGTTGCTTAACGCGGCATTGGCGAAAAAGGAAGTAAAGGCGCTGCCGTCGGGGTCGCCGTATGTCTCGTGGGTGCCGCGCAGGGGATATATGCCGATGCCGGCGGAAAAAACCGGCGAGAACGCGTTGGACCATGCGGCGTATTGGGCCTGGAGATTGGTGGCGCCGGGAGCGTTGCTGCCGCAAATGAGGTCGCCGGTGAGCAGGACAAACCGGGGCTGGTCGTTGGTAATCCGGCAAGCCACCGCCCGGAGCGCGTTGGTGTTAACCCAGGCGGTCGAGGTCACGACGCCGTCGCCTTGCGAGTCGCCGGCTACGGCGAACTTCCAGGTCCCGGCTGAGGCGAGGGCAATCGGCAGCATAAGGCAGCCCAGCGCCAAGGCGGTCGGCCGCAGACTGATAAATGTATTGCGGGCGCTCATTAAATATGCGGGCACAAGCAGTGGCAATGTACCGGGTTGCGTGCAAAAATCAATTGTTTTTTATATAGTGGCCCCGGCCGCCCTTTCCATACAGCAAATTTAAGGTCAAGGCCCCGGGTTCAGCGGGCGCCTTCTCCCCCCTTAACCCCGCACCGTCTCGCCCTCGAATATGACCCGGTCGATGTTGAAGGTATCATCGCAGATGAGCAGGTTGGCTTTCTTGCCTTCCGCGATTGAGCCCAGCTCGCCGTCTATTCCCAGGAGCCGGGCGGCATTGAGGCTCGCCATGCGGGCGATGTGGCCGATGCCGTAGCCGGTGTGGCTCATGAAGTTGCGGCAGGCTACGTCCATCGAGAGCTTGCTGCCGGAGACCGCGCCATACTTGTCGAAGTTTATGTCCCGGGCGTGCCGGAGGGCCTCGGGCGCCTGGCCGCCGCTTTCCACGCTGTCGGTCGAGTCGGTGATCAGGATGATGCGGTTGATGCCCTTGATTTTCGCCGCCAGGCGCTGCATGTGCGGGCGGACGTGAATACCCAGCTCGTCGCTGATAAGTTCCGCGTAGATGTCGTCGTCGTACCAAACCGCCTCGTCGGGGCCGACGTCGCGGATGCCCTTGCCGCTGCTGCCGTTGGTGAGTACGATGCCCGTCGCGTTCGTGTGGTGCGTCTGGACTTTTAGGCCGTATTTTTTAAGCTTTTTCGCCTGGTCCGGATGCGCCTCCGAGTGGCCCATGGCGAAGAGGACACCGGGGTTGACCTGCCGGGCGTATTGCATGAACTCCTCCACGCCCTCGCGCTCGGGCGCCACGCACCATATCCGGGCGAAGTCCCCCGCGGCATCCGCGAGCGGCTTGTATTCCCTCGCGTTGACCGGCGCCCCCCAGGGATTGTCGCGCGCGCCGGCGCCGTATTTGACGTTCATGTACGGGCCTTCCAGGTACAGGCCCTGGATGATGCGGCAGTCGCCCTTGCCCGCAGCCGCGCGGATGGTCCTGATGCCTGCCAGGAAAGAATCAAAATTCTGTCCGTAGGAGCAGCACGCCAGGGCCGTCGTAGTGCCGTGGTCAAGGTAGCGCGTGCAAACGGATTCGGGGTTCCGGTACATTCTGTGCTCGCCCGAGCCGTGGTTGTGGATGTCGATGAAGCCCGGGATGGTGTACAGGCCGCGCGCGTCGGTTACCGCGGTCCCAGCGGGAACGGCCAGGCTGCGCGCTCCGCCGCAGGCGACGATGCGGCCGCCATCGTGGAGCAGCACGCCGTCCAGGATAATGTTTTCCTCAAGAACAAGCTTGGTGTTTATGATTGCCTTCATAGGGGCCAAATCTACCGGAACAGGGCCGCCGGGTCAAGTCTGGCGGCGATCTGGCGGGGTACCTGCTTGACCCTTACAGGTTTTGTGCTACTTTGATGAAAACGATCAAGCGTATCCTATGCCTGGGAGATATTTGATTGACTATTGATAACCACGCTCAGATTCTCGTGGCCGGCGGCGGCACCGGCGGCTGCGCCGCAGCCCTGGCCGCGGCTTCCATGGGCCTGCGCGTGGTGATAACGGAGGAAACCGACTGGCTGGGCGGGCAGCTCACCTCCCAGATCGTGCCCCCGGACGAGCACCGCTGGATTGAAAAATTCGGCTGCACCGCGCGCTACCGCCAGCTGCGGGAATCAATCCGCGACTACTACCGCCGCCATTACCAGCTTTCCGATTCTGCGCGCCGCGACCCTTGCCTGAACCCCGGCCAGGGCGGGGTTTCGCGCCTGTGCCATGAGCCGCGGGCGGCGGTGGCGGCCCTGGATCAGATGGCGGCCTGGTACCGTTCCGCCGGCCTCATTCGCGTCTTGTATCACAGGAAGGCGGCGGCAGCCAGGGTTGATCACGACCGTATCACGACGGTTACATTCCTCAACATGCAGACCGGCCTGGAGGAAACCATCGCCGCCGAATACGTGCTGGACGCCACCGAGCTGGGCGACCTCCTGCCTTTGTGCGGAGCTGAGTATGTGAGCGGGGCGGAGTCGCGCGATGAAACCGGCGAGCCGCACGCGGTGGTCGGTAAAGCGCAGCCGGAAAATGTCCAGTCGTTTACATGGTGCTTTCCCGTCGGCTACGATCCGCGCGCCGAGCACGTGATCGAACGGCCGGCCCGGTATGACCGGTGGCGCAATTATGTCCCCTCGTTGACGCCCCCGTGGCCGGGCAGGCTGCTGGACTGGTATTACACCCATCCGATCACACTCAAACCTAATCCCTCGGCGCTTTTTCCGGAAGATCCTTCCATCCGGTCGCTCTGGCTCTACCGCCGCCTGCGCGCCGGCGCGCACTACCCGCAGGGTTCAGAGCCGGACGAGGTGACGCTGGTGAACTGGCCCCAGAATGACTACTGGGAAGGCAACGTCATTGACAAGCCCGACCCGGAGGTCAAGCGCTGCCTTGAAGAATCGCGCCAGCTTTCGCTGAGCCTTTTGTACTGGCTCCAGACGGAAGCGCCCCATCCCGACGGCAATAAGGCCGGCTACCCGGGGCTGTACCTTTGCCCGGAGATTGCCGGCACGGACGACGGCCTTGCTAAGAGCGCCTACTTCCGCGAATCGCGCCGGATAAAGGCCTTGTTCACCGTAACGGAGAACCACGTCGGCCTGGAGGCGCGCGGCGGCCGCCCGGCGGAATTTTTCCCCGACAGCGTCGGCGTGGGATGCTACCGGATAGACCTGCACCCTTCCGCCAGCGGGGCCAACTACATAGATATCGCCTCCAGCCCGTTCCAGATACCGCTCGGCGCGCTCATCCCCATCCGCATGGAAAACCTTCTGCCGGCCTGCAAGAACATCGGAACGACCCATATCACCAACGGGTGCTACCGCCTGCACCCGGTTGAGTGGAACATTGGCGAGGCGGCCGGCCTGCTCGCTTCCTTTGCCCTTTTAAAAAAGGTGCCCCCGCGCGCGGTGCGGGAGCGCCCGGAATTGCTGGCAGATTTTCAGAAACTGATCGCGGGGCAGGGGATTGAAACGGCCTGGCCGGAGCCGCTGCCGGAAAAGTGAGGTGTTCGAGGGATGAAAAAAATTGGATTCATAGACCATTGCATTGACGAGTGGCACGCCAACAATTATCCCCGAATGATCCGCGAATCGTCCCGAAAGGGCATGTTCGAGGTCGCCCTTGCCTGGGACGAGGCCAGGAAGGAAGGGAAAAAATCCCTTGGCGAATGGTGCGCCTGGCAGAAGGTGGCCGGGGCCGCGAGCATTGAGCAAATCGTGGCGGAATGCGACTGCATCGTGGTTCTCTCGCCCGACAACCCGGAGGAGCACGAAAGGCTGTCCGATTTGCCCCTGCGCAGCGGCAAGCCGGTTTGCATAGACAAGCCCTTCGCTCCGACCCTTGCCGCTGCCAGGCGGCTCTTCGCGAAGGCTGAAGAATATTCAACCCCTCTGATGTCGTCCTCGGCGCTGCGCTTTGGCTCGGCCCTCGAAAGCGCCCTCGGGAACGAGTTGGCGGGCCAAAAAGCCAATTTTGCCGCGATCCAGGGGGCGGGCAAATTTCAGGTCTATGCCGTCCACCAGCTGGAAATGCTGGTGATGCTTATGGGGCCCGGCGCGCGGAGGGTCATGCAATATTCCCTTCCGGACGGGCAGCTCATGCTTGTAGATTACGGCGCCGGCCGGATGGGCACCGTGAATTTGCTTCCGCGCCACCCGTTTCGCTGCTCCGCCCAGTATGGTCCCGGCAAGTCGCTGGCGATAAACGAAATGGCCGATTTTTTTCCGCGCTTCATCGAGGCCATGCTGGCGTTTTTCGATACGGGCCAATCTCCCGTGCCGAAGCAGGAAACGCTTGAAGTGGCCGCGCTCCTTGAGGCCGGCGCAAGCGCTCTCGCCAGGCCGGGCGAGTGGGTGGATGTCGGCGCAATTTGAACTATAGCGCCTGCATTTCGAATGAAAGCATGATTGTCTTGGGCTGAATATAGTGTAAGTTCATTAACAGGCGTCTTGAGCCAAAGGTAAAACGAAAGGAATAAAAAAATGCTGAATAAATTCGCGTGCCTGTGTTTCATGGCCCTCGCCGTGTCCGTCGCGTCTGCCGCGGAGCTCGTCATAGCCGAAAACGGCAAGTGTGATTACCAGATCGTGATCCCGGACAAGGCCGCGGACGAGATCGTGGACAAATGGCTCACCGCAAGCGCCAGCCTGGTGCAGGCCGCCTTTAAGAAGAACGGCTTCAAGATCGAGGTGGTGAAGGAAAGCGCGAAGGCGGCGGACAAGCCCGGCATTTATCTCGGCGCAACCGAGTTCGCGAAAAAAAACGGCATAAAGACCGAACAGCTCGAAGACTGGACTTATTACCAGAAGGTTGCTGGCAAAAACCTGATCATAGCCGGGAACGATAAAAAAGATCCTTTCAAAACGGTTCGCGGGGCCACGAACACGCCCCTGGCGCTGCTGGGAACGGTCAAGGGCGCCTGCGACTTCCTGCGCGAGCGCGCCGGGGTGCGGTTCCTTTTCGTGAACATGGACCAGAGCCACTACAACACGCGCGGAGACGGCCTAAGCACATACAATCCGGACGGCACCCTTAATGTTGATACGAGGAGCATCGCGTTCACCCCGACGCCGAAGATCGCGGTGCCGGACAGCCTCGACCTCAAAAAGACTCCCCTTATGCGCTCCAACCACGACGCCGCCTACGAGACTTTCTACCAGATCGCGATGAATTTCTTCCCGATGCTGAGCAACATCATGGGGGGCAACGTCGTGTGGTACAAGGCCATCCCCCCGGCCCAGTACGCGAAGAGCAACCCTGAATATTTCGCGCTGATGAATGACGGCAAGCGCGCCTGCGAGCTGAAAATAAATTTCGACGACAACATGATGTACTGCGTAACGCAAAAGGGCGTCCAGGACCTCATGTTCAAGGCGGCGGAAAACCTGATAACGAACGGCGATAAAATAATCTCCATCTCCACCCTGGACGGCTACTGCCTCTGCCGCTGCAACTGCGATGGTTGCAACAAGCTTTTCGGCATGAAGTGCGAATCCTCCGAAGAGATGTATGCCCGCGGCAAATCCGGCAAGCTCTGGCAGGCGTTTTTCGGCATCACGGAGCGCATCAGAAAGAAATACCCGGAGGTGAAGATCGTCCTGCTGGATTACCAGGATACCCCTGTCAACGCGCAAGTGATCAGGAAATTTCCTGAAAATGTGATAGTTAAAATTCAGTATGCCTCACAGTTGGATTTTGACCGGATCAAAGGGATAGAGTTTCCCGCCGGGATCTGCGGCTTCGAGGAGACCTTCACCGGTTTCGGCCAGGCCGGACCCTATGTGCCGGAGCGGACGCCCGAGCACATGGCGGAGGTCGTACTGGCCCAGGCACGCAACAATGTGAAGTGGTCCATGCGCGACGGCGCGCTCGGCTACGTGCGCGGGATGCAGGCCCCGGCCTACTACGTTTACGGCCGCATGATGGACGATCCCGCCGCAGAGTGGAAGGAGATTTACAAGGAGTTCTGCGAGGCCGCATTCGGCAACGTGGCTCCGTCCATGACTCACTTCTATGACCTCCTGCACACGCAGATTGCGATATATTCCGACTTCTACGGGGTCTTTATGCCCGCCTGGAGCCGCAAGTATTCGCGTTCCCGGTACCACGACAGCAAGTGGCACGTGATGAGCATGTTCACACCGGAATACATGGCCGACGCGGAATCCTGCCTGGCCTCGGCTGAAAAGAATGCGAAGGATCTGGACGTGAAGGCGCGCCTCCACCTCATCCGGATCGAGTTCGACTACATCAAGGGCATGTCGAAGATCTTTTATTTGCAGAACGCGTGGACGATGAACAAGTCCAAGATCTACCTGGACCCCCTGGTGGATGCGATTGATGCCTGGCATGCCTTTCTCGAGCAGCTTGCCGGCGGCACCGGCCGCTCTTCCTTAAAGCCCCTGAGCGACTGGCCCGAGATGCGCCCTTTCTGCGGTCACTTTTACAGCCACGCAGCGCTTGAGAGCGACCTTTACCAGCAGCAGTGGAAAAACACCTGCCTCAACTGGGACACAAAAGCCATCCGCGCCGGCATTCTCGATGACAAGCACGAGCTCAAGGTTGTCACGGCTGAAGAAGCGCCCGGGATAGACAGCTCCAATGCGTGGGATAAAGTGGCGGATTCATTCTTCAAGGACCGCGGCGGCATGCCGTACGCCAACGCCAGGACGACCATGAAGGTTCTGCGCGACACTGACAACCTCTACGTCCGCGTTGACTGCCTGTACCCCTCGAAGCATCCGGAAGACATGTACGGCAAGGAGCGAGACGGCGACATATTCAAGGAGGAATATGTTGAAATCGGGATCATACCGCCGGGAGGCAAAATCTACCGGCTGGCCGCCAACCCGGTGAAAGGATCGCGCTACGACTCTGCCATTGCGCCGAACGATAAAAACCGCATGACCGAGGACGCGAAGTGGAACGGCAAGTTGGAGTTTGCCTTCAAGGTCAGCGGTGTAAAGGGCCCCTATACATTGGGCAACCGGGTCTGGACGGCGTGGTTCAAGATCCCGTTCTCAGATTTAAGCGAAAAAGCGCCCGCGGCGGGCGAGAGCTGGGGCTTCAACGCCGCCAGGAACCGGATCGGCCAACAAATGCTATGGAGCGACGCGCCTTCCGTGACGGATACCAATGCGCTGGGCCGGCTTGTATTCTAACGCCGGCTAAAACCATGAAAACTCTCCGGGAAACCGGGATAAAACCTGCGCCGGATTTCAGGCATCTGCGAAAGGCGCTGCTGCGCGAAGGCCGCGCGGGCGGAGTGCCGTTTTACGAGCTGTTCGTGAACGGGCCGGTCATGGAAAAGCTGCTTGGCAAGCCGCTGACCGACCGGGTTTCAACCGTTGAGTTTTATTACCGCGCGGGCTATGACTACGTTCCGGCCTGGCCGGGCATACCCCTGGAGCATGGCGACCTCGTTGACCGCAGGAAAGGATACCCCGTCAATGACCGGGCCGGGTTTGAAAAGTTTCGCTGGCCTTCGCCCGACATGATCGCCTTTGATGAATTCCATGCCGTTGCCAGGGCCCTGCCTGAGGGCATGAAAATGATCGGGCAGACCGGCGGCATTTTCGAGATGGCACAGCAGGTTTGCGGCTACGAGAATTTGTGCCTTTTCCTGGCCGACGACCGCCAGCTGGCGGCTATGCTCTTCGAGCGCATCGGCAGACTCTATCTGCATGTCTACGAGGGTATGGCGGGTATCAGGGATGTCGGCGCGGTGGTCATAAGCGACGACCTCGGCTTCAAGACGCAAACCCTGGTTGCGCCGCGCGATTTGAGGGAGTTTGTTTTCCCCTGGTATGAAAAGATCGCCGGAATCGCGCACGGATACGGGAAGCCCTGTATCATGCATTCCTGCGGCAACCTGGCGGCCGTCATGGATGACCTGATAGATAAAGTCGGCATAGATGCCAAGCATTCCTACGAGGACGCCATCCTGCCGGTTACTGAGGCCAAGAAAAAATACGGCAAGCGTATCGCCATCCTGGGGGGGCTGGATGTCGACCGCCTCTGCCGGAGCACCCCGGCTGAAATAGCCCTGTTTGCCAGCCAGCTCATCGATGAGTGCGGCGCGGATGGCGGCTACGCGCTGGGCTCCGGCAACAGCATTCCCGATTACGTCCCGGTCGAAAACTACCTCGCCATGCTCGCCGCCGGCTGGGCCATGCGCTGATTATTTCATACCGGGTTATCCTTCCGTTTAAACCTTGACCACGCGCTGCGCGTGGTTAACCTGCGCTTGCCAAGCCAAAGGCATGGGCTGGGCAGCCATAATACACTTTCGAGGAGATCTTTTTGGACGCCTCCATTCCAGCTAATAAAGACAGGCGTTATATGAGCATTTGGAAAAAAGACTTTGGTTTGGCAAAAGGCAAATCAATTCTTATTCAGTCCAATCCGTCAGCTGACGGATTGGACGGCATAATCGCAGGGCGAATTTCGCTTCCCGAGCCTGTCGAGGGATTGGGAAAAGCAAGGCTAGTCCGGTTCAGATGCGTCGGCGCCGAGTGAAGCGCTATACTCGTGTATGCGCGAAGGCGGCAACGGCGCAGATGGGCCGGAATGGCCGACGCCTTTTCACAACGAAATTAGCGCTGCTATGAACGATGATCGGCGATGTGAGAGATTTGGTTTGCGAGACGCCACCTTGGATGATCTATATCACCACCAGCGCGATCACGGCGAAGCCGAAGATGATGACGCTGGCGATCAGCGGCAGGTCCGTCAGAAGGATAGATTCGGGCTGGTCACCCTTTTCGCGGTTGTAGACCAGGTGCAGGTAGCGGAAGATGCCGAAGACCACGAAGGGGATCGTCAGGCTCAGGCGGGTGGTCTGGAACTTGGCCACCGTTTCCGGCCACTGGGTGTATACCGCGTAAGCCACAATCACCGCCCCGGCCGTGACGGCAATGAGCTGGTCCAAAAGGCGCTCGTTGGTGGCCTGCAGGCTCGGGCGCGCCGCGGCGTCTTCGCCGTTATCCATCCGGCGCTTTTCGTGCCGGCGCTTGCAGAGCGCGAGGAAAAGCGCCATGAGAAACGTACAGATAAGCAGCCATGGAGAAATGACCACGCTGATGGCAACTGCCCCGGCCACTGCCCGCAGGACAAAGCCGAAGGCGATGACAAAAACGTCAACCAGCGCCACGTGCTTGAGCAGGTGGGTGTAGGCGCCCTGGAGGGCGATGTAGGCCAGGATGATCAGCCCGAGGCGCGCGTTCAGCAGGAACGACCCGAGCAAAGCGGCCGCGATGAGAACCGCGGCCATGATCAGGGCCACAGCCGGTGGGATGCGGCCGGCAGCTACGGGCCGGTTTTTCTTGACGGGGTGCACGCGGTCGCGCTCGCGGTCGCATATGTCGTTCCAGACATAGACCCCGCTCGATGCGGCGGCAAAGAGGATCATGGCCAGGATGGAAGCGCCGGCCGTGGAAAGCAGCAGGTGCTGCTGCTTGTCGCCGAGCGCGAAGACAAACGCCGCCAGGACAATCAGGTTCTTGGTCCACTGCCGCGGGCGCAGCTCGATGATTATGTCGCGCAAATTCATGCTAAGACCCGGAAATATTCAACATTCAACGTCCAACATTTAAATTAAATCCGAAGTTTCAAGCGGGAAGTTTAAAAGTGGAGATTGTATGTATCTGCATTTCTTCCAGTATCTCATTTTTCTCCAGCTTTTCCGCCGTTGAACGTTGAGCGTTGGAAGTTGAGCGTTTCCTCATTTCCTCTTCGCCGGAAGCGGCCTGAGCCGCAGCTGCATTACCATCCAGAGCGCCTCGCGGATGATATTCGAGCTCATCTTGGAGTGGCCCGAGCGCCGATCCTCGAAAATGATCGGCACCTCCTCGACGCGGAAGCCAAGCTTCCAGGCCGTGTAGGTCATTTCAATCTGGAAGGAATAGCCGTTGGATTTTATTCGGTCGAGGTCGATGGCCTCGAGCACCGGCCGCCGGAAGCACTTGTAGCCGCCGGTCGGGTCGCTGAAAGGCATGCCGGTGACCAGGCGCACGTAGGTGCCCGCGCCCTGGCTTAGAAAGAGCCGGCTGAGCGGCCAGTTGATGATCCGGATGCCGTTCACGTAGCGCGATCCCAGCACCAGGTCGGCGCCGCGGGCGGCGGCGATGAACTTCGGGATTTCGGAAGGATTGTGGGAAAAGTCGGCGTCCATCTCGAAAATCAGGTCGTAGTCGCGCGCGAGGGCCCACTTGAACCCGGCGATGTAGGCCCGGCCCAGGCCGCGCTTGTCCTCCTGGTGGATTACGCGCACGCGGCTGTCGGCGGCGGCCATCTCATCGGCAATTTTCCCGGTCCCGTCGGGCGAATTGTCGTCCACGAAAAGAATGTGCGCCCCATCGCAGGCGCTGAAAACCGCGGCGGCGATCGCGCGGACATTCTCGGCCTCGTTGTAGGTGGGAATTATTATGAGCGCCTTTTCCATGGTGTAAATTTATACGAAAGCCGGAACCGAATGCAAGGAGGATATGCGGCCTTGTCGCGCATATTTCCCTTGATCCCGCCGGCGGGAATGCTATTTTTTCTAAAAAAGGAAGCTGGCGGACATGGATAAGATTGTAACATATGGGAACCCGGTTTTGAGGAGCAAGGCCCTGCCGGTCAGCAACATCGACGGCGCATTGAAAAGGCTGGCGGATGCCATGCTGGATCTGATGCGCGTTAAAAACGGCGTCGGCCTGGCGGCCCAGCAGGTCGGGCAGACCCTCAGCATTTTCGTCATGCACGTTCCCGCACAGTATGATCTGGACAAGCCCGGCGGCGAGCGGCTTAACCCCGGCATAAAAACGCCGCTGGTGCTTATCAATCCCGTTTTGGGCGGGCGCCGCGGCGCCCATACCCAGCAGGAAGGATGCCTGAGCTTTCCCGGCATATTTTCCCCGGTGCACCGGGCCTTTGAAATTGAGGTGTCGTTCGTGGATTTACAGGGCAACGAGCGCAAGATTGAAGCCCGCGGGCTCATGGCGCGGGTGATCCAGCACGAGTTCGATCATTTGAACGGCGTTTTGTTCGTGGACCGCATCCCCGCCATCAGGAAGATCGCCCTGGCAGCCAGCTTGCGGAAGCTCAGGCGCGCCAGCTCCTGACCGCTTCAACCATGGCCTTGAACTGACCGAGGCATTTTTGCCCGGCGCCGCGGATGTAAGGTGAGGCGGTCGGGCAGACAATAAGCCCCTTCCGGTCGCCGAAAGCGTCCTTGATTAGCGCGGCAGTTTCGGCCCGGATTTCATCCGGGCTTTTTTCGTACATGGCCGCGATCTGGATGTTCCCTTCCAGGCACATCCTGCCGCGCGCCATTTCCTTCGCTTCCGCGGCAGTGATGTCGCCCATGGGAGGCGCCTCGAAGGGGTGCAGGACGTCGGCGCCCATCTCGACGAAATGCCTGAAAACATTTTTAATGCGGCCGTGGCAGTGGATGTGCACTCTCCCGCCAGCCTCGTGGATGAGGTCTATGATGGGCTTGTCGTACCGGACGATAAAGTCTTTGAAATCCTCCGGGCCGTGCAGGGGCGGCACGACATATTCTTCTCCCGCAAATGCGAAATACGGCCCCACCTTGCGCTCGATGAGGAATTTTATGATCCGGAGGGTGGCTTGCATGCGCCTTTCGCACAGGGCGTGGAGGACGTCGCGGTCGGACACGGTCATCACGGCAAATTGCTCGGAGCCCGTCAGCTCTGCCACGAATCCGGCCGGGTTGAAAAACCCCGCTTCGACAATGCCCCGTTCGCCGGAGTGTTTGACGGCCTCGAAAAACGAGCCGACCTCGCCTTCGATTCCGGGCTGGGGCAGCGAAAGATACTTTTCGGCGTCTTCGCGCGTTTTGATGAAAAATTCCTCCTGCAGCCCCGGCTGTCCCGCGCGGCTGACCAGGCGCGCCGATTGCAGCGGGCCCTGCGGGGTTTGCAGGCGGACAGTGTGCCGGTCGAATTCAGGGGAATGTGCCCCGGTCGCAGTTTCCGTTGGGGGCTGTTTCTCGAGGAAACCGGGGCTCCAGCCTGTCTTAAGGTCGCCGTGTTCCGCCAGGTAGTTTTTGAGCCCGTCGTAGGTGGGGTCGTTTTCCGGGAACCCGGTCCTGACGTAGACCCCGGGGCGATCGAGCTCTTCGTAAAAGTAGCAGCGGCGCAGCCTTTCCCTTGAGGATAACGTCGCGTGCGCGTTGGGTAGCGGGCTTTTTGCCGCGGCCGGCGGCCGGTGGCGCTTGATGAATTCAACGGCCAGGGCGCGGTAGGCCGCCGCCCCGGTGGAGTGGGTGTCGTAGGCGGTGATGGGCTGGCCGTAGCTGGGCGCCTCGCTTATGCGCACGCTCCTGGGAATATGTGTCTTGTATACCAGGTCGCCGAAGTGCTTCCTGACTTCCGCGACAACTTCGGAGGAAAGGTTAGTGCGACCGTCGAACATAGTCATGATTATGCCGTCGAGCTTCAGCCGCGCGTTACCGCCAGCGGCGAGCATCTTGATCAGGTCGGTGATCATGCTCAGGCCCTCCAGGGCGAGGTACTCGCACTGGACGGGGATCACGACCCCGCCGGCGGCCATGAGGGCGTTGCTGGTGAGGATGCCGAGCGAGGGGGGACAGTCGATGAAAATGTATTCGTAATCGGTTTCGGCGGCAAGCTCGGAGAGCACGTTCTTGAAGCAGTGCAGGTAGTTGTCGGAGCGGGCGATATCCACCTCGGCCCCGGCCAGGTTGAGCTCGGAGGGGATCAGGTCAAGGTTCTTGATGGGCGTGTTGCGGATTTCATCCTTGAGCTTTCCCTCTCCGATCAGGGCGGGGTAGGCGCTGTGCCCCGGCTGCCTCCCGACGCCGACCGCGCTGGTGGCGTTGGACTGGGGGTCAAAGTCTACCAGGAGCACCTTGACGCCCTTGTCGGCAAGGCAGGCGGCCAGGCTCACGGCCGTGGTGGTCTTGCCGACGCCGCCCTTCTGGTTGGCAAATGCAATAATTTCCATTGATAAGCACCAATATACAAGCGCCAAATTCCAAATACCATCAAATTGCCGAAAATGACAATTAAGATGACTTTGAGATTATATCTGAAAATATTTTTTTCAATTCAGTCGCTTCATTTCTCAGGACAGAACCTTCTTGCTTGAAATCTTCGGAATTTGTCTCGATGAGCAACCTAAGCCAGAAAATGGATTCCTTTGCTTCTCTGCGGCAAATCTTAACCTTCATTGCAAAATCTTTCTTGCTTAAGGCTTTATTGGCCTCGATATAATTTGCCCCGGTTGAACCGGAAGATCTGATTAGCTGTTAAATATATTCTTTGTTTATTGAAGTGGCTGGCAGTTATTTGCAGAGCATGGCAGTTGCTTTGGCAAATTGAAATGTCCTTTCTTCCAAATCGTATATCTTGTTTGTTTCGTTCGTTGATATTTTGATATTGGAAGTTATTTGGTATTTGTTTTCTGATGTTGGGTGCTTGTCTTAGCGCCAATCATACCCGTCTTCCGGGCATATTCAAACAGCCCTCCCGCCTGGATCACCGGCAGGACCGAGCCGAGCGACTTCAGCTTGTATTTCTTCCCGGTGCGGCGGCAGGTGATGGATTCTTCCGCCAGGCTGATCTGCGCCTCGTCGCCGGTACGGAAGATTGACGCGAGGCTTTCGGCCGATTCGCACGGGTATATTTCCCCGGTGGCGATGGAGTTCCTGAAAAATATGCGCGCAAA
>JBAYWJ010000023.1:0-20264 GCA_041674125.1 Kiritimatiellia bacterium
CAGCCCATGGTAACCCAGGACGTTGATTTCGTCGTCGCCTCCGATTCAATTGAGCGAACGGTCTCATTGCTTGAGAAAGCGGGGTTTCGTTCCGAAAGACGTGAGAAATCCATTAACTTTCAGGGGCATTCCATAGTCAGCATCCAACTCAGCATGGAAGATTTCTATCGGGATTTTCCTTCCCGGGCCGTTCCCGCAGATGTTCATGGCATCCTCATGAGGGTGGCTTCCCTGGAAGATACTCTCAAGGGCAAGATGAAAGCCTGGTCCGAACCTGAACGAAGGCAAAGCAAGCGGATAAAGGACCTGGCGGATATTGCCAGGCTTGTGGAGGCTCATCCCCATGTCTGGGACTTGCTCACTGGTGAACTCAAAAAACAAGTCCGCCGGCCGGATAAGGTTTAACGCCGATTTCGGACGGCGGCGGAGGCCCACCGCCCTCCATAAAACATAAGTGTTTTCCGCTTGGAGGGCTGGAGGCATCGACCGCCGCGAGCTTATCTTAGCGGCATTCCGGAGTGACCCCTTTTATATTTATTAATATGGCCGGCGAATATATATTCACTTTAGAGCGGGTTACGAAGCGGCACGGCGGCGTCGCGGTGCTGGATGACGTGACCCTGGCGTTTTTCTTCGGCGCCAAGATCGGCGTTATCGGCGCCAATGGCTCGGGTAAATCCACGCTGCTCCGGGTTTTGGGCGGCCTGGATACGGAGGTGGGCGGCGACGTCTATTTGGCGAAAAACATCAAGCTCGGACACTTGCCGCAGGAGCCGCAGCTGGATCCCGCCAGGACCGTGGCGGAGATTGTCGCGGAGGGCGTGGCCGGAGAGCGCGCGATTTTGCGGCAATACGACGAAATCTGCGACCGGCTCAGCGGCCGGCCATCTCCGGCCGAGGCGGAAAAGCTCAACGACGAGCTGGGCCGGGTCCAGGGCCTGATTGACCGGCACGATCTCTGGGAGCTTGACCATAACGTCGAGCTGGCGATGGATGCCTTGCGTCTGCCGCCGGGCGAGGCGCCGGTCAGGACGCTGTCCGGCGGCGAGAAGCGCCGCGTGGCCTTGTGCCGCCTGCTGATCTCCAGCCCGGATGCCCTGTTGCTGGATGAACCCACCAATCATCTGGACGCGGAATCGGTCGCCTGGCTGGAAGAATACCTCCGTAAATTCAAGGGCACGGTGGTGGTGGTGACGCATGACCGCTATTTCCTGAACAACGTCACCGGCTGGATCCTTGAGCTGGAAGGCGCTCATGCCCATCCCTACAAGGGCAATTACGAGCAATGGCTGGTGCAGAAACAGGCCATGCTGGAACGCGAAAACAAGCAGGCCTCGTCGCGCAATAAATTGCTGGAGCAGGAACTCAGCTGGGTCCGGATGAATCCCTCGGGCCGGCGGGCAAAAGGCAAGGCCCGGCTCAAGCGCTATGAGGAACTCGCAAGCCAGGCGGTGGATGTGCGCGATGACAGCCTTGAGATCCAGATCCCGCCCGGGCCGCGGCTTGGTGACGTGGTCGTCCGCGCCGAAAACGTGAGCAAGTCGTTCGGCGACCGCTTGCTAATGGAAAACGTTAATTTTGACCTGCCCCGCGGCGGCATTGTGGGGGTGATCGGCGGCAACGGCGCCGGCAAGACGACTTTGTTCCGCATGATCCTCGGCCTGGAGCCGGTGAGTTCCGGCCGCCTGACCCTGGGAACATCGGTCGTGCCGGCGTATGTGGACCAAAGCCGCGATGCCCTGGACCCCAGCCGGACGATCTACGAGGAAATAACCAACGGCCAGGAATTCCTGGACTTGGGCGGCCGGCAGATGAACGGGCGCGCTTACTGCGGCCGGTTCAATTTCAAGGGAACCGACCAGCAGAAGCGGGTGGGCCAGATATCCGGCGGCGAGCGCAACCGGGTGCACCTGGCCAAGCTCCTGCGGGGCGGGGGTAATCTCCTGTTGCTGGACGAGCCGACCAACGACCTGGACGTCAATACCCTGCGCGCGCTGGAGGAAGCTTTGGCGAATTTCGGCGGTTGCGCGGTGGTGGTCAGCCATGACCGCTGGTTTTTGGACCGGGTGGCGACCCATATCCTGGCGTTCGAGGGCGACAGCCGGGTCACATGGTTTGACGGTAATTACGAGGCATACCACGAACACCGCCGCAATCTGCTGGGCGATGCCGCCGATCGCCCGCACCGTGTCCGGTTCCGTCCAGTCTCACATTAGCCGGCATCTTTCATTCATCTTCATCGGCCATTTCGCGCTCGAGGAGCGCGGCCTGGATCGGCAGGATCTTGCGGTACACCCGGGAAGGCGGAAGGCGCGTGCCCTCCACGGTCAGCAAATCTTCGACCTTTATCCGGAAAAGCCGCTCGTTTTCCGCCAGGTAAGGCTTGATCAGCGCCCAGTCCGCCCTGGAAAGTCCCACGATCCGGCCGCCGTTGAGCTGCTGGGGGATGACGGTCTGGCGGGGGTCGCGGATGTAGAGCGCGCCGCCCGAGGCCAGGGAGAAAAGGTTTGAGCCGGGATAGGGCAGGGACAGGGGCTTCCACGCGCCGTCGTCCTTGAAGGCGATGCCGTTAACGATTGCGAATCCGCCGCCCTTCAGGGCGTCGCCGGCCATGAACGACTCGGCCAGGAAATCGAGGGAGGTGCCGTTGATGACCGCGCGCGGGCAACCCACCGCGTTAATCAGGGGGCGTCCGGCGGCGTTGCCCATGATGAAAACGGACCCGCCCTTGGCGCCGTACATGAAGGTCTGGCCGACGCTGCCGTAGACCACGAGCTTGCCGCGCTTGATGATCTGGGCCAGCTGGTCCTGGGCGTCGCCGTGGATGTAAAGCTCGCAGCCATCCATGCCGCTGCCGGCGTAGTCCCCGGAGCTGCCGAAGAGGTCCACGCGTATCTTTTCCGAATTCGGGCCGAACCCGCATCCGTGGAAGCGCTGGCCGCGGAGGTTGTAAACGATGAACCTCCGCCATCCCAGGGCGGCGGCCCGGACCATGAGCATAGCGTCGCACTCTTCGCCCTCGGGCGGGAAGCCGCCGGCGTCAATTACGAGCGCGGTTTCGCCCGGCGCCGGGGCGCGCAGTTTATCCCTGGTCTGACGTGTCAGCCGGCGGAAGCCGCCGCAGTTCCCGCCCTGTTCCAGGCCGGGGCAGGCATCCAGCAGGCGGAGGATCCCGCCGCGGGCTATTTCAAGCAGGGAGCTGCGCTTTTTATGGCCGGGGTCATAGCGCAAGTCGTTGAGCATGGCGAGCGCCTCGAGGGCCGCCGGCGCGGATTTGCTCCCTGCGCCGCGGCCGGCGATGGCGCCGACCGCCCGGTGGAAAGCGTCGAATCCCGGCGCGGCGGCCGCGCGCGCGGCGGCTTCAAAGACCTTTTCGGGCTGGCCGGCATCAAGCAGGGGGGCCAACTGCGCCTCCGGCCCGGCGCCGGAAATGGAGCCGGCGGGCGGCGGGAGGCCGTCCCACGCCTCGGCGCTGCCGGGGTCAATCCGCTCGCCGAATTTGTTGGCGCATTCGAGCTTGAGATCCGGCCCGGTCCCGGTGAGGGTGAAGATGAAGGCGCCGCCATCGGTGTGGCTTCCGCCGCGCGCGTTCCAGTACTTATCGGCGACCGGCCGGAAGCGGCTGTCTTCCTTTGAAAGGCTTTCCAGGACGGCGTCAATCGCCTGCTTTTCTGAGGCGCAGAGGCCGATGCGGGCCTTGCCCTCGCTGAGGGCGAAAACCTGGGGGCGCAGCATGGAGGTGTCGGTTATGCCCATCAGCCGGAATTCGTGGCGGTCGGGGTGGCTGTCGGCTATGATGAAAAACCAGGGGCCGTCCGGCGAGGCGTGGATGTGGGTGGCCTGGATGGCGCCATAGAGCCGGCGCTTGTCTTCCGGGAGCCGGTCGAAATCCAGGTCGGTCGTCGGGGCGAGGGCCTCGATCACGTATTCGAGCGGGTACTGGTAGACCCGGCTCCACAGGTCGAAAAGCTGGACCGAGACCTCGGTGTCGGTCAGGAACTGCGGCGTGATATTGCGCTGGCGCAGGTATTCGCAGACGGAGTGGTAGTTGGCGAAATCGCCGTTGTGGACGAGCGCCTCGTTGAGGCCGATGAAGGGGTGCGCGCCGCCCGGGTGCCAGAGGCGCCCCTTGGTGGGAAAGCGCTGGTGGGCGATCCAGACGTGGGCCGGCATGTTTTCCATCCGGTAATACTGGACCACGTTCTCGGCGTAGCCGACGATCTTGAGGATCATCAGGTTGCGGGCGTGCGAAAGGACAAACGCCTTCTTGTCCCCGAGCGAGGCGTAGAAGCGCTCGTTGATCCTGAAGGAATTCTGCCAGATGAATTCGTCCTCCGCCTGCCGCCCCTTCAGACCGGACGAAGGCAGCGCCGGGAAGCCCTGTCCGGCAGGATCAGCCGGCGGGACAGGCTGTCCCGCCCTACCAGGATTTATATTCCTGTTCGTCGATTCAGTGATGAATTTTTTCAGCACCTCCGCTTTTACGCGCACGAAATACTGCTTCACGTCCGGCGGGCGCACCGCGAGCTCCAGCTCGCGGTGATCTTTGATGACCGGCAGGAGGGCCGAGTGCTGGACGTCGAGGAAGGGCAGGATGAATTCCTTTTCCAGCTCGTTCATGACCGCCGGCTCGAGGAAGGCGATTTGGAGGAGGTAGCACTCGTCGAGCATTTCCCGTGTCACGCCGAAATAATCCGGGTCGAGGCCCGCGGCGGCTATGCCGCCGCCCTTGCCGTTGCCGCGGTTGTGCATCTGGATCGAGGGCCGGAAAATGTGGCGCCCGGCCACCTTGACGTCGGAGGCGAACCCCACCACGCCGCAGCCGCCTTCCTCGGCCTCCTTCCGGATTTTACCGGATTCCGGCGCCAGGTTTGCGCGGGATGTGATTATTACTTCCGGCTTACTCATGTTAATGTCTTTGTGATTCACCGCTAGCTGTGTCCCCGGTCTAATTAATGCATTTTCAATAGCGTGGCAAATTTGGTTCGAAAAAAGCGTCGGCGATCTCAGGCCGCCTGTGGGTTTGCCGCGTTTGCATGGACTTGAGTCCGATGCTTCACGCGGCGCACCCGCATCCGGCCTGAGCCTTGTCCCGCTTACAGCGGGACTTGCCTTGTTTTTTCGAATCCGTCAGCTGACGGAAACCAAATTTGTCACGCGCTTGCATCCGCCTATGCTCAGAAGCTACGGCGGATATTTTTTTTAATTCACCGCCGGATATCGTCGATTATTTCTTTCGAGACTATGTGCCTTTGTCACTTTGTGCCTTTCCGGAGTAATCCAGATGCGTCAGCAAATCGGTGCGGCCCGTAAGGGCCGCGGCGCTCGCCAGGCCGGCGGCGGCCATGAGGGCGCGCAGCCGCGCCTCGATCGAGGCGTAGAGGTTGTAAAGCCGCTGGAAGGCCCAGTCTTCCGAATAAGCCTGCGACAGTTCCGGGTCGGTGCTGGCGATACCGCGCGAGCAGCCCCGCCCGCTTTCGCAGTTCTTGCAGCGCAGGCACTCCAGCGCCACCACTTCGGCCGTGCCGATCACCACGCCGTCCGCGCCCAGCGCCATGGCCTTGAATATGTCGTGCGCGGTGCGCAGCCCGCCGGAGGCGATCAGGACGACCTGATCGCGGATGCCCTCGTTCACCAGGAAGCGGTGGGTCTTGTTGATGGCGTAGTCGATCGGCATGGCGATGTTTTTCTTGGCGATTTCCGGGGCCGCGCCGGTGCCGCCGTAGCTGCCGTCGAGGTGGATCACGTGCGAGCCGGCGTAATAGCTGCCCACCGCCACCATTTCCACGTCCACCGGCGTGGAGACTTTCGTGGAAACCAGCGCGCCGGGGTTGACGTGCCTGATCCAGTCAACGTGCTTCTTGTGGTCCTCGATGGAATAGACCGAGTGGAAGGGGAAGGGCGAGAAGAGCGAGTTGCCCACGACCGATTCGCGCATGCGCGCGACCGCCTCGGTGACCTTGTCGCCCAGCAAATGCCCGCCCAGGCCCGGCTTGGCGCCCTGGGCGTACTTGAACTCTACCATGCGGACGCGCTGGATGGTTTCCTCGCGCACGCCGAAGAGCCCGGTGGCCACCTGGGTGATGACGTTTTTCGCGTAGGGCACAAGCGCTTCCGGGAAACCGCCCTCGCCGGTGCAGGTGAAGGTGTTCCAGGCCGCGGCGTTCCTGGCGCGGGCGACCATGGTGTTTTCGCTGATGGAGCCGAACGACATTCCCCCGCCGTATATCGGCAAATCCAGCACCGGCTCGGCGCGGCCGTCGCCGCGCCGGTTGAGCTTCATCCGCAAATCCACCTTGTCCGGGCTGATCCCGGAAGGCTTATCCGGGAACTTGATGCGCATGCGGTCAAAGCCGCCGCCGGAGGCGCCGCAGTCGCTTTCCAGCTCCACCTCCGGCATGCGCCCGGTCGCGGCCTGGTGCCAGGTTGAAAGGATCAGGTCGCCGGTCCAGCGGCAGTCGCCCAGGGCCTGGAAGACGGGATTCACCTGGATAGCGAGCGCGCGCTGCGGGCATTTCAGGACGCAGCCGGACTCAGCGCGCGCGCAGGCGAATCCCAGGCAGAGATGGCTCCGCGGGCGCAGCATGCGCTCCCCGGCCTTGACGTGGACTCCGGCCGGGCAAACTGAAGCGCATTTCCCGCAGTGCACGCAGCTTTCGGCCCGCTCGACGATGAACTTGCCGATCGGGTTCCGGAAGCGCGAAGGAGTTGTCTTGATTGAAAGCATATTTAATAGAATACAGTAGTCAGTAGTCAGAATAAAACGAATGTTAAGAACAAATTAATGCGCCTTTTGCCAAACGATCAAATTCTCAAATGTCTTTGCCGGAATTCTCATTCTGACTCCTGACTACTGGATTCTGACTACTTGCTTTCCACCCTTTCCCCGAAAATCGGCGCGAAGCATTCCTTTTCCAGGTCCTTGAAAAACATCACCCGGCCGACCTCGCCGCGCAGGCGGCGTATCTCGCGGATGCCCATCGCGCCCATCACCTCGATGAGCTGGGAGTGCCAGGAGCCGAGCAAATTGACGATCCGCTGCGCGGCCCAGGCGGCGTCGGCCTTTTCAATTTCCACCCGGCAGCAGTCACCCGCGGCGCACGAGGGGCAGAGGCGGCATTCGAGGGCCACGAGCAGGGCTTCATCCACGACCACGCCGTCCGCGCCGCAGGCGATCAGCTTGGCTACGTGCTCGGCCATGGCGATCCCCCCTCCGGCCAGGAGCGTGACGCAATCGCGCCGCCGGGCTTGGACGAAAGCCAGGTGGATATCGCGCACGGCTTCCTTTATGAAGCGCGGCGCGTTTTTTTCAAGCTCGTTCCCGTCGCGGCCGGCGTAAAAGCGCAGGACCCCGACGCCGTGTTCGGCGAGGCACAGCGCCGCCTCCCGTGCGTTCCGGTCCAGGGGCAGGGCCACCGCGACGACCGTGTCCGGCTTCTGGCGCATGGCCGCGCGCAGCCGGACTGCCAGGCGGCGGGCGGCCTCCGGGTCGGAGGAGTCCAGGCAGATTTCCGCAAAGCGGTGCGACTGGCCCGAGGCAAAAAAATCTTCCGGCGCGAAGCGGGCTACGGCGTTTTCATCCGGCAGCTTGTGCTCGTCGTCCAGGGCGAGGATTTTAAGCTGGCGGGCCGCGTGCAGCAAGGCGTTCTTCACCGGCAGCCAGCGGCGCGCGCGCGGGGGCAGGTCCAGCACGAGGGGCAGGGGGATGGAAACGGAAGGGGGCAGGTCGTCGTTGAGCTGGCCTTCCTTGAAATGCAGCCGGTCGGGCCGGGCGCCGATGTCAATGGAGGTGTTGATGTACTCGCGCCCGTGGATGCCGTCCCGGGTGGGCCGGACGATTTCAGACATGTCGGTCCACATCTCGTCGAAGCCGGCGCCTGAGAATGGGCCGCCGTAACCGGCGCCGGAAACGGGTATCTTGCCGGTTTCGGCCTGGTTCCAGAGGGAGGTGATGATTTCGGGCGTCCAGTAATCGTTGCCAAGCTCAAGATATTCCGGGTTGAGCGCCTTGAGCATGATGCGGTTGCGGCATTCCTGGACGCAGCGCATGCAGGCCTTGCAGAGGCGGCTGCCGGAATCGACCAGCTCGCGCGGCAGGAGGCGGCGGCCGGCGAAGACGTCGTAAATGCAGTCGCGCTTGGCGCATTCCAGGCAGCCCAGGCAGCGGTTGTGCTCGAGGTGGTTGAGCTTGGAAACCGGCGCGAAGCGCGGCGCCGTCGGGTCGACTTCGATGTGATACTTCTCCGGCATCACTTCACCTCGGGGCGGGGGAGCAGGCCGGCTTTTTCGGCCACGGTGCGCATGATGGATTCCCATTCGACCGGCTGGACGTGGACGCCGCGCACGCCTTCGATCCGGCGGATTTCACCGATCAGCTCCGAGGCGATCGCCACCCCCTCCACCTTCTGGTCGGCCGCCTCGCTCATGCGGCGGATCAGCTTTTCGGGCACGCTGACCCCGGCCACGGAGCTGTGCATGTACTTTAGCATGCCGGCGCTCTTGGGCACGATCACCCCGGCCAGGATGGCCGCCTTTTCGTGGAGGCCTTCGGCGCGCGCCTTCTTCATGGCGTCCGCGAAGCGCTCCACGTCGAACACGCACTGGGTCTGGACAAAGTCGGCGCCGGCCTCGATTTTCTTGCCGAGGCGCATGACGCGGAACTCGACCGGGTCGCCGAGCGGCGTCCAGGCTGCGCCGATGAAGAGGGGGACCTCGGTCTTGACCGGATCGCCGCCCAGTAATTTTTTCTCGTCGCGCAGCTGGCGGAACATGCGGATCTGGTTGATGGAGTCGAGGTCGTAGACGTTTTTGGCCCCGGGGTGGCCGAGTAGCTTCCCGGCGCGGCCGAAGGACTGGTGGTCGCCGGAAAGGCAGAGGCAGTTCCGTATGCCCAGCGCGACGGCGCCGAGGATGTCGCTCTGCATCGCGATGCGGTTGCGGTCGCGGCAGACCATCTGCATGATGGGCTCCAGGCCGGCTTTAAGGCAGAGTGTGGAAGCGGCCATGGAAGACATGCGCACGACCGCGGTCTGATTGTCGGTTATGTTGAAGGCGTCGGCCGTGCCGCGCAAAAGGTCGGCTTTTTTGGCGATGACGCCGGCATCGGCGCTCATCGGCGGGCCCATTTCGGCGGTGACGGCGAACTCGCCCCGCGCCAGCAGCTGTTCAAGGCGGCTTCCAGATTTCATAGTTTTAGTTCACACATATTTACTGTTATTACATCAAAAAAATCCTAAATCCGAATCTCGAAGTACGAAACAAGTCTCAATGACCAAAATTAAAAATCAGAAACGAAGAAAGATATCAACCCCGGTCTTTGCTAAATTTACGTATAGGAATTTCAATGTTGCACTGGATTCCCGCTTTCGCGGGAATGACAGAACGTGCGGCCGTCTTTGTCATTCCCGACCTGATCCAGTCTTCGCAGCTCGAAGCTTTGCTTCGGCGGAGTAGGCTCGGGAATCCAGAATAGTTGCGATTTTATCGCCTAATTAATTTATATTTATATTTTTGAATTTGTTTCGAATTTCGTGCTTCGGATTTTCTTCCGGTTTGCTTCGGCTACGGCGCGGCCTCCTCGTGGATGATGCGCCTCGTGCCGCCGTCCCGGGCGGTGTTCCACTCCTTGGCCGGAATGATCTGTTTAAGCTGGTCCAGCTTGCCGTTTTTCGCCATGCGCTCCACGATCTGGGCCCAGGCGCAGGGGATATCGTCGGAGACCTCGCACTTGCCGTCGTGCGAGCCGCCGCAGGGCCCGTTGAGGAGGCTCTTGCTGCAGCGCGCAATGGGGCAGATGCCGGCGGTCAGGTCCAGCACGCAGCTGCCGCAGCCGGCGCAGCGCTCGGACCACTCCGCCGGGGAGGAGTGCGCGCCCATGAAGGTGGTGTCGAGCCCGGGCAGTACGGGCAGGCCGGGGAAGCGCTCGGCCAGCTGCTGAACTCCGACGCCGCAGGCGATCGAGAGCACGGCGTCGTGGGCCATGATCTGCTCCGCGGCCGGCTCGATCATTTCGGGCTCGCACTGCCTTTCAATGGTCAGCTCGGAGATTTCCGCCGGGATCATTTTGCGGTTGAACGCGATCCGCAGCTGGGAGGCGAGCAGTTCCACTTCCTTCTTCCCGCCGGCGTGGCACTCGGCCACGCAGGTCTCGCAGCCGGCCACGATGATTTTCCGGTAGGGCTCGAGCTTGGCGATGATATCCGCCAGGGGCTTGCGCTGGGCGACGATCATGTTAGCTTCCTTTCCGGCGCCTCCGGCGCCGCTTCGCTGGGGTGTTCTTCAAGGTGTTTCAGTTGCTCGAAAAAAAGGTTTATTTCGGAGTGCAGGTCGCAGCCCGGATGATACGCGATGGTCCTGACGCGCCCGGGGTTGACGGCAACCTCCTCTAGCAGGCGCCGGGCGAAGTTGACCTGGCGCAGGGCGGCGCGCGCGCCGGAGAGGGTCCGGCAGGCGCCCGGGTCGCAGTGGACCAGGCACACCCCGAAGTTGCCGTCCTCGAAGGCGCGCAGGATATGGATCGGCTCAAGCTGGCCGGAGCAGGCCAGCACGAACTCGCGCACGCGGCTGTCCGCGAATATTTTTTTCCTGCCCCCGCACTGCTGGCAGCGGTAGACGATGACGTGTTTCATATAAAGCCTGGAAGCAAGGCGGGGCAGCCCGCCGGGCACTCGCGATAAAAAAGCGCATTATGGAGCGCGCGCGGCAGAAATCAAATCAATTTTTCAGGGGCGGCGGGGGATGGGTGTAGGACAAATTCTTGGAGACCAAATTCCGTGCACCCACCCCGGCCTACGGCCACCCCTCCGGTGGAGGGGAAATCAAGAAGGTCAGGACAAGCCGTTATGATCCCCTCCCGGGAGGGGTGCCCAACGGTCGGGTGGGTAAAATTGGTATCTGTATTACGCCAACTACCCAAATTATTGTCCTACACCCGCGGGGGATTAGCCGCCGGCGCGCAGGGCCTTGACGATCACGGGCGAGCCCCAGCGCCGGACCAGGCCGCAGCGCCGGCACCGGTTTTCCAGCCAGGTGGAGAGCCCGCGGTTTTTCAAGCGGCGGTGCAGGACCATCGGCAGGAAAAACTGGCCCGCGCGCGCGGCGACGCGGAAGCCGTGGGCCGCGAACACCCCGGCAATTTCATCGTGGCGGAAGAGCTTGAAGGTGCGCGTGTTGCCTTCCAGCTTTTTCTTGGCGCCGAAGAGCGTGCCGGCGGCGAAATTAACGCTCTGGCTGGTGGGATAGTCCGCGATCACCGCGTTGCGGGCCACGCGGCAAAGCTCCGAGAGGAGCAGCTCCCAGCGCGTGCAGTGAGTCACAAGGCGGAAGCAGATGACGGCGTCGAAGGATTGCGCCGGGTACGGCAGCTGGAGCAGGTCGGCCACCTGGAAGCGGCACATTCCCATTTCCGTCATCCTGGCGACAGTTCTTCCGCAGGCGTCCGCGCTGCCGGCCACGGTCACGGCGTAGCCTTGGCGGCAGAGCGGCGCGGCCAGCTGGCCGTGGCCGCCGCCAACGTCGAGGATGGTGGTGATGCCGGTGTTGCGCAGAAAATCAAGGACGATATTTTCCTGAACCTTCAGCATCCATTCCCCGGCCGGCCCGGCGAAGCGGCGCGCGTAATCGTCGGAGGAGGTTTCGATGTCCGGCGGTTCGGAGAGCCAGCCCCGGTGTTCCTGGCTCAGGTTAATCATGGCAGGCCGGCGGGATGGTTCAAGGCCCCGGGAGCGGGTTGCATTCCGGGCTTTGTCCTGCGGCCTTGGATTTTGATGAGAGCCGATCTAGAACCTATCTCTAAATTGGCATGGAGCATGGTGCGAGCGTCGCGCTGGCAGAGCAAGGCGTGCAAGCGGGAGGCATAGCAGTCGCTATGGCCCCGCTTGCAGAACGCAACTCTGCCAGATGCGCCGCCGCATTCCATTGGAACAGAGCGCATTTCGTGTCTGGCGGCGTTGAGCGCGCGGGAGATATACCTTTCAGGTATACCCGCCAACGCGCCCGTCTTGCCAGACGCGAAATTCGCTTCTGCCATGCCCAAGCGAATTTTGAGATAGGTTCTAGTTGACGACGTCATAGAAGGTCTGGGCCATGAGGTTATATCCCAGGGCGTTCGGGTGCAGGCCGTCCTCCCCGATGTAGATCGGGTCCCATTTGAAGGCGAGTTCCAGGTCAACCAGGGCCACGTTCATGGCCTGGGCGAGCGCGCGGATGCGGACGTTAACCCTTTCCACCCCGCTGGCCCACATGCGGTGCTCTCCGAAAACCGGTGTGAGGGTGGCGAGGACCGGGATGGTCTTGTTGCCGATCGCGGCCTGGCACATATACTGCAGGTTCGTGATGATGTCGTCTTCCGAGTAGCCCATGATGAGGTCGTTGACCCCCCAGAGCAGAAGGATAAAGCCCGGCTTGTATCCGTCGAGGATATAGTGGACCAGGTCGGCGCCGACGTATGATTCCGCCCCGGGGTAGCCCTCCCTGGCCACGGTGCGCATCATCATGGCGGTCAGGACCGACGGGTAACTGTATTGCTCGGTTACGCCGGAACCGTAGGTGATGCTGTCGCCGAAGGCCACGTAGAGGAGGGGGTTGTTGTCGCCGAAGTCGTGCCCGTCGGCCAGGTGGCTCGAGCCGCTTTCACAACCGCCGGCGGCCAAAATAAGGCATACGCCGGCTGAAGCCGCTGCGCGGAGAAGAATTTTTAATCCAGTGCTGATTAATTTTTTCATGGCGCTTGTATTGTCGCGGAAGACATCTTATCTTGCTGCCGTGCTGGCGGTGCTAATCACGGGGGCCCGCCTTAATTTTTTGACAAAGACAACACCGGGTAGTATAGTGGAACAAAATGATTCCGCAATGGATAATTGAAAAAAAAAGAGACGGTCTGCCCCTCGACGCCGCCGAAATTGATTTTTTCATCCGCGGCTACATGGACGGGTCCATCCCGGATTACCAGATGGCGGCCCTGGCCATGGCCATCTGCATCCGCGGCATGGGCTTCGGGGAAACCATGCTCCTCACCGGGAGCATGCTGGCCACGGGAACGAGGTTGAAGTATCCCGGGCTCCGCGCCCCCAGGATAGACAAGCATTCCACCGGCGGGATTGGGGATAAAATTTCGCTTGTCCTCGCCCCTCTCGCCGCTTCCTGCGGGCTGGCTGTGCCGATGATCGCCGGGCGCGGGCTGGGCATCACCGGTGGCACGCTCGACAAGCTGGAGTCCATCCCGGGCTTCCGCACCAACCTGACGGATAAGCAGATCGTCCGCGCCGCCGGGCGCTGCGGCTGCTGCATCGCGGGGGCCTCGGCGCGCCTGGCGCCGGCCGACGGCAAGCTTTACGCGCTGCGCGACGTGACCGGCACGGTGCCCTCCGTGCCGCTCATCGTGGCCAGCATCCTCAGCAAGAAGCTGGCTGCCGGCCTGGATGGAATCGTGTTCGACGTCAAGTGCGGCTCCGGGGCCTTCATGCAGACGCCGCGGGAAGCAAACCTGCTTGCGGAGACCCTGGTCAGGATCGGATCCCTTTCCGGCCTGCGCGCGAGCGCCCTGGTCACGGACATGAGCCAGCCCCTGGGCAGGGCCGTCGGCAACGCGCACGAGGTGGTTGAAGCGGTTGAAACCCTGCAGGGCAGGGGGCCGGCGGACGTGGTCGAGCTTACGCTGGCGCTCGGCGCCAGGATGCTCATGGCCGCCGGAGCCGCGCGGGGCGAGGCGCCGGCCCGGGCCTTCCTGGCCGGGAAGATCAGGTCGGGCGAGGCTTTCGGAAAATTCAAGGCGATGGTGCGGCTGCAGGGCGGCGACGAGAATTGTCTTGATAGGCCGGAAGATCTTATCCATGCTGCGCTCACCTTCCCGCTCAAGGCCGCGCGCTCCGGGTGCGTGGCCCGGGCCGACGCCGGGCTGATCGGCCGGGCGGCCCTGGCCCTGGGGGCGGGGCGGAACAGGCTGGGGGACGGGATTGACCGCTCGGCCGGGATAATGGTGGTGAAAAAAACTGGCGAACAGGTCGAGCGCGGCGAGCCGCTGGCCTGGCTCCAGGCCGGCTCTGAAAAACGCATGGAGGCCGCCAAGCCGCTTGCCGCGGAAGCGTTTGTCATCAGCCCGAGGCGCGTTGCCGCGCCGAAGCTGATAATCGGGGAAATATGAGCCATACCAATAAAGAAGGAACCTGATTTTTGAACGTAAAAATACTCGAGAATTCCTGCGGTATTGCCAGGCGGCGTTTCAAGGGTTGCCGCCCGCTTTGCGGCCTTATCCTGGGCTCGGGCTGGGAAGAGGCGCTGGCGGAATTTGAAGTCAAGGAGAGCATGCCCTATTCCGCGCTGCCGGCCATGGGGCTGACGACCGTGGCGGGGCACCGCGGCCTGCTGCACCGGGCGGAGATGGCCGGTGTGGAAGCGCTTGTTTTCCAGGGCCGGCGCCACTGGTACGAGGGGGCGGGGTGGGATCCGGTCGCGCTGCCGCTTTACATATTGAAAAGGCTTGGCGCCGGGGCGGTTATCCTGACCAATTCCGCGGGGGGCATCCGGCCCGGCCTGGAGCGGGGCGTTTTCATGGTTATCAGCGACCACATCAACGCCATGGGCGCCAACCCTCTCCAGGGCAAACATGATGATTTCTGGGGAAAGCGTTTCCCGGACCAGACGAATGTCTACGATCCGGAGCTCCGTTCCGCGCTGGTGCGCAGCGCGCGCCGGATCAAGATCAAGGCTGCGGAAGGGGTGTACCTGGCCGTGCCCGGCCCGGTTTATGAAACCCCGGCCGAAGTCCGGGCCTGCCGCACCCTGGGCGCGGACGCGGTGGGGATGTCGACTGTGCCGGAGGCCGTTCTGGCCTGCGCGGCAGGGATGAGGGTCCTGGGCATATCGCTGATATCGAACCGCGCTGCCGGGCTTGGGGCCGCGAAGCTTGACCACGATGAAGTCCGGCAGGCCGGCCGGGAGGCTGCCCGGGGCATGCGGCTCCTGGTCCGGGCGGCCTGCCGCATATTGGCGGGGGAGGTTGAAAAATGAATCCGGTAAAAAGGAAGAGGCTGATCCAAAAAGCCCTGCGGGCCAGGCGCGGGTCGTATGCGCCCTATTCAAAATTCATGGTCGGGGCGGCCCTGATGGTTTCGGGCGGCAAGGTGGTGTTTACCGGGGCCAATATTGAAAACGCCTCCTATGGCCTTACGATCTGCGCCGAAAGGACGGCCCTGGCCGCGGCCGTCGCCGCGGGCCACAGGCGCTTCGAGGCCATCGCGGTGGCTGCGCCCGGGGCGGGGGCGGTGTTCCCGTGCGGGGCCTGCCTCCAGGTTCTGGCCGAGTTTTGCGGGCCTGATTTCGACGTGATCCTGGTGCCGGCTTCCCGGCCGGCCCTGGCCAGGGACTTTAAACTGCGCGATTTGCTGCCACGCGCCTTCAGTTTATGAATGCAAACCGGAACAGCCCGCCATCGCCGCTCTTCGAGGGGGCGAAACAGATCGTCCTGCGCCTGCGCGCGGGCGGCTTCCAGTCGCTTTTTGCCGGCGGCTGCGTGCGCGACATGATCCTGGGCCGCGATCCGAAAGATTTCGACGTCGTCACCGACGCCCGACCGGAAGCCGTCCTGGGGCTTTTCCCAGGCTCGGTGGCGGTGGGGAAGGCATTCGGCGTGGTGCGGGTCGGGATAAAGCCCACCGGGGATGATTCCGAAACCTGGTATGAGGTGGCAACCTTCCGCACCGACGGCGAATATGACGACGGCCGCCATCCGCGCTCGGTCACCTTTGCCGATGAAAAAACAGACGCCGCCCGGCGCGACTTTACCATCAACGCCATGTTTTACGACCCGGTGGAAAACAGTATCCGGGACCATGCCGGCGGCCGGGAAGACATTGCTCGCAAAATCATACGCACGGTGGGCGAACCGGATAAGCGCTTTGAGGAGGACCACCTGCGCATGCTGCGCGCGGTCCGCTTTGCGGAGGTTCTCGGGTTCCGGATTGAAGACGCCACCGCGGAAGCCATCCGGCGCCGGGCGGCAAGCATCGGCCGGATCAGCGCCGAGCGGATACAGCAGGAGCTCGCCAGGATCCTGCTGGAGGCAGAGCGGCCCGGCCGCGCCCTGGAAACTCTGAGCGCGCTGGGGCTGCTCCGGGAGATTTTACCGGAAGTCGAGGCCATGCGCGGCCAGGAACAGCCGCCCCAGTTCCATCCCGAGGGCGACGTCTGGACGCACACCGTGATGATGCTCGACGCCATGCGGCAGTCACCGCCGCGCCCCGAGGCCCGCCGCGCGCGGCTGGCCTACGCGGTGCTGCTGCACGACGTCGGCAAGCCGGCCACGGCGGTGAAGGCCGCGGACCGCATCCGCTTCAACCGCCACGCCGCCTGCGGGGCCGAGATGGCCGAGGCCATCCTCAGGCGCCTGCGCCTGCCCCTCGCCGAGATCAGGGCCGTGAGCTACATCATCGGCAACCACATGCGGTTCATGGACGTGCGCCGGATGAGAAAATCCACCCTGCGCCGTTTTGTCACCGAGGACACCTTCGAGGACGAGCTCGAACTCCACCGCCTTGATTGCGCCGCCAGCCACGGCGACATGCAGAACTACGATTTCCTCGGGCAGTTCAAAAAAGAATTCAAGGCTGAGCCGGTGCTGCCGCCGCCCCTGGTGGGCGGCGAAGACATCATCGCGCGGGGAGTGCCGCGCGGCCCGCTGGTGGGGCGGCTCAAGCAGGCGGTCTACGACGCCCAGCTGGAAGGAAAATGCCGCTCGCGGGAAGAGGCGCTGGAGCGTCTGGAGCGCGAGATCGGCCGCGCGCGCGGAAAAAAAACGGAAATTTAATGTTGCTTATTTTATAAGCGCGATTACACTGAATTATAAATAAAGACTTTGTAACCTGCAAATTCATAAGGTGATTTACCCATGAGCGATAATACCCAGGCGAAAACTTACAACGTCCTGATAATTGCCGTCTATCGCGACCTGGCCGACGAGTTCCTCGGCGCGGATGAAGTCAGCAAGCTCACGATCGGCAGCCACGAGGTGGCGATGGATGTTTTTGTCGGCGATCCCGACGAGGACTCAACCTTCAAGGAGCGCGTCAGCAAGGCCCACGCCGTGGGTATCCTGGTGCGCTTCCTCGACGTGCTTTCGCTGGACAAGATCCGCAACATGTACCACCACCTGACCCAGGCCGGAACCTCCATCCCCGTCGGGGTGTTTTACCTGCGCGACAAGGGCGAGCTTGATTTCAAGATCAGCTGCCCCTCCTGCGGCCAGAAGCTCTGGCTGCGCGACACGGACGTGGGCAAGCGCGGGCGCTGCCCCAACTGCAGCAAGCCTTTCATCATCCTCTCGCAGGCCGACCACCTTAAAGCCCAGCTGCTGCTCCCGGAGGGGATGCCGTGCGTCAAAGTCACGCGCAAGGAAAACGACTCGCTGCGGACGGCGCTTGGCAAGCTGCTTGAAAGCAAGCTCAGCGGGGTCATACCCATGGACGTGAACGTGAACCTGGAAGCGATGAAGCACGCCACGGTCCGCATCCAGGTGCAGGATACGTGAAGCTCTCCCGGCCGGCTGCGGATGCCGTGTTTTTTTCCAGTCTTTAACCTGCTCGCCGCAAACAACGGAGGAACAACCATGTCATTTCACCGCAAGCTGGTTCTGTTTTCATCCTGCCTGGCGGCGGCCGCCCTCGCGCTCTTCCAAACCGGCTGCGGGCAGTTCAAGGCTCAGGGCCGGACGGTAGTGGTCAAGCTCAGCCCGGACGTCAAGCTGCGCCTGGTGTACGTGGAGCAGCTGAAGATGTTCGTGGGCAAATACGAGGTCAGCAATGCCGAGTTCCGCTGTTTCCGTCCCCAGCATTCAAGCGGCGCGCACGAGGGGTTGAACCTCAACGACGCCTCCCAGCCGGCGGTGAACGTGAGCTGGAACGACGCGCACGCCTTCTGCGACTGGCTCAACAAGAACCACGGCGCAACCCCGGCCGGCAAGCTGAAATTCCGCCTGCCGAAGGTCAGGGAGTGGGAAACTTACGCGACCTGCGGCACCGGCAGCGAATATCCGTGGGGCGCCTGGCCGCCGTCGAAGCGCTTTAATTACTTCGGCCGCGAAAACAGGAGCCCGGGCGGTCAGATGCTCGATCACAACGACGGCCACCGCGTCTCGGCGCCGGTCAGGAAAAGCGGGGAAAACGACTGGGGGCTTTACGGAGTAGGGGGCAACGTCTGGGAGTGGTGCGAGGACAAGGACGCGGAGATGCCGGCGATGAACGTCCTGAAGGGCGCCTCCTGGGCCGACAGCATGCCGCTCTTCCTGAGCACCTCGCGCAACAGCGCCTACGAGCCCACCTACAAGTACGTCAACCTCGGCTTCCGCGTCGTGGCCGATCCGGCCGAGGGCGCGCCTGTCTCTTCTCCCAAGCCGGCCAAGGCCTCCGGCGAATGACCGCGGCGCCTGCGCGCCCCGTTTTGCCGCCTGCGCCAGCCCGGCGTTTCACGCCGGGTCCGGTAAATAATCTAAAATTATCCTTGCATCGGCTTGAATAATGAATAACTTTGTGAAAGTTTATCCTGAATTCCGAATTCTGTTTTGACTCGGTAACCATAGACTGGAATCATGCCGGAGCAAACTTCCGATACCGCCAGTGAAATCTCTTCGCAGCGCGACACCGTCATCCGGGCGCTCAACGTGAAGCGCCATTACGGGAGCGGCGAAACCGTCACCAGGGCGCTCGACGGCATATCCCTGGATGTCTACCGCGGCGAGTACCTTTCCATCATGGGCCCTTCCGGCTCCGGAAAATCCACCCTCTTCAACATGATCGGCGGAATTGATTCGCCGACCGAGGGCATGGTCTTTATAGATGAGATCGACGTTGCCCAGCTCGACTCATTCGAGCTGGCCTGGATCCGCTGCCACAAGATCGGCTACATTTTCCAGACTTACAATATTCTCCCGGTCCTGACGGCCCTGGAGAACATCACCCTGCCGATGCTCTTCGCGGGCATGAGCGCCGATGACGCGCGCAAAAAGGGCGTTGAAATTCTAAAAAAAGTCGGACTGGGCGACCGGATATTCCACCGCCCCTACGAGCTTTCCGGCGGCCAGCAGCAGCGCGTGGCGGTTGCCCGGGCCATCGCCAACGACCCGGTCATCATCCTGGCCGACGAGCCCACCGCGAACCTCGACGTCAACACCGGCCGCGAGATGATCGAGCTGCTGGTGCACCTGAAGGAAACCGAGGGCATCACCATTATTTCGGCCACCCACGACATGAAAATGCTGGATGTCTCGGACCGCATCCTGTGGATCCGCGACGGGAAGGTTGACCGGCTTGAGGAGCGCAAGAACGTGAAGATCAGTATCGGCGCGATCGACGACCAGCAGGTTTGATTCGCCCGGCATGCGCCGGGCAAGCAGGGGAGAAACTGTCATTTTCAGCTTGATAAAACGGCAGGAAAAAACGCAGCTTGACCGCCGGCAGTCGCTGGACGGGGTTCCGGTCCTGAACGAGAACATCACCTTCCGGGAAGACCAGTCCGGGAGGACGGTCATAAACATCAAGGTCAGGCGCGGGAGCGGTCTTCTGGCCCGCTTTCAGCCGCCGGTGCTTGAGCGCAACGTGCGGCTGGACGAGATCGGCGGCCATGTTTTCCGGCTGATAGACAGCCGCCGCAGCGCGCTTGAAATAATAAACCTTTTTCTGGAAAAATACCGCGTCAACCGGCGGGAAGCGACCTTGAGCGTGGTTGAATTCCTGAAACTGCTCGTGAAGCGCAGGATAATTTCGATTGTTATAAGATAATGCGGTGCAATATTAAAAATTTGATCATGCCGGTTCTGCTGTGCGCGGCCATGCTCTCCGGGTTTTCCCGGAGCGCGCCGGCCGCGCCGGACCCTGCCGCAAAGGGCGAGCCCTGGGTCACGCCGGCGGAGTCCGGCCAGCTGGCCGGCGAGCTGCGGGAATTTCTCAAGGGCGCCGAGGTGCGCTTCCCGGGCTCGCCGGGCAACCTGGCGATGGAGGAAAAAATCGGCAAGCTCTTCGCCGATTCCGGGCTCGCGCACGGAGAGATAAAGTTCAACGCCTCCTGCTTCGTGCCGGGCGAGACAACCATTTCCCTTTCAAACCTACCGCCGGTCCGCATCCGCGCCATGCACCCGACCATGTTCCGCCCCGGCAATTTCCGGGAAAAGGAGTTTTCCGCGCCGCTGGTTTACGTGGGCCGCGGGTCGAACGAAGATATCGAGAAAATAAGGGGCATCCCGCTCGACGGCGCGCTGGTGCTGCTCGAGTTCAACTGCG
>JBAYWJ010000024.1:0-20226 GCA_041674125.1 Kiritimatiellia bacterium
CTATCCGCCCGTATGCAATTGCGCGGAAGTCCGGAGTCGCAGGACGCAAATCACGGTTGTAATTGTTGGCATTGAAAGGAAGCGACATGACTGATCCATTGACCCCATACGGGAACCGGCCGATGGTGACCCCCATCGTCAACGCCGTGAATTACGAGTATCGCGATTTCGAGGTGCTGCGCCGGATAACCGACGGGGAGATTGACGGCTACACCTACCACCGGGACGACAACCCCACCGTGCGGGCGGTGGAAAAGAAGGTTGCCGCGCTCGAAGGCGCCGAGGACTGCATTGTCTGCACCTCCGGCATGGCGGCCTGCACCCTCGTTTACTTCACTTATCTGAAGGCAGGCGACAATCTCGTGCTCTTCCACGATATCTACGGGGCGCATTACAAGGTGTCGCTCATACTCGAAAGGCTGGGCGTGCAGGTGACCTGGCTCGATGCCGATACAAGCCCGGACCTGGCCGCGCATATCAAGCCCAATACCGCCATGGTTTTCCTGGAAACCCCCAGCAACCCCCTTTGCAAGACTGTGGATATCGCCGCCGCGCGCCGCGCGGTCGACCGGGTTGGCGCGCGTCTCATCGTGGATAATACCTTTGCCACCCCGTATCACCAGCTTCCGCTCTCCCTGGGCGCCCACCTCGTGGTTCACAGCGCCACCAAGGCCCTCGGCGGCCACAACGACCTCATGGCCGGCGCCATAGCGGGATCAAAGGAGGATTACGACAAGCTCTGGTTTACGCGGCAGGCGATCGGCGCCACCCTCGACGCTTATTCGGCCTCCCTGCTCGAGCGCGGCTTGAAAACCTTCGCGCTGCGCGCGGAAAAGATGGCGGTTAACGCCCAGGGCGTGGCAGAGTGGCTCAAGGCGCAGCCGGAAATCAGCGGACTGCGCTACCCGGGGCTGGCCCGCGACCCGGGCCATGCCATCTCCCTGCGCCAGATGCACAAGGGGTTCGGGGGCATTATCGCCTTTGATGTGGGCAAGACGCAGGAAGACGCCAAGCGCTTCATATCCGCTTTACGCCTCGTTGTCCACGCGGTCAGCCTTGGCGCCACCGAGAGCCTGGCCTGCATTCCATACCTGACGACCATGCTTTACCTGCCGCCGGAGCGCCGCACAATTTTCGGGGTGCGCCAGAATACCGTGCGGCTTTCCGTCGGAATCGAGCCGCTGCCCGACATCATCGCCGATCTCAAGCAGGCGCTGGAGCACAGCCGAGCGGAAAGCGGCAAAAAATAAAGGAATGTAAAAAGGCATCAGGGCAATACTTAGCGCGGAAAGAGAACGGCTTTCGGAAGGTCCGGGCCGGTAAATGCGAAAAATGGGACGGGAAAAATCACATGGAGTCGAAATTCAACAAGTGCGATAAATCTGATTCTTCAAGTTGCAAGGGCGGCCAGGCTGCTCCGGGGCATAAGCCGGACCTCCAGACCGAACAGCTGGCCGTGGATGAGCGCATGCGGCTGATCCGGCATAAAATCATTGTCCTTTCCGGCAAGGGCGGGGTGGGCAAGAGCACGGTGGCGGCCAACCTGGCCGTTGCGCTCATGCTGGCGGGCAAGCGCGTCGGGCTGCTGGACGTGGATATCCACGGCCCCAGCATTCCCAAAATGCTCGGCCTGGAGGGCGCGCGCGTCTCCGCGCGCGAAGGCGCCATCCTGCCGGCCGAAAAGGCGGGCCTGAAAGTCATGTCCATTGGCCTTTTGCTCCAGGAGCGCGACGAGGCCGTCATCTGGCGCGGCCCGATGAAAATGAGCGTCATCCGGCAGTTTCTGCGGGACGTCGAGTGGGGCGACCTGGATTACCTGGTCATTGATTCGCCGCCCGGCACGGGCGACGAGCCGCTCTCGGTATGCCAGCTCATTCCCAACGCCGACGGCGCCGTGATTGTCACCACGCCCCAGCCGGTGGCCACGAACGACGTGCGCAAGTCCATCAATTTCTGCCGGCAGCTGGAGCTGCCCGTGCTGGGCGTGGTTGAAAACATGAGCGGGTTTGTCTGCCCGAAATGCGGCGAATTGACCGCAATTTTCACGACCGGCGGCGGCGAGCGCATGGCGGAGGAAATGCGCGTTCCATTCCTGGGGCGCATCCCGGTTGACCCGGCCGTCGGTAAGGCCTGCGACGACGGCCAACCTTTTATTTACCATTACGGCCGGACCAAAACGGCGCAGGCATTTGAGAAAATCACCGCGCAGGTCCTGGCGTGCGCCGAAGCGGCGCAGGGGCCCGCGCCGGAAAAACAAGAAAGCAAAGGGGAGGATGGCAACATGAAAATCGCAATACCGGTGGCGGAAGGAAGGCTCTGCATGCATTTCGGGCACTGCGAGCAGTTCGCGCTGATCGAGGCGGACGGCAAAACCAAAAAGATTCTCGGGCGGCAGATGCTCACCCCGCCGCCCCACGAGCCCGGCGTCCTGCCGAAGTGGCTAAAGGAGCAGGGCGCGAACGTCATCATCGCCGGCGGCATGGGCCAGCGCGCACAGGGGCTGTTTGCCGAAAGCGGCATCAAGGTCGTGGTGGGGGCTTCCGGCGCTGACCCCGAAACAACCGCCGCCGCCTGGCTGGCCGGAACGCTCAAGACCGGCGAAAACGTCTGCGACCACTGAAAAACTTGTATAAGCGGAATTCCGGGGGCAGTCGCCGGATTTTTTACGGAATGGATAATGCCCGGTAATGCAGCCGCGTCGGTTATACACGGATCGCCCTTGGACAGTGACTGTGGCCGCACCTGTGATTTGGTTCAGTGAAGAAGACAAGCAGGATATTGTGCGCCTTGTTCTGCCAGCGCGACGCTCGCACCATGCTCCATGCCAATTTTGAGATAGGTTCTAATAAGCGCCGATGCGGGCGATTCCTGCCGGTCACGGCGTGTTCTTCGTGAAGGGACCGAACAGCTTGCTGTATGCCGATGAGGAAAACCGGACGTACCAATCCGAACCCAGGACGCTGATTAAATCAGCCAGCCCATCGCCGTCAATGTCTCCCGTCAATGGAGTGCTGCCCCTGACTCCCGGCTCATAGGGGCCTGACAAGGTGGAGTAATTCAGGGAAGAAAGCCAGACATACCAGTCCATCCCTGCGACGATAAAAAGATCATCCAGCTTGTCGCCGTCAATATCCCCGGTGACCGGCACCCCGGCAGCCATTCTGTCATACGGCCCGAGAAGAATTGCATAGCTTGCGGTTGACGGCCGAAAATACCAGGATGAACCCAGGACGCTGATAATATCCGGGAGCCTGTCGCCGTCAATATCGCCCGCAACCGGCGTGCTGCCGGCAATTCCCATTTCGTACGGGCCGTAAAGCGTGGAATATTGAGCGCTTGAAAACCGGATATACCACTTTGAACCTGAAACGCAGATCAGGTCAGCCAATCCGTCGTTGTCAAAATCTCCGGCAAGCGGGGTTCCGGCAAGTCCGAAATCAAGGCCACCCGCGCAATGGTCATATACTGATGAAGAGAGCCATGCATACCAGCGCGAACCCGTCACGCTGATCAGGTCAGAAAGCCCATCGCCATCCACGTCGCCGCACGCGCTCTTCGGCGAAGATGGATTGTATTTGATGCTGCCGCCGACCCAGGTGGAAAGAACGCGGACCGTTCCGTTTGTCAATTCCTGCGGCGTGACCGAATAAAGGTCGCGGTTATAGACCACCATATCCGCCTTTTTCCCGGCGGCAAGCGTCCCGGTATCGTTCGTGGCCGTGGTGGCCGCGCTTCCGGATGTAAACCCCCTGATCAGGGCGTTCATGGTTATGGGCGTACGCGTGGGGGGATGGTACTGGGCGGGACTCATGCCAATGGACATGACCACTTGCGGCGGGGACATCGCCAGGGGCGAAACATAAAAATCGGTGCTCATTCCGACCGTGATGCCTCCGTCTACAAGATCCATGATCGGATATGAGTTGGTAAACCTGTCCCCGTAATAAAACACGGCATTTTCCTCGGCGCTCCAGAAGGCCGGCTGGACCGTGGCGACAAGGTTGGATCCGAACCCCCTCATCCGGCTAATCTGGTCGGGCCTTGGAAACGCCACATGGATGATTGTATGGACGCTGCCCAGGGAGCCCTTTCGGGCGATTACGGCATCCATTGCGTTCAGGACGGCATCAATCGCAGCGTCTCCCTGGACATGGTAATGCATGTTCAGGCGCAAATCATCCACCCGTTCTACAATCCTGTTCAAGTTGAAGGCGGCGCCATAATCGTCGTTCGTATATACGGAAAATACGCCGTTGCTGCTGCCTTGAAGATGAGGCCATGTTGTCCACGCCTGGCCTGCCCCGAAAGCGCCGTCCACGAAAATCTTGACGCCCAGGAACCTGACCATGTCCGTATCGAGCCCCGCGTAGTTGGTGGCCGCATCCACGTCGGGAAGGCTGTATATGGTATAGGCGTAATTAACGCGCAGCGGAAGCAATCCTTGTCTTTCCAGATCCCTGAACAGGTGGGGACGGAAAATCCTGCCTCCCGCTCCGCCCAGCATATCGTCAATCGAGGTGTAGCCGAACGACGACCAATAATTCAACCAGTTCAACGAGCCGGCGATGACGTCCTCATCGGAAACCTTATCCATTATATACGGCACGGCCAGGAGCTGGGCGGATTCCCTCAGCAGGCCTGTTACTCTCCCGTTTTCCTGGTCAATGATGCCCGACAGGGCGACGGTTGAGGTGGCGGTTATGGCGCAATTGCTTATCACCATGGAATTGACGATGCAGTTATGCCCAAGGTTGTCGAGCAGCATAACCTCGTGCCGCCCAGACGCGCCATCAAGCAGGGCAAGGTCGGAGAGGGACCAGGTGTTGGAAAGAGCAGGCAAAGAAAAACCGCTGCCGATGACCGGATCGCTGCCGGGAATAAACCTGGCATAATCGGCTACCCTCGCGGCAATCTCGGCGGCATTCCCGCAGTTTGCCAGGTTGACCATGATGGCCGGCAGGCTTCCGATTTCCATGAGGTGATTATGGCTGTCATTAAAACCCGGGTATGCTATGCCGCCGGCAAGGTCAACAAACCTGGCGCCGGCGTAGTCGGACGGATTTACATTGTGGGCGACAACCACCCCGACGCATGCCGCAATATTTGTCACGGTGGAATCGGCGTCCACGTATATGATCCCGTTCGTAAAGATCGTGCAGATATCTCCGCCCGTATTTGCGCCATGCCCTGTATTTGCCGCCAGGCCCAACACCGCGATTGCCATCATCGGAAACAGGATGTATGGTCGCATATGATTTTTCCTTATTTTTACGAGCATATATTTACTTCATGATCAGCAGGCTCAGCGCCATGACGATCATGCCGGCCACAAGCCCCAGCAGGCTCTCGTGGCCCTTGCCGTAAGCCCGGCTGGTCGGCAGGAGTTCGTCCAGGCTGATGTAAACCATGATGCCCGCCACGCCGCCGAAAAGAACGCCCATTACCTGGGGCGGGATTACGCCTCCCTGGCTGCCCGTGAAGAGGCAGAGCGCAAGATAAGCGACTAGCGCGCCGACCGGCTCGGCCAGGCCGCTGAGCAGGGAATAAACAAACGCTTTCCTGCGGTTGCCTGAGGCGTAAAAAATCGGCACGGAAACGCTGATCCCCTCGGGGATGTTGTGCAGAGCCACCGCCACGGCGATGGCCAGGCCGAGGGTGGGATCCTGCAGTGCGGCCAGGAACGTTGCCAGGCCTTCGGGAAAGTTGTGGATAGCTATGGCCATGGCCGTGAAGAGCCCCATGCGCATGAGCTTGTGATGGTGGGCACCGTAAGTCTTCCCGGGTTCGTCCGCCAGCAGGGCCTTTCCCGACTTGTCGTGCAAAGGCGCCGTTTCCGCTTCCGAGTGCGTTTCGTGCGGGTTTTCGGCGGCCGGGATGAGGTTGTCCACCAGCCCGATCAGGAGCATGCCGCCGAAAAAGGAGGTTGCGTTGAGCCAGTGCCCCGCGGCGCCGTAGCGGGCAGCGAGCGCCTCCGCGCCCTTTGCGAATATTTCCACGAACGAGACGTAAAGCATCACGCCGGCCGAAAAGCCGGTCGCCACGGAAAGGAAGCGGTAGTTCGTGCGCCGGGCGGTGAAGGCGATGACGCTCCCGATGCCGGTCGAAAGGCCGGCAAAGATGGTCAGGGCGAAAGCCATCCAGAAATTGTCGGGGACAAAAGCCATGTTTATTTCGTTTCACTATAGCCTCTGCCGCCGGCCGCTGCAATCCCAAAGGAGGCCGGCCCCGCTAAAAAAATGAAAATATATGTTGCGTTCGGCCTGGGAGCGTGTATATTTCTTAAATAAGAATAATTATTGATCGAGGCCTGAAGATGATAAATTTAAAGCAGCTTGAGTTGCGCGAGGAGGCTTTCCGGGACCTGTGCCGCCGCCATGGACTGAAGGCGACCCACCAGCGCTCGGTAACGTTCCGTGAGCTGGCCTCAACGGACGAGCATCCGGACGTGGAAATCCTCTACCTGCGCGTGCGCAGGAAGATCCCCAGTATTTCGCTCGACACTGTCTACCGCACCCTGCGCCTGCTTGAAAAGAAGGGCGTCATCTGCCGCGTCGCGTTCGTGGCCGACCGCATGCGCTACGACGCCGAGACGGGAAGGCACCACCACTTCGTCTGCAACGCCTGCGGCCGGGTCATGGATTTCAGCAGCGCGACCCTTGACAGGGTGCCGCCCCCGCCGGAAAAAACCGATTTGGGCCGGATCGAGTCCATGCACATCGAGCTGCGCGGGCTTTGCAACTCATGCCGGAGCAAAAACAGAAACCGCGCCTGAAGCTTATTTTATTTTTTCTATTATAATAATAATTACTAAATAATAAATAAACGAAAAGGAGGTGGCGCCAAATAGATCAGGATGAACGGAGGGAAGCGATCGCATTAAATAATTGAAAGGAGATAACAATGAACGGAGAAACACCGGCAAAACTGCCGCTGATCGGTGAAAAGGCGCCCGCCTTCAAGGCGGAAACCACCCAGGGCCCCATTAATTTCCCGGAAGACTTCAAGGGGAAATGGGTCATATTCTTCTCGCATCCGGCGGATTTCACCCCGGTCTGCACGACCGAGTTCATGACCTTTGCCAGCATGCAGCCCGAGTTTGAAAAGCTCAACTGCAAGCTGCTGGGGCTTTCGATCGACAGCACCTACAGTCATATCGCCTGGCTGCGGACCATCAAGGAAAAAATTGAATACAAGGGCATGAAGAACGTCGAGGTCAACTTTCCCGTGATCAGCGACCTGACCATGGAAGTTTCCAAGGCCTTCGGCATGCTTCAGCCCGGCGCCAGCAACACCCAGGCCGTGCGGGCGGTGTTCATCATTGACCCGGAAGCCAAGGTTCGCGCGATTCTCTACTACCCGCTCTCGAACGGGCGCAACATGCAGGAGATCAAGCGCCTCCTGGTGGCGATGCAGCATTCAGAGCAGCACAAGATAGCCACTCCCGCCAACTGGCAGCCGGGCGACGACGTCATCGTCCCTCCCCCGGGTTCCTGCGGCGTGGCCAAAAGCCGCATGGAGAAGCCGGACCCGGACGTGAAATGCCTGGACTGGTTCATGTGCCTCAAAAAGTGCCCGCATAAATAAGGTTTTTTGCGGCCAGCTTGACATGGCGGCTATTATCGGCATAATAGCCGCCCATGTCACCAGAAGAGCCATTGTCGCTTGCTTCGTTGAAACAGGGCGAGAAGGCGGTGGTGCACGCCTTGGTTGGGGGCTTCGGCTTCGGGAAAAGGCTGCGGAGCCTTGGCATCAGGGAGGGTAAGGAGATCTGCCTTGACGCCAAGCATCATTTTTGCGGGCCGCTGGTGGTTGACGTGGATGGCCGCCAGGTAACCATCGGCCGGGGCATGGCGTCCAAAATCATTGTCCGGCGCGCAAAATGAAAAATATCGTCCTCATGGGAGACCCGAACGTGGGCAAAAGCGTTCTCTTCTCCCGCCTGACGGGCGTGGACGTCATCACCTCGAATTACCCCGGCACGACCGTAGACTATTCCAAGGGCCGCCTCAACCTCCACGGCAGGACCGCGAACATCATAGACGCCCCCGGCACCTATTCGCTCGAGGCCAGCAACAAGGCCGAGGAGGTCGCCCTTTCCCTGCTCGACAAGGCCGATGTTATCCTGAACGTGATAGACGCCACCAACCTGGAAAGGTGCCTGCTGCTCACGCTCGAGCTGCTCCAGCGGCGACAGCCGCTCATCGTGGCTCTCAATATGTGGGACGAGGCCCAGCACCTGGGCATCAAGATCAACCATGCCGAGCTTGAAAAAATACTGGGCGTGCCGGTCGTGCCCACCGTGGCCATTACCGGCGAGGGCCTGAAGGAGCTGGTGCAGAAGTTCGACGAGGCGCGTGTTTCGGAAAAGCGCAAGCCGGAGGGCGATGACGCCGCCTGGGTCGAGATCGGGCACATCGTCCGCCAGGTGCAGACCATGGCGCACCGCCACCATTCGTTCAGGGACTGGCTGGAGGATGCCACGGTCAAGCCCGGCACGGGGTGGATGTCGGCGCTGGTAATAATTTTAGCGGCCCTGGGGTCCGTGAGACTCGTCGGCGAGAGCATCATTCTTTACCTGGCCGAGCCGCTTTTCGACCTGCTGCGCCCGCCGTTCATGGCGCTCAACGACGCGCTGGGGGAGGGCTTTTTGCGCGAGGCCATTATCGGCCGGCTGTTTGATGGCGAAATTGATTTTGTCCAGTCCATGGGCATTCTTACCACCGGCCTCTTCGTGCCATTCGGGATGGTTCTGCCCTACATAATATCCTTTTACCTCGTGCTGGCGCTGCTGGAGGACTCGGGCTATCTGCCGCGGCTGGCCACGATCGCCGACACGGTCTTTCACCGGCTCGGGATGCACGGGCATGGCATCCTGACCGTGATGCTCGGGCTGGGGTGCAACGTGTCCGGCGTCATGGCCGCGCGCACGCTCGAGACCAAGAAGCAGCGCTTCATCGCCGCCACTCTGGTTGCCATCTGCGTGCCATGCATGGCGCAGACCGCGATGATCTTCGGCGTCCTCGGCGGATACGGCATGCAATATATCCTTATCGTGTTCGCGACCCTGGGTGCGGTTTACGTGACCCTCGGCCTGATTTTCAACCGGGCCATAAGGGGCGAATGCCCGGAAATATTTTTGGATATCCCGCCCTACCGCTGGCCCTCGGCGCAGGCCGTGGCCAAGAAGACCTGGATGCGCGTGCGCTGGTTCCTGGTGGAGGCGGTGCCGTTCCTGTTCCTGGGGGTGCTGGTGATCGTGGCCCTCGAGGCCACCGGGCTGATCCGGTGGCTTGCGGGGGCGGCGGCGCCTTTCATGCAGTGGTGGCTGGGCTTGCCGGGCGGGGCCGTCCCGGCCCTCATGGCCGGATTCCTGCGCAAGGATCTGGCCGTGGGCATGCTGGTTCCGCTGGGCCTCTCCCCGGAGCAGTTGACCGTGGCGGTGGCGGTCCTCACTTTTTACTTTCCCTGCGCGGCCACCTTTGCCGTCCTTTTCAGGGAGCTGCGAGCGCGCGACATGCTCAAGGCCTTTGCCGTCATGGTCCTGACCGCGATGATCGCCGGCGGCCTGCTCAAGCTGCTCCTGATACGATCCTGACCCGTTGCGGATTCCGGCTTCATTGGTTTGCTTATTGCCTGCCGGGCTGCTATTCTCAGCTCACTTCAAATGACAAACGACAGCCATGCTTCTTACGCGATTACCCCCGGCGCCAGGGTGCTCGTGACCGGCGCGACCGGCTTTACCGGCTCCATGCTCACCCGCAAGCTGGTCAACGCCGGCGCGGAGGTGAGCGCCATCGCGCGCGCATCTTCCAACACGAGCGCGCTGGGCGACCTTACAATCACCTGGCACCGCGGCCAGGTCTACGATGAAAAGGTCGTGGCCGCGGCCGCGAAAAACGCACAGTATGTTTTCCACGTTGCCGCGGCCTACCGCGAGGCCAAGTACGGGGACGAAATATACCGCAAAGTCCACGTGGAGAGCACGCGGCTCCTCGCGCAGACCGTCCTTAAAAACGCTGATTTCAAGCGGTTCGTGCACGTCTCCACCGTCGGCGTGCACGGCCATATCGCCAACCCGCCCGCCGATGAAAATTATCCCGTGCATCCCGGCGACATCTACCAGGAAACAAAGGCCGAGGCCGAATTGTGGCTGAGGAAATTCGCCCCGGAGCACAACCTGCCTTATGCGGTTATACGCCCGGCGGCGATTTACGGACCGGGCGACACGCGCCTCCTCAAATTTTTCCGGATGGCCTCCCGCCGCTTCCTCTTCCTGCCCGGGCATACGCGCGGGCTTTACCACCTGGTGCACGTGGACGACCTGACCGAAGTGATCATGCTTGCCGCGGTGCACCCGGCGGCCCTGAACGAGGTTTTCATATGCGGGAGCCCGGAGTGCATGACCCTGGAAGGCATCGCGCGGGTGGTGGCGAATGAGCTCGGCAGCCGGTTCACGGTCGTGCGCGTGCCGGCTTCTCCGCTCTTTTTCGCGGCCGATTGCTGCGAAAAAGTCTGCCGGACCTTAGGGATAGAGCCGCCCATCCACCGTCGGCGCCTGGCTTTTTTCACCAAGGACCGCTCGTTCAACACCTCCAAGCTGCGCGAGAAGCTGGGCTACGTTATGCGCCGCACCGACGAGGCAGGCCTGCGCGAAACCGCGCGCTGGTACTGTGCCCGCGGCCTCCTGCGCTCAAAAAAAACAGGGCATGAGCCATGAGCGTTTTTAAAAGAATAGATCACATTGAAATCAGGCAGTGGAAAAAGAAAAAAGCCTGATCGGGAAAACGAATGGAAACGCTTGAAGAGAAGGTCGCGCGGGTGGTGAAGGAGGATGTGGCCGTTGTGCCATACGATCCGCGGTGGCCGGCGATGTTTGAGGAGGAGCGGGTCCATCTTCTTTCGTGCCTGCCCCGTGACCTGGTCGGGAGGATAGAGCACTTTGGAAGCACCGCGGTTCCCGGGCTTGCGGCCAAGCCCATAGTGGACATTCTGGTCGAGGTGGCCAGCCTCGACCAGACCAGGCGGAGGATCGTCCCCGTTCTGGAAGCGCAGGGGTACGAATATTTCTGGAGGCCGTCGTGGGGCGATGATACTCCGCCATTCTACGCCTGGTTCATCAAGCGGGACGGGGAGGGGAACAGGACGCATCACATCCACATGGTCGAGGCCCATTTTGAACACTGGGAAAGACTTCTGTTCCGGGACTACCTCATCGGGCACCCTGAAGTCGCGCGGGAGTACGGCGCTCTCAAGCTGCGGCTCAGTGAGGTTCATCGGGCCGACCGCGTGGCCTATACGAAGGCCAAAAGCGATTTCATAAGGCGTGTGACCTATGAGGCCAAAACGGCCATGATCACACTTAATAAAGTGTGATCATGAGTTTTTATCCATCAGGGAGTGTGAACCGGGGGAATATTAGATCGTCCCGTTAAGAGGCTGTTGAAAAAGAGAAATTTAGCCCGAAGACGGCTCGGCAGGGACGCCTCGCCCTACCAAATACTCTAATTATTGAAGGTAGGGTGAAGCCTCTGGCTGAGCCGAAGGAGTTTTTTAACGGCTTCTTAAGATATAAAATATTTTTCAGAAGAAGTAGGTTCTTGACCGTCCCGACTCGTTGGAAGGTCGGGAATAACGTAATGATCGGAAACGATGCCTTCATTTTAACCGCCTGCTAGCGGTATGCAGCATTTCCTGCCAGCAATGCAACGCGGCCGGGCCCGGTTTTGTGTGGCGGTAGTTTCCTATATGGGGAGAAGCGGGTGCGCATCGCAATATTTGATTCCGGCATAGGCGGCGTAACGGTTTTGAAAAATGCGTTGGAGCACTTGCCCGAAGCCGAGTATCTGTATTACGCGGATACCGGGAACGCGCCGTACGGCGTCAAGCAAAAGCACGAAGTCATGGATTGCGTCCTCAGGGCCTTCGAGTTTCTCTCCAAAATGGATATACACGCCGCCGTGGTGGCGTGCAACACCGCCACCTCGGCGGCCATCGCCGAGCTGAGGCGTAGGTTCAAGTTCCCCATAATCGGCATGGAGCCGGCGGTGAAGCCCGCGCTCGCCGGCAACGCCGGCAAAAAAATATTATTGCTGGCCACATCGTTGACCCTGCGCGAAAGCAAGCTGGAGGAGCTTATAACTGCATTGGACGGCAGGCAGAAAATCCATAAACACGCCCTCGATAAACTGGTCTTGTACGCCGAAAAGTTCGATTTCAATTCAGATGACGTGGCGCAATACATCAAAAGGGAATTGTCCGGCGTGGACTTTGAAAAGTTCGAAACGATTGTCCTGGGCTGCACGCATTTCATATACTATGCGGATATCATCCGGAAAATGGCCGGCAAACACGTGGCCGTCATCGACGGCAACGAAGGGACCGTCAGGAACCTGGTCAGTACAATAAAGACAAACTTCCCGGGCGCAGTGAGCGGTGTCAGGAAAGGAAAAATAACGTTCTATTCTTCCGGCCGCGAAGAACCCGCCGGGCGCGCAAGCCGGCTGCTCGCATTGGCATGCCCCGCCGGCCGGTAGAATCCCGCCGGGCCGCGGCTTTCCTTTCCGGCCAAACCCGGCGCTTCCGGCAGGCGTCTTCATAGGTCGCGTAATAATCTTTGACAAGCCCTTGAGCCAGGGTAACATGCATCTTGAAACTGAGATGCCAGAGCGCCTGGGCATGTCAACCGGAAAAAAGGGGAGATACAAATGAGCGCAGCAAGAAGATTAATCATTGGATGCTTGATCCCGGCCCTGGCCGGTTTAGGTCTTCTGCAAGGGGCAGCATCAGCCTGCACGAGCATAGCCCTGGAGGCGGAGGATGGAGCGATCGTATACGGCCGGACCATGGAGTGGGGAACTTTCGACCTTAACTCCCGCGTGGCGATTATTCAGCGCGGTCTCGAGTTGCGTGGCCAAACCCCCGATGGCAAGCAGGGCCTCGTTTGGAAGGCCAAGTACGGCGCTGTCGGCCTGGATGCGTTACAGAAGGACATCATCACGGATGGCATGAACGAAAAAGGCCTGGTGGTGGGCGTGCTTTACCTGCCGGGTTTTACCGAGTTTCAGCCCTACGATCCCGCCCGGGCGGAAATATCCATGAGTTCGGCGGAATTAGCCAGCTATCTTCTCACGGAGTTTGCATCCGTTGATGAAGTTCGCGAAGGAATCAGGAAAATCCGCGTCGTGCCGGTTGCAGAGGCCGCCCTTGGCGGTCCGCCGCCTTTACACTGGACGGTAATTGACCCGGGCGGCAAGGCAATCGTCATTCAGTACATCCATGGCGAGTTGAGGGTGTTCGATAATCCCCTGAGGATACTGACGAATTCGCCGAACTTCGACTGGCACATGATCAATCTTCGCAATTACCTCAATCTCTCGGCAGTAGCATGGCCTGCGAAGAAGATAAGCGGCCTGAACTTTGCCCCCATTGGGGCCGGCACGGGGCTGCTCGGTATCCCCGGCGACTACACGCCCCCCTCCCGCTTTGTGCGCGCCGTGGTCTATTCGCAGACCGCGCGGAAAACGAAGGATGGCGATGAGACCGTCTATGAGGTCTTCCGCATCATGGACAGCTTCAACCTGCCCCTCGGCTCCGCCGAAGGGCCGGACGCCAACCCCGAACTCCTGAAGGGCATGCGGAGCTCTACGATCTGGACGACTGCCGCCGACACCCGGAATCTTAAGTACTACTATCATACGCAGCACAACCGGAAGGTACGAATGCTGAATCTCAAGCGGATTGATTTTTCCCCGGACCAGTCGGGCATACGCCATCTTCCCCTGGACAAACAGAGGGCGCAGGAAATCGAGGATGTGACTCCGTAGGCATACTGCGCGGTAATCCATGGCGTTGCCCTGCTGCGCCCGGCCGGCGCCGGAAGAGGATTCATGTGAAGCCACAGGAACACAATCGTTTCCGTTTCTGGGGGATGATTGAAGAACTTGAAGGACGCATTCTTCGCGTGATAACGCTGGAAGACAAAAGAACAATACATAATGCTTTTCCGGACAGGAGGTTCAAGAAATGAAACTGAATTATTATCGCGACACGGATTCCCTGTACATAGACCTGTCTGCCAAGCCAAGTGTTGAAAGCCGGGAAATTTCTGAAGGCATTGTATTGGATTATGATGCTGATGGAAATCTTGTCGGAATTGATATCGACAATGCCAGCCGGAAGATTGACTTGAAAGAAATCATTTTGAGCAAGATTCCGGCTGACGTTGAGACAGTGACAGCTTGAGATTGAAAGAATACCAAGCCATTCTCTTCAACTTCTGATGCTCGCTGTCGTTATGGCAATCATCTTGGCAGCGATGATTCCAGAGTGGAGGGAAAGCAGCTGGCGGCTTGCGGCTCTTTGGGCAAGGCGTTGCAGGCCGCGACTGGAAACGTCAATTTCCAAGTGCATACAATGTAGAGATTCGAACATTCCAATAAATTCTGGATGAAGAACATCGGAAAGCCGTGTGCGGGAAAACCGCAAGCACGGTTTGATGAGGGGCGGGAGGGCTATTCCTCCTGCCTACTCTACCCAATTGTCGGCCTGAAACTATCGCAAGACTTTCATTCCGGCAATCGCTTTTTCTCGTTTTTACATTTTTTTCCCGATTACATCCTGTTCAGGCCGCCTTTCTGGCAGCTTGGCGGGCTAGCCAGCATTGCCGGGCTGCCCAGCGGCGGATATTACAGGCAGCGGCCGTAAACTGCATTTGGACATCTGTCTTTGCCAGTCTTCGATAACGTGAGCGACCAAGCCCGTAAGCACGCTTGAGTTCGCTGTTAGTTCCCTTAATGGTGTTGCGTCGGCACCCCATCCGGCATCAAAAAGCGCGTTTGCCACCCCTCCCGCCCGTAGCAGAAAAGTGCACCAAGATAGCAGAAAAGTGATCTAGACAGATTTTGATTCGGGTGTAAATTTTCAATCAAGTTTAAAGAAGCCTGTAAATAAAATGACCGGAATTAACGCGAAGAAGGAGAACAAATGAACTTCAGGTTAAAAGGGCGGGATATAATTCGCGGGGTCTGGAAGGTATTTGCCGTTTGCGCGTTGTTGGCGGGAATTGCACTGCCGGCTTATGCCGCGGATTCCGACGGCGACAACATGCCCGATGACTGGGAAATAAAGTTCGGGCTCAGTGAAACCAACTCGGCCGACGCCTTAATGGATTCTGACTCTGACGGCCTCACAAATCTTTACGAATACGCGGCCCAGTCCGACCCCCTTGCGGGCGATACGGACAGGGACGGCGTGCCGGATGGCTCGGAAACGTATCCGGTGAGCCGGGCGTATATCAAGTGGGGTGACATGGATTTTACGGATGGGGATGCATATGATTACACCGCGCCCTCCTGGCTGTTGGGCGCCTATCGCGTTGATGGGGAATGGAGCACAAATCCGGTTTCCTGGTACGTGCCGCTTGAGGAAAGCAACGACGTGGGCAGCTTGAACGTGGACTTGAACCGTGAAATCTTAACCACGAACAATATCCGCTACCGGGTCAGGTTTTTCGATTCCACGAGCGGGATGATGTTCATGGATCTGTTGGGCACGAACGGCGTGACCCTGGTGACAAACCTGTTCGGGAACATCCAGTACGGCAGCAACACCGAGGTTACGGTCTGCCTGGACGTGCCGCTGGCGACCTATACCAACGCGGCGGTGATCCACCTGCGGCGCGGGAGCGGTGAAACGCGGGTGTATGAATCGTTAATTTACATTGACGAGGATAACGACGGCCTGGACCGGGAATTGGAGCAACAGCTTGGCACAAGCGATTATAGCGCCGATTCCGACGGCGACGGCCTCTCGGATTACGATGAAGTGTTCGTCTACGGCACGGACCCGGCAAACCCTGACACGGATGGCGACGGCATGAGCGACGGCTGGGAAGTGCTGCACGGCCTGAACCCGAAAGTAAACGATGCCGGCGGCGATGCGGATGGCGACGGGGTAAACAATCTGGCCGAATGCCTGCAGGGCCGCGACCCGCTGGCCGGGGCCACGAACGACACGGCAAACGTGGTAAATCTGAAGGTGTATACAACGTTGGAATAAAGCAGGCACATAGGCACAAAGTGCCAAAGGCACAGAGTATTAAAGGCAGAAAGAAGCAGGAATTCAGGAGTCAGAATGATAAAAATCAGAATTAATTTTTTATTCTGCATTCTACCTTCTGCCTTCTGCATTTTCTTGCTGATGGCTGGTTGCGCCCGCCTTGGACCTGGCCTGAAAAAAGGAATACCCGTCGCGGCGCCCCGCGGCCTGGAAATCCACGCCCAGTATGCGGCCTCTTCCGGTTCAAGGAGTGGTTACAACACCTTTGAAGTCTATATCGCCAACCACACGGACGAAACAATCACCTTTACCGGGGCGGAATTGAACGGCAAGCCCCTGCCGAAAGTCGAGCAGGATAAGATTGACAAGCTCTTTGCCGTTTCATTGGGGGAGGGCGACGAAATCCCGCTGACCGAGCCCGGATATCCTGAAGACAGCCCCGTGACCTGGTGGCAGTATTATCCCTCTCCCGAACTCAAGCCCGGCGAAGCGATCGAGTTCCAGGCCAATTTCAAGGTTCTGCCCTCCGGCCGCCAATCCCTCAGCCTAATTCCTTCCGCTTCTTCAATCGAAAACTTGCCCTCCGTAGCTTTAGCGAAGGAGGGTCGCAAACCTGCCCTCCGTAGCTTCAGCGAAGGGGGGTCGGAAACTTGTCCCGCTCCTGGCGGGATCGAAAATACTACTGTCTCCGTTCCCCGCTATCATCCGCCCGCCAAGCTCATAACGGCCGTAACCTATACCCTGGATGGCAAACGCATGTTCGTGCAGTACGCCTCGCACAAGGTTCCGTTGAAAAAAATATTCGTCAATGGCAAAAGGATGAATTCCTTCAAGGTTTATGAAGCGCCGCAAGGCGGTTCAGCCGCCGACCGGCGCGGCCCGGCCGATTTGGCGGCAGTAAGCCTGCCGCGCCCAGTCGGCGATGGGGATAGCCTGCATGTGAGCATGGAATTCGAGGATGGCGAGAAGCGCGAGGCGCTGGTGAGGGTTTTGTTAGGGATAGCCCTCGACGGCAGTTTCAAGCAGGGCCAGGATGAGAAGTCCATCCGCAATCAGTTCGCTTTGGATGATTATTCAAAGGCGGATATGCTGCCATTCGATGTTGCCTGTTCCGACGTAAAAACTGGCAGGAAAGGCATGTCGGCACCCTCGCTGGCGTCCGGCCGTCTGAAAGCCTATGAAAACAAAATTCATTCGGCTTCCGGCGGCATCCGGAATCAGTTGCAGGCAGTCAACTATTGTGCCGCTTATTACTCCGAACTGGGTGATATATACGGCCAGATATGCGACGTGGTATACGCCAAGCCCTACCAGTTGAGCTGGGGGAAACACGCTGAACGCTTTATTGAAGCCGAAGATATCCGTGCCGCCGAGGAGGCGCAATCCGCCCAGCCGCGCCCGTGGATGTGGGTTCCAGATCGGTTTAAGCGCAGCGGGCGATATATGGCTTCCGGGGAGCTTGAAGTTCTAGCCTGGATGATGCTGGTGAAGGGCGCCAAGGGCGTAAGGTATCATTATTGGAACGAGCCCTCCGAAAAAATAATGGCCGAACATCCCTGGTTGCTAACGGCACTGCCGGATATTAACAGGGAAATATCGAAACATATCAGCATCCTTGCGCCGCTGGTACCCGCCGGTGAAACCATGCTCGAAAAGGAAAAAATCAAGATATATGAGTCATGGTCCGGCGACAGGGGAGTTCTGGTCATGGCGCGTAATCTTGACTACCGGACAATATCTGCTGCCGTTGAAAAGAATGGGCCTCGTTTTGAAGTGGCGGACAGGGACAATGTGAATATCACCATTCGCCCTCCGCATTGGCTGGGCAGCGCCAGGGCGGTTGATTTGCTTTCCGGGGACAAGTTGCCGGTCGAAAGAACAGGGGATTATTTAATGGTTAAGCTTGGAAAACTATATGTGTTCCGGCTGATTTGGTTGGAGTAAAAGAAAGTAACAAAGTGGCAAAGGTACATAATCAAAAAGCAGCGGATAGAGAAAAACTGTTGATTATTTTAACTGAGGAACTTTTGAGAATTGTTGTTTAGAGACTTTTAAAATAATGGAGGAAACGATGCAAATCATGAAATGGCAGATAAGAATAAGTCCATCGATTACAGGAATAATGTTAATTTTCTTTTTAGGTTTGTTTGGAAAGGCTGAGGCAATTGAATGTTCTTCTTGTGAAGATCTTGTATGTGATGTGGATAGCGGGTGTCGTCCTAGCCCCGACAACAAAGGTCATACTTGTGATTGCCCCAAAAATAATATCACTCCATTTTTAAATATAGTCGACAGTGAACTGTATTGTGAAACAACCAGTGGATGGACATGTGATTGTGGGGCAAAAGAATCAGAAATATGCACTAAACTTAAACGTTGTAAGCCGCAGGATAATGATGGTGGCGGTGGGTGTAAAACCTGTAATAGTGGCGGCGGCAGTGACAATGCCGGTGGTAATGATTTCAAGATAGGATCAGTAGATGCGCGTTTTTTACTGGGGTCTGATGAGTATGGCGAATTTATTGGGTTTTTATCAATTTACACAAACGCTCCGTCAGTAGATCTGGCAACGCCTGCCGGACTTCAGCTTCTTGCCGATACGGATAAATTGGATATTCTCACAGAAGAAGATAATACAAACGTCTTGCGTCAGGTAAAAAGTCCGGCCTGCCTGGCGGATATAGTGTGGCCATTGGAAGGACAGACGTCGTCCGTACCCTATTATCGGATTGATTATTACCGGAGCTGGGACATCAGTGAAGGCACCAATGGATATTACGAGCCCAATGCCGGGACCAGCCCGTTTGCCCAATATTATATTGAGAATTTGAGTGGATTATCCAACGTGTGCACTCAGCTGCGGATAAGGGGTGGAATAATCGGCAGTATTGCCACGAATACATATTCTTACCAGACAAATGGCAGCCAAACTGGATGGAGCCTTGCCGAAGCCAGTGGATTCAGGAACATCGGCAAAGTGTCGGAGCCGAACGGGACAAATGAGATTGTTGATACCACAACGGTGAGTGATAGCGGTCTGAACGTTGCTTCCGTGACTCGGAAAACATATCGAATATTTGGATGGGGAACCTCGGTGGTGGAGAAAGCGGTGGATCCGGAAGGCGTCAACTTGCGGACAAGCGTGAGCTATTATGAGAACGAGTCGGAAACCGGCAAATACTCGCGTGCCAGCATGATGGTAAATCCGGATGGTTCATGGAAAAAATATGATTATGACGAATATGGACGCCGGACAAAAGAGGTATATGGCAGGTTGGATCTTGGCACTAACGCATCGGATAGTGAAACGCGCGTCATTACTAAAGATTATAGTTCTGTTGATACAAATTACGATAGTTGCAGTATCAGGCTGTTTAGCCCGCGAACGATAACGGAAAAAATTTGCGATGTCGTGGTTGCGAAGGAATATAACGTTTATTACGAAAACGAAAACAGCGAGCGAGTGGAAATTAAGGAAAAATGTGTTGATTCTTCATGCAGTTATGGTTCAACAAATAATTTGCGTGAAACAAAGGTATATTATCCCCGGAACAGTACGGCGGCTTCATCAGAACAGATCAAGACATACGAACATTCAGATGGGCGGCGGGATAGCTACTCCTATGAATATGGAACTTTATTTACGAACGATGGCCCATCCCAGGCGTATTTTACAACTGATCCGACTGGCGATTGCATGCGTGTTACGTCTATCCATGATACTATGAATGGTGCTGTTGCCGGTAAATCGACAAAAGAAACTTTTGTTTATAATGCGTTCGGTAGCCAATTGATGTATGAGAAATATGTTTGTTCGGACGGCACGAATTATGCGCGGATAGATTGGTCTGTTGCTTCCATTGACGAATCCGGGCATCCTGTCAGGGTGGATAAAGCCAACGGTGCTTATTCAGAGGCCACTTGGAACTGTTGCGGCAAGGAGTGGGAAAAGGATGAGAGCGGCGTTGAATATTCCTATACCTACGACGCCCTCAATCGCCTTACCCAGAAAGTTAAGCATGGCATTTCCGCCGGCCAATATCCCGCCCAGGCCGATCATTACACCACTTATACCTATGATGCCGAAGGCAGAAAACTAACCGAGGTTGTGAGTTCCTCCGGCATCAGCCAGGGCCGGACCAATCAATATGACCTGGCCGGCAGGTTGAC
>JBAYWJ010000025.1:0-19757 GCA_041674125.1 Kiritimatiellia bacterium
AATCTTCTGCAGCTCCCCTGCCACGTAAATCCAGTAATCCCAGACGTAATCTGAAAATTTGCCCGAGTATCCCCTTGCCGGCCGGTCCCATATTTTTGCGTCGCGCTCGTCAATCTGGGTGAACCCGTCGGGCATGCCGACCGACATCGCCTTGAGCGCAGGATAGGCCTTGAATATCTTGTCCAGGTAATTGACGGAAGCCTTCCTGAACCCCGGGTCGCAAAGGCGCGGGACACCGCGCCCCCTGCCATGAATCATTTCACCGTTGGCCATTGCAAAATATTCCGGGTGCAGTTCCCTCTGCTCCGGCTGGCCGATGATGTCAGGCGTGGTGTGATTGCAGGTGTAGAGGTATGATGTTCCGTATTTCAGGCGCTTGAACCAGATCACGCCCTCCGCGTCCCTGCGCATCCAGCCGTAGTAGGTGAAATCCCGGTGGGGGAACATTGCCTCCCTCTTCAGGGACTGCTCCGGAACCTCGATTGTTTTCTTTTCCGGGATGATCGTCCCGTCCTCATACGGCGCGTACCAGCGTATGCCCAGCTGTTCAAGCAGCTCCGAGGTTGCGTAGAGCGTCGCGGTGGCATCGTTAACGTTAATGCCGAGCTTTTCGTTGTAAGGCCCGGGGCCTACGCCGGGAACGCTGTATTTTTCACCGGCAAACTCCTGCCATTTCTTCAGGCCGTCAGACCGTGAATACGGGAATGGTTGATACTGCTCGTCGCGCCCGGCCAGGATAATGTAGTTGTCCTTCGCGATGATTTTAAACCCGCCGACTTCCAGATCATCGACGGTTATGCCTAGCTTCTTTGTGTGCTCGCTCGCGCCCACATAGAGGTGGTTCTTGAAGTTTTCCGAAGGAGCGCTGACGATTGCCAGTTTCGCGCCGGATATGAGATCGAGGTGCTTCTGCAAATCCTCGGCGGCAAGCTTGACGCCGGAGAGCGAGTTGGTGTCAGCGATAATGTCCGCCGCCGGCCGGCCGTCTTTCACGAGCATCACGCCGCCGCGCGCGGCGCAGACAAGCATCAATAGAAGAACAGCGGCCAACAATTTATCCTGGATTTTTTCCATGTTTACGGTGAATCCTCCATTTGTTCGGGCACCCGCCCGGCACCATCTTTTCATTGACAATTAAGCACAAAGGTATAAGCATTGAAACTTCCATGCGGCTAATTTAATTAATACCGGCAATAATATCAAGGAGAACCAGCAATGACCAAGCCCATGATCGGCGCCCAGCTCTACACCCTTCGCGCCCACACGAAAATCATGCCAGATATTGCCGCGACCTTAAAAAAAGTGGCGGCGATCGGCTACAAGACCGTTCAGGTATCGGGCTTCGGCCCGGCGGATCCCAAAGACGTCGCCCGGGCGGCCGGGGACTGCGGCCTGCGTATTGTATCCACCCACACGGCCTGGGGGCGTTTCCGGGAAAAACTCGATGATGTCATTGCCGAGCACAAGCTCTGGAACTGTCCCCACCCGGCCATCGGCGGGCTTTCAATGGAATACTATTGCGCGGACGGTGTCAAACGGTTCCTTGATGAACTCGCCCCGATCGCCGAAAAGCTCGGGCGGGAAGGTATGGATTTTTCATACCATAACCACCGCCACGAATTGATCAAGTTCGGCTCAAAAAACTGGCTGGAGCAGGTTTACGACAACTCTTCGCCTTCAACGCTGAAGGCTGAAATTGACGTTTACTGGATAGCCGCCGGCGGCGGCGACCCGGCCTGGTGGATCCGGCGCTCAAAGGGCAGGATCCCGCTCCTGCATTGCAAGGACATGACCCTGATCAGGACCGGAGACAAATGCGAGCAGAGGTTCGCCGAGGTCGGCGAAGGCAACCTGAACTGGCCGGCAATCCTGAAGGAAGCGGAAGAATGCGGCGTTGAATACCTGCTGGTCGAGCAGGATGACTGCTATGGCAAGGATCCTTTCGAGGCGCTCGCGCTCAGCTACCGGAACCTTGCTGGATGGGGGTACAAATAGTCGCGTTTAAGGGATGTCGAACTCTCGTAGAATCAGGAAACATTCAACATCCATCAACGTCCAATTGCAATTCAAGTTCAACGTTGGAAGTTGAGCGTTGAATGTTTCTTAATCCGGATTTCTCACAGACGCAGTCAGATTGTGAGAAATCCGCTTTTCCGCAAGGAATTGCGGTAAAAGTTTCGGCGCGGTGCTGACGCACCTTGCTCCCCTCGGCCTGAGTTCGGGACGAAGGCAAGATAACCCTTCGACGCGCCGAAAGGTAAACCCTGAGCAAGCCCGTTTTCAGGGCGCGTCGAAGCCCAGAGGGCGCATTTCACACGCAAAGCGTGTAAAATGCGGGTTAACTGCCTTGTCGGCTGCGGCTTCTTCCAGGAGCTTCCAGCAGTTCAGCAGCATGCGCGGGACGTGAAACATTCCCTTCCAGGCGTTGCCCTTGCAGGTAGAGGAAACCGTCCCGTCGCGGTGCAGGTAACCGAACCATTCCCCGTATTTCCGGTCCGGGAAGCGCCGGTAAGCCCAGGCGTGGATGCGCGCGTGCCAGGTTGCATATTTCGTGTCGCCCGTTAGGAAGTGCGCCAGGAGCGTGGCGTAGATGGCCTCGTTGTGTGGCCACCATAGCTTCATGTCGTGCTCGTACTGCTCGCAGGGCCGGTTGCGGCAGTCGCGGTAATAAAATATCCCGCCGTATTTGTGGTCCCAGCCCCACTCCAGCGACCAGTCCAGTATCTTCAGGGCCAGGGCCAGGAGCTTTTTGTCGGAGCGGAAGCGCGCCTCCTCCATCAGGAACCAGGAGGTTTCGATCGCATGGCCCGGGTTTATGACGCGCCCGGCCGGCTCGTCCAGGAATTCCCCACGCGGGCCGACGCTTTCCAAAAGGGCATTGAATTCCGGCTTGAGAAAGTGGCGTTCGAGCTGGAAAACGGTGTCGTCTATCGTCTCGCGGTAAATATCCTTGTCGCCCGCCCGGCGCAGGACCTGGGCCGTGGCCAGGAGGATCATCGGCATCGAGTGCCCCTTCATCCGGCGGGTGCCCGGCCTGGTCTTGCTTTTCAGAAGGCCGGGAGTGTTGTGGTAGCGCAGGATCAGGCGGAAGAGATTTTCTGCCCTGGCTGCGTACTCAGCCCGGCCCGACGCAATGGCATATTCGGCAAAGGCGATTGCGCAGAAAGTTTCAGAAAACAGGTACTGGCGCTTGCGCAAAGGCTTGCCAGAGCGCGTTACCATGAAAAACATCCGGCCATCAGAATCGAAACAATGCTTTTCCAGGAAGTCAATGCCGCCTTCGGCAAGCTTCAGCCATTCGCGACGCTTTTCGACGGCATTGTACAGCCGCGCGAAAAGCCACGCCGCCCTGCCCATGATCCAGACCGGCTTGTCGGTTCCATACACCGCGCCTGTGCGGTCCAGGAAGGTGAAAAAGCCGCCGCACTTGCGGTCGGGCGCGCGCTCCTGCCAGAACGGGATGTTGTCCTTTAGCAGGCCGTCGCGGTAGATTCGCAGGTATTTTTTGATTTTTTGCGGCTGCATATCAAAACACTTTGCTGTTGAAGAATAACAGGGTGGTTATTGGATGAACCAGTTTCTTCCAGTCCGTGGCCACACGAAACGGCGGCCCTTCGACTTGGCTCAGGACAGGCTGAGCAATGGCTACAATGCCGTACTTCTTCCTGTAGTCGCCCCGCCCGCGTCCGCCATAGCTCCTTGAGCGACGGAGGATCAGTCGGGGCATCCTGCTGATTATCTGACACGGCGGCAGAGCGCCGTGGCTACAGTTTTCAAAGCACCATAGAGCTATTATTACATCAGCCCTGCGGCTTGACATCTGAAGCCGGCTGCGGAGGCTTGATCTCGTCCGAGCACGGCGGCAGGCCCGCCAGCTTCTGATAAAGATCGTTGCGCGCCGCCACCAGCTTGTCAGCCTCGAGCATCAGGCGCTTGGCATTGTCCGGATGGGATTGCGACAGCGTGCGGAAGCGGTTTTCCTTCATTACCGCCTCGCTGTATTTCATTACCGGGGGCTTGCTGTCGAGCGTCAGCGGGTTTTTGCCTTCCTTGAGCAGGTCGGGATTGTAGCGGTAGAGCGGGAAATGCCCCGACTGGACCGCGTCCTTCTGCGCGTTCAGCCCCTTCATCATGTTTATGCCGTGCGCGATGCAATGCGAATAGGCGATGATGATGGAAGGCCCGTTGTAGGCGTCGGCTTCGGCGAAGGCCTTTACCACCTGGTTGGGGTTGGCGCCCATGGCCACCGTGGCGACGTAGATGCTGCCATAGCTCATGCAGATAAGTCCCAAGTCCTTCTTCATGATCGGCTTGCCCGCCATGGCGAACTTGGCCACCGCGCCCATCGGCGTGGCCTTGGAGGCCTGGCCGCCGGTGTTGGAGTAGACTTCCGTGTCCAGCACCAGCACGTTAACGTTCCGGCCTGAGGCGAGGACGTGGTCCAGGCCGCCGTAGCCGATATCGTAGGCCCACCCGTCGCCGCCGAGCACCCAGACCGATTTTTTTACCAGGTAATCGGCCACGGAAAGGAGCTGTTGCGCCAGGGGCGACTCGCACTTGGCAAGCTTTTCCTTCAGCTGCGCCACGCGCGCGCGCTGCTCCTCGATGCCAACCGGCGATGACTGGTCAGCGCTCCTGATCTGCTCGATGATCGGCTTGAGCTCTCCACAGGAAGGGCATGCGGCCGCCTGGGCCATGAGCTCCAGGGCGTAGGCGTTGAACTTGTCCACTGCCAGGCGCATCCCAAAGCCGAACTCGGCGTTGTCCTCGAAGAGCGAGTTGGACCAGGCCGGGCCGCGCCCGTCTTCGCGGGTCGTGTAAGGCGTCGTGGGCAGGTTGCCGCCATAAATGGAGGAGCAGCCGGTGGCGTTGGCAATCATGGCCCGGTCGCCGAACATCTGCGTCAGCAGCTTCACGTAAGGCGTTTCGCCGCAGCCGGCGCAGGCGCCGGAAAACTCGAACATGGCCCGCACGAACTGGCTGCCCTTGATGGTGGCGCGGTTGTAGAGCTTCGGGTCCATGTCCGGGATGCCCATGAAGAACTCGAAGTTTTCGGACTCCGGCTTGCGCAGCGGGAGCTGCGGCGCCATGTCTATCGCGCGGTGGCCGGTTTCCTGCTTGGTGGCGGCATCCCTTTCGCGGGCCGGGCAGTTTTGCACGCACACGCCGCAGCCGGTGCAGTCTTCAGGGGCTACCTGAACCGTATATTTCATGCCCGCGTATTCCTTGCCCTTGGCGTCAGCGGATTTGAAGGTTGACGGCGCACCCTTCAGCAGGGCGGCGTCGTAGACCTTTACGCGTATGGCGGCGTGGGGGCAAACGAGCGAGCACTGGCCGCACTGGATGCAGAGGTTGTGGTCCCACTTCGGGATGTCGATGGCGATGTTGCGCTTTTCAAACTTGGTGGTCCCGGTCGGCCAGGTGCCATCGGCCGGCATGGCGCTTACGGGCAGCTCGTTGCCCTTCTGGCTCATGATGGCCGCGGTGACGTTCTTTACGAAATCCGGGGCCTGCGGGCTGACTGTCGGAGGCATCTTTGCCTTGCGCGCCGGTTTTTCAGGAACCTGCACCTCGTGCAGGGCGGCCAGGGATGAATCCACGGCCATGAAGTTCATCTGCACCACTTCCTCGCCCTTGCGGCCGTAGGACTTGCGGATGGCTTTTTTCATGGCCTCAATGGCCTTTTCCGGCGGCAGCACGCCGGAGATCTTGAAGAAGCAGGCCTGCATGATCGTGTTGATGCGCGAGCCGAGCTTGATCTCCTTGGCCAGCTTTACGGCGTCAATCAAATAAAACTTGATTTTTTTCTTTATGATCTGGCGCTCGATCTCGTCCGGCATGTGCTGCCACACTTCTTCCGCACTGTAGGGGCTGTTGAGAAGGAACACCGCGCCCTCCTTGGCGTCGGCGAGCATGTCGTATTTTTCCAGGAATGAGAACTGGTGGCAGGCCACGAAGTCGGCCTGCGTGCACAGGTACGGGCTCTGGATGGGGGTCGGGCCGAAGCGCAGGTGCGAGATCGTTATGGCGCCGGCTTTTTTTGAGTCGTATTCAAAGTAGCCCTGGGCAAAGTTTTCGGTTTCATCGCCGATGATCTTGATGGAGTTCTTGTTCGCGCCAACCGTGCCGTCGGAGCCAAGGCCGTAAAACTTGCACTCGATCCTGCCGGTGTGGCTGATGTGGAAGCGGCGGTCTACCGCCAGGCTCGTGTTGGAAACATCGTCGGTGATGCCTACCGTGAAGTGATTCTTGCCGCTGCGCTTGAGGTTGTCGAAGACGGCCTTCGCCATGGCCGGCGTGAACTCCTTGGAGCCCAGCCCGTAGCGCCCGCCCATGATGAGCGGGTAGCGCCTGGTCTGCATGAGCTTGTCGCTCATGGCCTCGCCGATCGCGGTGCGCACGTCGAGGTAGAGCGGCTCCCCGATTGCCCCCGGCTCTTTCGTGCGGTCGAGGGTGGCGATGGCCTTGACGGTCGGCGGCAGCGCCGCGATGAAGGCCTTGACGTCGAAGGGCCTGAAAAGGCGCACCTTCAGCAGGCCTACCTTCTTGCCCTTTGCGACCAGGTCGTTGACCGTCTCGTGCGCGGTTTCGGCGCCGGAGCCCATCATGACAATCACTTTTTCGGCATCAGGCGCGCCGACGTAATCGAACAGCTTGTACTGCCTTCCGGTGAGCTTGGCAAATTTGTCCATCTGTTTCTGGACTATGCCGGCCGAGGCCAGGTAAAAGGGGTTGACGGTTTCGCGGCCCTGGAAATACACGTCCGGGTTTTGGGAGGTGCCGCGCAGTTTCGGGCGGTCGGGCGAAAGGCCGCGCGCGCGGTGCGCGAGGACAAGCTCGTCGCTGATCATGGCGCGCATGGCATCGGCGCCGACCTCTTCGATCTTCTGCACCTCGTGGGAGGTGCGGAAGCCGTCGAAGAAATGGAGGAAAGGCACGCGCGCTTCCAGCGTGGCGGCATGGGCGATAAGGGCCATGTCCATCGCCTCCTGGACGCTGTTGGATGAAAGCAGCGCAAAGCCCGTGGAACGGGTTGCCATCACGTCGGAATGATCGCCGAAAATCGAAAGCGCCTGGCAGGCTACCGCGCGGGCGGACACGTGGAATACGGTCGAGGTGAGCTCGCCGGCTATCTTGAACATGTTGGGGATCATGAGCAGAAGCCCCTGCGAGGCCGTGAAAGTAGTCGCCAGGGCCCCGGCGGTGAGGCTGCCGTGCACGGCGCCGCTGGCGCCGCCCTCGGACTGGAGTTCGGACACCTGGGGAACGGTGCCCCAGATGTTTTTCCTGCCGGCGGCGCTGAACTCGTCGGCCAGCTCGCCCATGTTGGAAGAAGGCGTAATGGGATAAATCGCGCAGATTTCGCTTACCGCGTATGCGACCGTCGCCACCGCGGTGTTGCCGTCCATCATTTCCTTGTTTGCCATGGCGTGATATCTCCTTTTTTTATTGTCTTACCCGAATTGTGCACGCTTTGCGTGAAAATTCGCCTTCCAGGCCGATGTCGGCCCCGTCAATACTGGGCCGAATCGGGGTTAACCCCGAGCATTCCGATTAACCAATCGGGATGGCTCGGCTTTCGGTCGCGTGCCCTATTGGCGCGGCCGAAAGTGAATATTGCGCTTTTCAGTGCAATATTCAGGTCTTAAAAAATCCTTTGCGCCTGCCGGACAAGATGTCACGGGGGCAAATGAAACAGTCCCTGAAATTAGGAATACAGGCTAAGGTTGTCAAGAGAATTTGGCCGGGAAAAATTGAATCACTCAGGCCAGATTTTCTGACAGGAAATCGTAAGCCTTGCGCCCGCTGATCTGGTGGCGGCCCTCGAAGAAGTCGGCCGCCAGGTTCCCCGGTTTGCCGAACATATTGTATATTTCCCGGGCGCGGTGCATTGATTTTTTGACGGACCTGACCGGGAAAATGCCGTCGTGGTCGCCGGATTCCACCAGCATGGGCCTGGGCGCGATCAGTCCGGCCAGGTCCGCCATCTCGCCGAACTGCCACATGCCCGGCACGAAGTTGCACGGGCAGTGGTGCATGGCCAGGATGCTGTCGCGGAAAGCGCAGAAATAACCGCTGATAACGCAGGCGCGGATGCGCAAGTCAAGGCAGGTTGAATAAAAAGCGTGCAGGCCCCCGCCGGAAATGCCCATTGCGCCCAGGCGGGAGGCGTCCAAATCGCGGCGCGTTTCGAGGTAATCCACGAGCCGCAGTGCGTCGTGCACCCTCAGGCCGATCGGCGAGCCGCCGAGATGAAAGCTCAGCATGGCGGTGTGCGCGCACGTTCCGGGCACCCCCTGCCCCATGGCGGCGTTGAGGTATGAAAAGTCCGTGCGCCGCTCGCCAAAGCAGGAAATTTCGGGCGCGGCCACGGCAAAGCCCCTCCGGCATATCTCGATCGCAAAATCCTTGTGGTATCCGTCCGGGGAGTATCTTTCCCCGCCGTCTTCCCAAAGCCCGACAATATCTTTCACGCCGTAGCCGTGGCCGTGGAAGGCAAGCACCACCGGCGTGGGGCGAAGGGATTTTTTAGGCAGGAGGATGTAAACCGGCATGAGGATGTCGCGCGCGGTGCGCAGGAGAATTTTTTCGCGCACGTGGTCGCCCCGGTCAACTCGCTCGATCAATTTCGGCGAAAGCGGCGCGGGGGCAAGGCCGGCAAAGCCGATCAGGCGCCTCAAGGCTGGCCGCGTCCGGCGCTGCCACCCGGCGGCCTCAGGCAAAGATCGGGCTGAAAATCCGAAAGGCGGCTTGCGCGCATTCAAAATCGCCTTCAGCGCGTATGCCGGCTGTAGCATTTTCAGCTTTTTATTGTCAAGCAACCTGCTGCTCATTTTGCACATCCCTGTTCGTTACCCGGCCGTCAGGGCAACCGCATGGCGGCCGCGTGGACAATGATGGCGACAAACACCCCGATCATCATTCCCAGGAATACCTCCAGGCGCGTGTGGCCGAGAAGTTCAGAGAGCTTTCCCTCGGTGATGCGGCGGGTCTTGAAAAACTCGTCCACGATCGTGTTCAAAACGCGCGCCTGCATGCCGGCCGCCCGGCGCACGCTCTGGGCATCAAACATGGTCATCAGCGCGAAGGCGAGCGCCACCGCGAAAAGCGGGCTGGCCATGCCGGCCCGCAGGGCCACAGAGGTCGCCAGCGCCGAAACCATGGCCGAATGCGCGCTCGGCATGCCGCCGGTGCTGATGAGGTAGGCGAAGTTTATTTTGCGCGTGCGCGCGTAAAAGAGCGCCATCTTGACGGATTGGGCCAGGAGCCAGGCGAAAACGGCGGCCCAGATCGTGGAATTCAGCATCCATGATGACAGGTATGAATTCATCATGCCGGAAGCAATTTCATTTGTCCGGCTGGACGGACATGGAGGCCTTTATCTTGTCGCCGCCCTCGATCGCCTCGCAGTAGCTGATTTTTTCCTTGACGGTCACGGCCTTGATCTTGCCGGCCTTTTTAATGTCGTTATCAAGCACCTCCCCGGTATCCGGGTCGGTGATGGATTCGGAGGTTCCTACAGCGAAGACATCGCCTTCCGCTACCCCCTCGCGCGAGCCGCGGTTGATGAGGATCTTGTCGCCGGCCTTGATGACCGAGCCTTCCCACGGAATTTTTTCAAGCTGCTTTTCAAGGAACTCCACGGCCTGGGCCACGGCGTCCTCGCAGGCCTTGCCGACGTTATCCTTCATGAAGCCGCCCAGGTCGCCCCCGAAGTGTGAGCCGCTGTAGCCGATATTGAGCCCCTTGCGCCCGGCCTTGCCGACGACCTTTGTGGAGGATTTGACCTGCCCGGTCGTTGAATCCACGATGTAAATGGTAGCGTTGATTTCGGCCGTGTCCTTGGAGCCTCCGAGCCGGAATCCGTATACGCTCACCCCGCCGCCGCCGCCGGTGGTGCTTTGCTGGACGTGGGTGATGTCGCCCTTCACCAGCAGCTGGGCCGGCGTGAGCTGGCCGGTCTTGGCGGCCTTCTTGCCGCCGGCCACGCGCCCGCTCGTGGCAAGGTCCTGCTCTTCCATGGCCTCCTTGCGCATGTCCTTTTCGCCGAGCACGACGAATTTCTTGGAGGCCATGAGGGCGTCGGTCATTATCGAGCCGAAGCCGTCGCCAACATCCCACTGCCCGGACCAGCCGGACTTGTTCTGGAACTTGGAAACGCTGATGGTGTAGCGCAGGTTGCCGGCCGTGTCCGGGGCCGCGCAGGCGATGCCGGCCAGTCCGGTTAAATACAGCGCGCAGGAAATCAACGCAACGGAAGAGACTGTTCTGCTTTTCATGGCACCGCCTTTCATAAATAAGTTGCCAATTGTCTATCTGAACCGCGCCTGCTTGTCAACATTTTACGCAGTTGAAAATTAAATGAATTACGCATTTGACTTTTAAAAAAGAAATGGCATAAAGAGCGCCCATGGGACAACAACTGCACATCAGGGCCAAGCAAAGGCGCCACAAGCGGTGGCTGGATCGAAAGAAACTGGCAGACCGCGCCATGGCGCAGAAAAACGCCCCCAAGAAATCCGCAGCGAAGGCTGAACCCGCCCCGGCTCCGGCGCCTGCCGAGACGAAGCCGGCAAACTAACGGACAGGTTCAACACGTTCGGAAGAACCCAGGAACCGCTATTCCCGGGCGCCGTCAGCCGGCGCCGGGGCTTCGACGTTTTCTGCCACGATTTTTTCTGCATGGCCTGCGCGGCACCATCACGGCTGGGGCGCGGCGCATCCCTGCCATTCAAAGCAGGCTTTCCTGAGAGTGCGGCGGCCGGAGGCCAAGGCGCTGGTAGCATAGCTCGGTTGCCAGGCGCCCCTGGGGCGTGCGCTTAAGATATCCTTCCTGTATCAGGTAGGGCTCGTAGACTTCCTCGATCGTGTCCGGCTCTTCACCTACCGAAACGGCCAGAGAGTTTACACCCACTGGCCCCCCGCCGAACTTGTGCACGATGGCGGCAAGGATGCGCTTGTCCATGTCGTCGAGGCCGAACTTGTCAATATCCAGCATTTCCAGGGCCTTGTCGGCCACTGCTTTGATGATTTTGTTGCCGGCCTTTATCTCCGCGTAATCCCTCACGCGGCGCAGAAGGTTGTTGGCGATGCGCGGCGTGCCACGCGAGCGGCCGGCGATTTCCACCACCCCGCCTTCATCCACTTCCACCTTCAGGATGTCGGCCGAGCGCTTCAGGATATGCTTGAGGTCATCGGCGTGGTAGTAGTCCAGGCGGCATGACAAGCCGAAGCGCGAGCGCAGGGGCGAAGACAGGAGCCCGCTGCGGGTCGTGGCGCCCACGAGGGTGAACCTGGGCAGGTTGAGCCTCACCGAGCGCGCGTTGGGCCCCTGGTCAATCATGATGTCTATCACGTAGTCTTCCATGGCGGCATAGAGGTATTCCTCCACCGATTTCTGCATCCTGTGAATTTCATCAATGAACACGACGTCGCCCTGCTCCATGCTGGTCAAAAGGCCGGCCAGGTCGGCGGGCTTGTCGATGATCGGGCCGGAAGTGGACTTGATGTTGACGCCCATGGCGTCGGCCAGGATGTAGGCCAGGGTCGTCTTGCCCAGGCCGGGCGGGCCGGAGAGGAGAACATGATCGAGCACGTCCTTGCGCTCCAGGGCGGCCTGTATAGAAAGCTCGAGGCGGTCCTTTACCTTTTTCTGCCCGACGAAGTCACCGAACTTGCGCGGGCGAAGGCCCTGTTCGAATTCGGCATCGCGGCGGTTGAGGCCGGCTGAATAATTTTCCTTCATGCTGTTTTTCTATCAGAATCGCCTGGAAATGACAATGCGGAAGAGACGCGGGTCAGTTGCGCGGCTTCCATCCGGGCGAGGCGGCGAGGCGGGCGATGAAATTATAGAGCTCCTCCGCCACCCTTCTCAGGCCCGGCTGGCATTCCGGGGGAAGCAGCCGGTTGATGCTGTCTTCCCTGTCGTAGAGGTCGAAGTGAATGCCGTCCGGTGCAAAATAGCGGTCGCACTCCGGTCCCTTTAGAATTTCCTCCAGGTCCAGCAGCGGCAAGTTCATGCCGGCGGCCACCTTGCGTGTGACGGCGATGTACTCCTGGTGCAGGCGGTTGCCCTCGTCGCGGGAGCGGATGCGCTCCTTGCCAACTTCCGATTCCGGCATGGGCCGGCAGGCGGCGGTGATGAGCACCGGGACGGCCCCGGCGGCCGTGATTTCCACCGCGAGCTGCTTAAGGAGCTTTTCGTATCGCTCCGGCGGGACGCGCAGGACCTTGTTGTCGGCTCCGGGCCTCTGCCGTCCGGGCGGGCTGATCAGTGCGTGCAGCGCCATGAAGATGCGTTTTTTGCTGATCCGGTCGAATATCTTGCCGACGACCGGGCTGACGCGCACCGCCATGATCATTTCATCGCTTTGGGAGTTCAGCCAGTGGTCGTTCCAGCCGAAATACACTGTGACGATATCCGGCTTCAAGTCCCTGACCTGGCGCCGGAAAAGGGCCAGACCCTGGTGGACGCTGTAGCCGTGGACGGCCATGTTGAATGCCTCCCAGGTCCCGGCGGCGGGCGGGCGGGCCGCAAGCATCTCGTTGAGGTATTCAGAGTATCCCGGCAGGCCCTGGGCGGTGACCGAATCGCCCATGCAGATAACGCGGGCCGCCCCTTCCTTTTTAACCGGGTCAACTTCGCGCTCGCGGAATCCCATGGAGTTTATGCGGCGTCCCCCGAACCACCCGCCCGGCTCAAAGCGGTACAGGAGCTCGGTGTCCGGAATCGTGTGCGAAACTTCAATGCCGCCGAACTCGTTCTTGCCCTCGAAGATGACCGCCGGCACCTCGTATTTGAAGTCAAGGGCGGCGAGGGCCCCCTCGATTGCCGCGAAGAAAACAATGGTCGCTGCGAGCGCCATGGCCAGGCGGCGGAACCAGCCTGAGCGCCAGAGTCCGCCGGCATTTATTTTGAAGAAATAATCCGCCGCCAGCCAGAGGACCGCGCGCATGAACGGCAGGAGAAGCACGAAAAGCGCAGGCTTAAGGCCCCAGTGCGCCGTGAAATGCGCGGGCCCCAGCCTCAATTCGAGCGGGTCGAACAGCCAGATGAAAGGCAGCGCCACGAGGCCTGCGAGCCAGAATAAATCAAGCGCAGCGAGCACGAAGGCGACTGCGATGGAAGCCGGGCCGCGCCCGCTTGCCTGATCTTCCGGTGAACTCATCGCGGTTTCATCCCAGATTTTTCCGGTTAAAACAAGAAAAAAAACCTCTTTTTCACGCTTTTTCCGCCTGCCGGGAACTTTATTGATCTGATTTGCCCTTTTGATATACTGGCCGCCGTCATGACAGATCTTTTCCCGGCGGAATCAAATGTTTTTCTGCTCGCCCTGGGCGCGGCTTACCTGCTTTCGGTAGTCCTGGTGGGCTTAATCCCTTTCGCGGCGCACACCCGCAGCTCGTTCCTGAAAATATTGCACCCCGCCGTGCTGATAGGTTTGTGCGAGTACCTCAAGCGCGCCCTTGCGCCCGGATTCGCCGCCGCCCTGAACGGGGTCGAGCTCCTGCTCGGAGCCTGGCTTTCAGTTCATTTGGTGGTGAACGTGTACGTCGGGCAGTTCCTGGTCGCCAGGCGCAGGCTCCAGGTGAGCAGTATCGTGCGCGACACGGCCAGGCTCGTCATCATAGCCGCCTTCGTCATTGTTTTCCTGCGCTACGTCCTGCACTGGAACCTGGCGGCGATCCTGACGCCCTCGGCCATTTTGACCGCAATCATCGGGCTGGCCATGCAGGACACCATAGGCAATTTCATCGCCGGCCTCCTCATCCACGCCGAAAAACCTTTTGATATCAACGACTGGATTGAAGTGGAGGATAAGCAGGGACAGGTGCGGGAACTGAACTGGCGCTACACCAAGATCGAGACGGTAGATCGCTACTACATGGTAATCCCGAACAACAAGATTGCCACCCAGAAGGTGCTCAACTACAGCAAGCCCGTCCCGACCGTGAACGAATACCTCAACATCGGAGTCAGCTATGATGTTGCGCCCCTCAAGGTCAAGCGGACGGTTGAGGCCATCCTGGATGCGAACGCCAACATAGACAAAGCTGAGCGCCGCGAGGTATTCCTGCACGAGTTCGGGGATTCCAGCATCGTTTACAGGATAAAATACGCCATCCGCGATTTCTCCATCCATCGCCAGGTGCGCGACGAGGTGTATTCCGCGATCTGGTACCGGTTCAGGCAGGAAGGAATCGAAATCCCCTATCCCATCCGCACGGTCGTCATGCACCGCGACCCGCCCCCGCCGGACGACGCGCGCTACGTGGACCTGTTGAGCACGATGCCCTTTTTCAGCGGGGCGGGCCGGGACAGCATCGCGCGCATGCTTCGCTTCGGCCTCGTGCATGAATGCGAGCCGGGCCGGAAAGTCATCGAGGAAAACGCCGAGGGCGATTCTATGTTTTTCATAATCACGGGCGAATTCAGCATCCTGCGCGGCGGCAGGAACATAGCTGCCCTCGGGCCGGGTGATTTTTTCGGGGAGATGAGCCTGCTCACGGGCGAAAAAAGAAAGGCGCGGGTCGAGGCCGCCTCGCGCGGCACCCTGCTGGAAATCGACCGCAACGCCTTCAGGGTGCTCCTTAAAAACGAGCCCGGGATGTTGCGCGCCATAGAAGAGGTTTTCAGCCGGCGCGCGGCGGACAACGATGCCGCGGACAAGGATGCCCGCAAGGGCGAAGATATCAGGCAGACCCTCTGGTCGCGCTTTAAAAGCATATTCGGCATGGCCTGATGCGCGGAATGGGCAACATTTATGTTGCACTTCCCGCCCCCTGAGATAGAATCGCCACCGTTTTGTTTGTAAAAATAAAAAGAAGGAATAATTGATCATGGAACAGAAAATCAGGACCAAGCTTGACCAGGCGCGTGAAATGCTTAAGGCCGACGGCGGCGATCTGGAGGTTGTCTCCATCACCGGGACCAAGGTTGCCCTGCGCCTGAAAGGCGCCTGCGCCGGCTGCCCGCACGCCACCATGACCATCAAGCAGGGCATCGAGCGCATGCTGCGGCAGGACGTTGACCCGAATATCATCGTCGAACAGGTAAAGTAAGACTTTAATGTGCAAAAAAGACGGGCAGACGGGCGCGGCGAAGCGCGTTCCTGCATCAATTCAAGCTGCCGGACAATTTAATCCATCACAAATACATTAATTCCAAAAGGACAATTAAATGAAAGCCAAGATCATCCGGGTCGGGATCGCCGGCCAGGGTCGCAGCGGTTATAATATTCACGCCAGATGTCTCAGCATGCATGAGACCGATAAATTTAAAATTACGGCCGTGGCGGACCAGATTCCCGAGCGCCGGCGCGATGCCGAAAACGAGTTCGGCGCCCGCACCTATGATGATTACAAGAAGCTCCTCCGCGCAGGCGGCTTCGACCTCTTCGTAAACGCCCTGCCCTCGCCCCTGCACGTTCCGGCCACGATCCAGGCCCTCAAGGCCGGCTACCATGTCCTCTGTGAAAAGCCAATGGCCAAATCCGTGGCTGAATTCGATAAAATGGCCGCTGTTGCAAAAAAATGCAAACGCCGCCTGTTCGCTTTCCAGAACAACCGGCCCCAGCCCTTTTTCCGCAAAATCCTTGAAATTGTCGAATCCGGGGTCCTGGGCGAAATCATTCATGTCCGGAGCAACTGGTCGCACTTCAGCCGGCGCTGGGACTGGCAGACCTTCCAGGTCAACATGGGCGGCACGCTTTTCAATACCGGCCCGCACGCCATTGACCAGGCGCTGATGCTGTTTCCTTTCAAGGTCGAGCCGAAGGTTTTCTGCCGGATGGAATGCAAGAACAAGATCGGGGGCGACGCCGAGGATTTTTGCGCCCTGACCATCTACGGCAACGGCGCGCCGACGATTGAAATTATCATATCCCAGTATCTTGCCTATCCCATGGAAGCCAGGTACAACATCTGCGGCACCCTGGGCGGCCTTTCCGGCAACGAGCTTGAATTGCGCTGGAAATATTACGACCCCAAAAAGGCGCCCGTGCAGAAATTGTGGCAGCCCTGGTCCCTCCAACGGAAATATCCGCACGAGGACCTGCCCTGGGTTGAAAAAACATGGAAGCTCGACGCGGAGAGGGCGAAACAGGCGGTCGGATACACCCTGCGCTCGTTTTCCTCGGGCCCCCAGGCGATTTATGATAATATCCACGCCATGATTTACGGCGGTGCAAAGCCGATCATCACCCTCGCCCAGGTCAGGCGGCAAATCGCCGTCATGGAAGAAGCTCACCGGCAAAATCCCCTGCCCAGGAAAGCCAGCCGCTGGCCGATTAAAAAATAGATAAAGCGTCTTCAGCCTGAAGCAGGAAGCGGAGGAAACGCCCATGTTGTATAAATCAATGTTGAGCCAGGCCAGGCAGGTTTCCTCGTGCTCTCTGGCCTTGCCCCTCTCCAGGGACGATTGGCGCAGATCGTTGCGCCGGCGCCGCAACATGTGGCTGGAAATGCTGGGGCTCTTCCCTCTACCGGAAAGAAGGCCGCTCAGGGCAACCTGCACCGGCGCCCTGGCCCGCGATGGTTATGTCGTGGAAAAGATCCATTTCCAATGCATTCCCGGTGCGTATGTGCCGGGCAACCTCTACCGGCCTGCAGTTGCCGCCGGGCGCCTCCCGGCCGTCCTTTATCTTTGCGGTCATTCCCGGGGCAAGGTGAACCCTCCCTACCAGGCCCACCCGCGCTGGTTTGCGCAGCACGGTTACATCGCCCTGGTGCTCGACCCGATCCAGCTGGGCGAGGCGCAGGGCGTGCACGGTGGCACCCACGCCAACGGGCGCTGGGACTGGTTCAGCCGCGGATACACCCCGGCCGGAACCGAGGTCTGGAACGCCATGCGGGCCCTTGACTATCTCGAAAGCAGGCCGGACGTGGACGGCAGCCGTATGGGCGTCACGGGCCTGAGCGGCGGGGGCGCCATGTCGTGGTTCCTGGGGGCGGCCGACGAGCGCGTTAAATGCGTCGTGCCTGTCTGCCAGACCGGCAGCATTGAGCAGCACGTCCTCGACCGCACGATAGACGGCCATTGCGACTGCGCCTTCTGGATTAACTATTACCGCTGGTGCACCCCGGATGTGGGCGCACTGATTGCCCCGCGCCCCCTGCTGATAGCGTCGGGTACCGAGGACGTTATCTGGCGGCCCTACGCTTTCCGGGACGTCTTCCACCGCATCCGCCGCCAGTACGCCGAGCTTGGCAGCGAGGGCTTGGTTGAGCTAGTGGAAGACGTCTCCCCCCACGGCTATACCCCGAAACTCCGCAAGGCAATCTTCGAGTGGTTCAACCTGCACCTAAAGGGCGATGCGCAACCGGTAGCTGATGACGTCACCGACTACGTCGAGCCCGATAAAAACCTGCTGGTTTTCAAGGGCCGCCCGCCGCGCCGCGACTCCATGCGCGCGATCGACACGCTGCTGGTCAAAAAAGCTGCACCGCCTCCAGTCAATACCCGCGCCCGCTGGGAGGCATACCGGCGCAAAGCGACAAGCGCCATGCGCAGCCTGACGTTCCGGCACGTTTCCCAGGATGCATCAGGGCTCACAGCAGAATTCCGCCGGGACGGGCTCTCCAATGCCTGCGGCGAATTATCCAGCATCATCTTCAAAGCTCCCGACGGCGTCACCCTCCGCGCGCGCCTGCACCGCCGCGCCGGGTGCCGTGCGCCCCTTCTGGCTTTTGCCCTCCCGGAAAACATCCGCACCGGCCATTTCGGCACGGGCTGCCCGCCGGTCGGCGGCGCGATGAACACGGCTTCCATAGAGGTGCGCAACACGGCGGCCACATCGGTTGGTCCGGGGTATTTGTGGACGCTGCGGCGCAGCTACGCGCTCGTCGGCCAGACTCTTCCCGAGCGCCAGATACAGGATCTGCTGGCCGGGATCGAGGCCGCCAGGCGGCAGATTCCAGCGGCGAAAATATCGCTTTACGGGGAAGGCCGCACCGCCGTGCTGGCGATATATGCCGCCATTCTCAACCCCGGGATTTCCGAGGTTGTGCTCGCCAACCCGCCGGACTCGCACCAAAGCCCGGAAGCGCCCGATCTCATGGGTATTCTACGCATCGGCGACCTGCCATGGAACCTGGCCTTGCTCTGGCCCCGCCCGATTACCTTCATCGGCAAAATGCCGCCCGCCTATCGCTGGACCGAAAAGCTCTACCTGAAATTAGGGAGCGGGGGTGCATTCCGCCGTTTGAGTTCGATGCAGGAATGGAAGCCGCGCGGCCTTAAGGGCTAAGGCATGATAACGGCGGTGTCAATGCGGCGGTCCTGGTCATCGCGCAGGGCGGCGATGGCCATGACGCGCGGAACATACCTTCTCGTCTCGGCCGGCAGGTGCGGCACTATTTCCACGTAAGTGCTCGCCTTTTGCGCCTTCAGCGTCCGGCGCACGCGGCCCTCCCCGGCGTTGTAGGCGGCCAAAGCCAAAGTCCATGCCCCGAATTCCTTGTGGAGCTGGCGCAGGTACAGCGCGGCCGCCCTGGCGCTCTTTTCGGGTTTTTTACGGTCATCCACGGGGAAAACCCTCAGGCCGAATCTTTCAGCCGTGGCAGGCATGAGCTGGAAAAGCCCCACCGCGCCCGCGCGGCTCACGGCTTCGGGGTCGAGGTCTGACTCAACCTGCGCGAGCCATGCAAGGTTGCGGGGCACGCCCTCGCTCCTGAAAATGTCGCTAATGACCTCCATCATTTCCGGTTGCCCCGGCTCCGCATCCGCGGCGGCGGCCATGCCGCTCCCGCCGGTGCCACCATCGCCTTCCGGCAGATGCCAGGCAACATTGATGCCCGAGCGCAGCTCAGCGCCGGTCAAAACACGCAAAACGTTCGGGTGCTCCCGGCGCTCTCCGACCCGCCAGTTGTCGGCGGGAAGTCCGCAACGCGGGGCGCACGCGGCAAGCATCAGCAAGGCTATTATGACCTGTTCCATAACTGGCAGGTAAAATTAATCGCCCGCCTTGCACAATGCAACCGTAAAATGCTTCCGTAAAATAAATCCTGGCCGCCATAATAACCTTGCGCCCGCGGCCGGAAGGGCGTAAAGAAATCTCAGCGGAAACATGAAAACATGCTCTGAGGAACTGCGGGTCTTGTCCACGAGCGGCATCCTGGGCTACGGCTTTCCCGAAAAGTCGTTCCGGCTGGCGCTCAGGCGCAGGCCCCATATGATCGGGATCGACGCCGGGTCAACCGACCCCGGGCCCTATTACCTGGGCAGCGGCAAGTCGTTCACGAACGGCCTCTTTGTCAAGCGCGACCTGCGCCTCATCCTCAACGCCGCGATACGCCTTAAAATTCCCGTCGTGATCGGGTCGGCCGGAGGTTCGGGGGCTCGCCCGCACCTGGATTGGTGCCGTGACATTCTCCTTGATGTCGCGCGCGAGGAACGCCTTTCTTTCAAGATGGGGGTAATCGCAACGGATGTTCCGGCCGGCCGGGTTTTGAAGGCAAAACGCGAAGGCGGTATTCGCCCGCTTCCTTTTGTGCCGCCCCTCTCCGAAAAGTCGGTGCGCGCATGCAGCCATATCGTCGCCCAGGTCGGGATTGAGCCGATCATCAAGGCGCTCGGCCGGGGCTGCCAGGTCGTGCTTTGCGGGCGCTGCTACGACCCGGCCGTGTTCGCTGCCCTGCCGGTGGCCATGGGCTTCGACCCGGGGCTGGCCATGCACATGGGCAAAATCCTGGAATGCGCCGCCATCGCCGCCACGCCCGGCTCCGGAGCCGATTGCGCCATGGGCACCCTGAAGCGC
>JBAYWJ010000026.1:0-19431 GCA_041674125.1 Kiritimatiellia bacterium
AGAACTGCTCCGGCTCCGCGTAAGGCAGAAGCCGGAATGGCATGGTGAATTCGCGCGCGTCGTCGAGGTGGCCGCTCCAGGGCTCGGTGTAGGTCGGGAGCGTGATGTTGCGCGCGTTGCCGTAGAGGAAGGCCTCGACCAGCCCCTTGCGGAACCGCTCCCTGCTGCAGGCAAATATAGTCGAGTAAGACCGCAACGGCTTGGAATGCTCCTCGTAGCAGTAATTGGCCATTATGCTCAGGCCCTCCGCCTTGAAATCATCCTTCATTTTATTGAACCATTCGGTCCCGTAAAAGCGCGGGTGCTGCTTTTCCGGGGGCCTGATCCGCATGTTGGAATCGATTTCCATCGAAAAACCATCTTTACCGGCATAGAGGTCGGGATTGATGCCCATGAATTTCAGGAAATCAAAATAATTTTTCACGCCCAGTTCCGCCAGGCGCTCGCGCGTGACGCCCTGGATCGGTTCCTCGGTCCGGGATGCATAAGTGGCAATCATCCCTTTGTACCAGCTCCGGCTCAAGGTCAGGTAAAGGTCCGGCCGGTATTTCCTGACCTCGTCCAGGAGCCACGCATGGAATTTGAAGCGCCCGGCGCAGGCCCAGTCCATCCATTTCCCGACCGTCTCCGGGCCGGCGTCCAGGAGCGCGTGGGCGTTTTCCAGGAAAAGCGGCGAGGGGGTGAGCTTAATGCCGGTATCGGCGCAGAAGTCGCGCAGGTTGCGCTCCGACCACACGCACGGCACCTGGATGTTGTCCGCCAGGGAAATATCCTTGAGCGACTTGTAGCCGGAGAGCGCGCCCAGTGATACTTTCAAAGCCGAGGAAATGTGCGCTAGCTCCTCCGTTGTCGGCTTGAAGGGAACGCTCTCGCCGTTATAGGAGCCGTGGAAGGATCCCATGAAACTGTCGTAGTCGGTGCCTTCGAATCCCAGGGTCAGGAGCTGGCCGAGGTGCAGGTTGACAAAAAGGCCCTGCTCCTGCGCGGCCGCGAATAGCTGCCGGTTGCCCGCCAGCGTGCCCGGGTAAACCCAAATTTTACGCATGTTGGAGCTGCCGCCCAAAAAGTTGCTCATCGGATCGTGATAGGTCCAGATCCCGTCGTAGCCGACCAGCTTTGAATACTGGAAGAGCCACATGGGGCCGGGCGACGAACACAGTTCCGTCAGGCACATGAACGAACGCCTCTTTTCCGCGGGCGGCTGCAGGGCGGAAATATCCGGAAGCTCCGGCATGGTCTTTACCCGGTAAATCTTGATGCTTTTTACGGCCGGGCCGGGCGCACGTTCCCAGCTGCCGCCATCCGAATAGACCCCGCTGAACACGATTGAGCTCACGCTATCCTCGGGCCAGCGCTTGGCAAGGTTATAGCAGAGGAATGACTCGGTCTTGAATCCGCCTTCCGCCCTTGCGCTGGTTTCAATTCCGCCGGACAAGAGCGAGCCGTGCAGCAAATTGTCGTTCTTATCCAGGTAAATGGAATGGAATTCTCCCCGGCGCAGCTGGTCAAAGGCGTGCTCGATCACCACCAGGTACGCGTTCCAGGGTTTGATTTGCGCTTTCAGGTTATACCGGAAATAAATGCCGAACTTGTCCGGAATCTCCCGGCACGGTTTACCCGCCACGGTCGCGATCGGCAAAACCCCTTCCTGGGGATTGTTCAGGAACGCCAGGTAACCGTAAAAGCCGTGCGGGCCATGCTGTCCTCCGCGCTCCCTGAGCGTGCCGAATCTTTTCCGGAGGGTTCCAATAACCGGATCATTCGAAACGTCGAAGCACGGATGCGGGTCGTCGGGATTGCCGCAATCAATTTCGTCCAGAAGCTCCAGGTCGGATAATTTGAACGGCGCGATCCCCGCCTCGCCTTCCCCGGCCAGCGAAGGCCGCCAGGTGTAATTCAGGACCTCCGGCCGCGGCTGGCCCGCCGACCCGATCGGGAGGGAAAAAAACAGCGCCAGGTCCCGGCCGGCTGCCAGGGTGGTAAATTTAACTTTCTCGTCCTTAAAATTCCATCCGATTTTCTGCCCGGGTTCGCGCGCCGCCGCGATATCGCCCCCGCCCCGGATTTGGAAACTCATTTTCCCGGCGGGAGTGACGATTGAACAAGGCTGGCCGGAAGAAGTCGGCAGGGCGCCGACCATGTTGGAAAAGACCGAGGCCGGACCGTAAAACTGGTAGCCGATCTTTGCACCTTCCGGCAGGGCCGGGGCGCGGAAACTGAATTCCAGGGATTTTTCCGCGTTTGGCCGGAAAACTGATTTAACCTCCAGATCAACCTGCTTTTCGCCGGGCAGGTCGAAGACCAGGGTATATTCGGCCAGGTCGTCATCCCCGTTTTTCGCAACCTTGACCGGATAATCTTTTTTGGCCGCAAAGATATTTGTCCCCTTGTATTCAATGAAGGGCGCCATCCGGAAAAACAGGTCGAAAGTATATTGCCCGTGGTAGTACAAGGTATGGTGCGAGGCGCAATAGGAATTGACCGGCGTCAGGCCCTCGATCATGCCCGGCACCGCGGGATTGAATACCGCCAGGTAAAAAGCCGGATGCCACACCGCCATCCTGTTGGTGAGGCTGGAGCGCTCAGGCGGGATGAAAAGCCGGATATCCAATACGTCCGCATAATTAACGAGGCCATCCTCCCTGCCCTTCAGGCCGATCAAAAAAGTCTTAATTGCGGTCGGCTCGAAACTGATGGTCGTGCGGTCGAAGGGATATATTACCTTGCCGGTATCGGCATTGAGTTTGATCAATTTGCCCTCAGGCGTCCGGATGCAGGCCGACCAGTCGCCCCTTGCCGGCACGTTCTCTTTCCACTGGATTTCGGCCCGGGTGAACAATGGAATTATATTTGTGGAGGGGCCGAACTGTCCCGGATAGTTGGGCTTGATGGGATTATCGAACTCGACGCCGAAGAGCGTTCTGCCCCCGTCGCTGGTCCAGGGCCGGTTATAGGCGGGGTATGAGCCTGGGTTGGCTATGTTGCGCGCGCGGGTAAGCACGCCAAAGTCGTTGCCCGCATCGGCGTAATCCGTCGTGGCAAAGAACCTTCCCTGCCGCGAAAATTCAAGGGCGGCATCGGTCGAGCCGGAGCACTCGTTGCGCTGCCCGAAAACAATTTCAGCGCTTGCAGTCACCTGGAATGAGAAAACGGCCATGAGCGCCAGGAAAGCTGCCGGTATTTTTTTATGGAATCTTTTCATCGCTATTGCCTTTCCGTAATGTTTGAATATGCTGCCATGTACTTTAACGCGCTGCACTTGCATGCATTTTTAGGTTCATCATTCTTTTTCAAAGCGTATAGGGGCACGGGGTCAGCTGGAACCAGTTATCCGGCACATTAGGAAAACAGCCGGCGGAAAGAAAAAGGCGCATGTTTTGAATGTCTTCCTCAACCAGCGCGGGGTCCACCCCGGCGCCCTCTCCGCATGCGCCGCTTATCACGAGCTGCCTCTCGCGGGCATCCAGCTCTTCCAGGACAATCTCCCGCAGCCGCTCCCACGAAGACCCGGCAAAAAGGCGGATGGCCAGCAGGAAGCGCGCCTCGCTGACGATCAGCTCCGAGGCGAGCCGGATGTTGGCGGCCTCCCGGCGGGCAAACGCGGCGGACTCGCAGCCGGCGGAGGACAAGGTCCCGGACAAGCTGTCGAAACTGCCGGCGCAGGCCGCGAACGCCGCCTGGTCTTCCTTCTGCAAAGACAGGAAATGTTCGGCGCCGGCAATGTCGGCGCACGAGGGATGCGAGGGGACACATTTGAGCCACCTCCCGCCAAGGACCGGCGGGATCAAGGGGCCATAGGTCCGCCCGCGCGCCGCAGCCCGCCCGATGGCGAAACTGAAACGCTGCCCCCACATCAGCAGCGCCCAGCGGTCTACCGCCCGGTCAAACTTTTCCCAGGCGCCCAGCGCGACATCAGTCAGGTCCTCCCTCGCCTCCGGAATCGCATAATGCCACCGCGCCGCTGTTCGCAGATCGCCGGCCGCATCCCCGGCGGAGCCCTGGAAATAAGACCGCATCGCGGAAAAGTTGGCATGGGGCAGAAAAGGATGCCGGTGACCCCAGAAGTCACAAACGCCGTCAACGGCGGGAGTTGTTTCCGCGTTCTGCAGCAGGCCGAGCGTCTTGGCCGGCAGCGGCATGTTGTGGCAGACCGGGTCCCAGACCTCGGACTGGGCAATCTCGCCGAAGACCATGAAAGGACGGCTCTCCGCTTCCGCCAGCTTTGCCGCCTCGCTAAACAACTCCCCCGGCTCGATCACATTGCACCACGGCTGGTCAAAGGCAATACGGCCGCCGCGGCGCTCCTGCACCACGCCGTCCGAAATGCTCATGCAGATGCCCATGCCGGGAGAGAGCGAACGCACGACCGAGCGGATATTGTCAAGACCGCCGTGAAGATGCTGGTTCCAGAGGCAGAAATAGAGCGGAATGCGCCCGCTGCCGCTTTGCAGGGCCGCATACAGACGGTTCACGTGCTCAACCATGATCTCCCACCTCCCCCGGCCGGAGGCGGTGCAGCGCGGGCAATGATCGTCGCACATTTCGGGATCGCTGTCGCCGGGGAAGAAAATCACCCCCGCGTATCCGGCCTCCTCGTCGCGGGCCAGGGCCCCGGCCAGGTTTGAGTAAAATTCCCGCACGAGCGGATGACTCAGGCAAAGCGGGCGGCTGCCGCGCCAGCTTACCTTGCGCGGCGAGCGGCAGCCGAAGATCTCCGGGCGCCGGCGCATGAGCGCGTTCATTTCCAGCTTGCTGCGGCGGTCAAAAAGGCGGTTGGATTCAGCGCTCAGGGAATTTTCCGATTCATCCGGCCCCGGCACTCCCCAGAACAGCAGCCAGGGCTCGAGCCCCCGCTCCCGCAGCATCTTGCAGCGCCCGTGGATTTTCCGCCGGTTGGCCGCGGTTGTGAGGGGGAAAAGGTCGGCCAGCGGCTCCGCCGCCGCAAGCGACTCCGGCGGCATCATATCCGGTCCCATGCCCGCGCCGCCGTTGACCAACACCCCGGTGAAACCCGCGTCTTTGACCATGGCAAGCGCCGCCGGCTGAAAATCAATTTCGGAGCGCATCCCGAATTTCTCAAGGGCGATCAAACGATGCTTAAGTTTGGTTGTTCTCACTTTCTCTTTTATCATACTTCGCTTAATCCGGTCTTCCTGTCCCAGGCACTGGTGGCAAACTTAATATTGGCTGACCACTGTGCATAAAGTTGAAATCAGTGCATTAGCATCCCATGGGATGCAGGTTAATAGGTTATAGGTTGATAGGCTGTTAGGAAAACCGCAGAAATACAGCATGAGTTGTAAATATTTTGAAAACGTCAGTTCCCGTTTTTTGCCGATCTGTTTTTCCAGTTTTAACCTACTACCTACAGCCTTGGCGTCACTTATGGGACGCCACTGAAATCAGTGCATTACATAAACCGTGCCGTCATATATTACTTCATACGCGCCCATGTCCACCCGCCCGTAACGCAGGCGTTTTTTGCCGTCAAGATCAAGCGCATCGTTCATCCAGGGCTGGTTTGTCCCGGTGTTTACGCAAGGGGACTTTGCCTGCAGGCGGTAATCACCCGGCACGTGATTGGTCCCGTATCCGTTGCCGCAGGCGGCGAAGAGAGGATTATTGGTTATATTGGATACATTCCAGCCGGCCATCTGAGTTAAAGCACAGGAATTGGTAAAGGCAATAATCGCGCCGGCAGCATTGGTTCTCCATTCGGGATAACTGGAGGCGCCATTCGAATATACAATGCAGTTGATCACTGGCCTTGTTCCGGCGGATTCCGCCAGCAGCCCGCCGCCATAACCGGATGCATAATTGCCGGCGATCGTTGAGTTATTCAAGTTGAAAGACCCGTACACTCCCCCGCCATAGCTGGCCTGGTTGCCATATACCAGGCAGTTATACATTATTGCATTCCCCAATCCGCCGCCGCTCAGGGCATAATTATAGGACACAATGCAGTTATAAAGTGTGCATCCGGCTCCGCCGCCGTAGGCTGTATTCCAAGTCTGAATCGTATTCGCCCGGTTATAACTCAAATCACAATTGGACAATATGCAACTGTGGGCGCCGCTCGACATGTTGGCCGAATTGCTGACAATGCGGCTGTTAAAAACATACCCCTGCATTATCCCGCCCCCGTAACCGTAGCATGTATTGCCGGCCACAATGCAATTGGATATAACGGTTGCCGTCCCGGGACAATAGATCCCGGCCCCCTGGGTGTCTGAGCTGGAATAGACGGTTGTCGTCATGCTGCATCCTTCCGAAACGGTGAATCCGACCAGCCGGGCTCCGTTTAAAAGATACACCCCGCGGACGGCTGAGGGACCGCACGGGCCGGCGCCCCTGATAATGGTGGCGGCCGGATCGTTGCTCAAGCTCTGCAAAGTGAGTATTTTTGTTACGGCCACCCTGTTGGTCAGCCTGCCGCCGGAAGGCCAGTTCGTGATCCCGCCCGAATCGTAAGTGGCCGCGGCCACCAGCACCGTCTCCCCGGCATAGGCATAGTTAATCGCCGTCTGGATGTCCCCGGCCGCATTGGCCGGGGAATCATAGGGAATAGCCGCACCTGCGTTGCCCTTAACCACATACCGGTTGGTCAGGCCGGCGGAGGATGTTTGGACAACCAACAACCCGGCTATCACTGTTACAATATATTTTTTCATCTTGTCATTATGCTGTACCGGCCGCATGGCCTGTCCATATTGCTGTATCCCCCAGCTGACGGATTGCAGTTCTCGCAACTCGAACCGCCCCCTACACCGGATTCAATCTTAAATTGTAGAGGCCGTTCGACAGAACGGCAATTCCTGCGGTTCTTCCGAACCGCCACTACATCAAATTCAATTTCCAATTGTACAGTTATCTTCATTCTGACTACTGAATTCTGACTTCTTGCTCCCTTACTTTTGCTTGTCATCAAATAAAATCAGCCTGAATCCTCTCGGCTGCATTTTTGCTTCCAATGCGGAGGCAAGCTTATATTTTGTTTCCGGCTCCCAGACGTCATGACCCTCAAGCCCTTCCTTCAGCCCGAGCTTGCCCAGGTCCAGTTCCAGCCTTATATCCTGCTCCTTGTCCGTATCGTTCAGGATAGCGAGCAGCATTTTACCTTCCTTGGTATAGGCCGAGGCTAAAATGCGGTTTGATTGCGGGCTGACCAGCTTGACCGCCCCCTGCTCCCAGTAGGGATGAAAGACAACCTGCTCATCCCAGACCAGTTTATCCTGGGCCGCCCAGATCGTTTCCCTCAACTGGGCTGATTCCTTGTTAGAATCATGGATATCCACGTCGTGCACCACGCAATAGCCGTAGGAATGGAGCAGAGGCTTCCTGGTTTCCGGATTCTTCAGGTTGAACAAGCTGATTTTATCCGGGTAGTTCTCGCGGAAAGACCGGACAATCATGTCGAGGAACACCATTTTCATGCCCCAGATATAGGGCGAATAGGTGGCCCGGAACATTTCCGGCGTCAGCTCGGCGTAATAGTTGCCGTCCCTGACCACCAGCGTGCCCAGCCCCTCGCCGCCGCAGATGATGTCGGTGAAATGCTGCATCGGCATGACGCGCAGCAGGCCCTGGTGCGTGTAAATCTTGGCCTCCGGGCCGGTGCGCCGGATCATGCGGTAGACGTTGAGCGCCTGCTCGCGGTAGGAATCGGCGGTCGAGGCGCCGGTGTCAAAGTAGTAGTTGCGCGCCTTTGGTATGAGCGGCGTTTTCGCGCGCTCGAAGAAGACGCTGCGCTTGTTCTGCATGAAATTGAAATAGGTTTCGCCCCGGGCCTCAACGTAGCAGCATGTGTTGCGGATTTTCGGCTCGTTGAAATCGCCTGTCCATTCCCCGTAGGTGCGCGTGCCGCGCGTGACATCCCGCCACTCCTCCTCCCACCAGGTCCATTCGGGCGAAAACGGAGAAGTCAGGCCGTCCCCGAAATAAAGGAAAACATCATTGACCCCCTCCCCGGCGCGCTCGATCGCGCTCCGGTCGACCAGGTCGTAGTCCGGGTAGGCGAAATAGTGCCAGGGCTGGCACCACATCTGGTAGTCCTTGATCTCGCGCAGGCGGTGGATTCTTTTGTCCAGGGGCCGCGAGGGCGTCAGGGTGAACCCGAATTTTATCGTCCGTGCCTCAGCCCAGTTTGTGGGCGTATCCACCAAATTGAAGCGCAGCAAGGCCGTGCCGTTCGTGCGGATGACCTCGACGTTCTTCGCCTTGTTCCGGCAGTTCCAGTTTTCGAGGTTCGGCGCCAGCCAGTTGAATCCGACGGAATCGTTCCCGATCCAGACGAACGTGCCGCCGGAAAAATCCTGGCTCCAGTAGTCGCCGACCGCCCCGCTCTTGCTGCCGCCGAGGACGCAATGCTTGCTGTCCCGCGCCAGGGTGGCCGCTTCCGATCGCAACGGAATATCCAATGCGAGCGACCGGATCACCTGCTCCTTGCCGGTGGGGGAAAGCGTCATCGCCACTTCGCAGTAACCGTCGAAGTGCGTCCTGATCCGGCTTTCAATTTTGAGCTTTCCAAGATCCGCACTCTTTTCCCACTCCGCCAGCATGTCCGTGCCGGCCTTCTTCTCCAGCCCGGCCGGCCCGACAGGCGCAAGAGTTTCGCCATCGAGCCTCAGCGCCGCGGGGGCGGCCAGGATTTCCTTCCCCTGGCTCACCAGGGACGAAAACAGGAACCCCTTTGAAAAATCATACTCCCTGCCCCACATTGCAACCTTCTCGTTGTCGCTCTTTAGCGGGACCCACGGCGCCGGCACCTTGTCCGCCTCGGGATCAACGTAGGGCTTGAACATAGGATCATCCTTCCTGGGGATGCGCAGGGCCTGCTCCCAGGTCTCGATGGCCTTCCCGTCCGGGGCGACATAATCTATCTTGATCAGGTAATCCCCGGGCACCAGCTTTTCAAAATCCATATCAAAGAGCGCGTTGAAATAGGTCGCGTCCTTGGGGATCGGCTGGATCGCCTCGAAGGCGCAGTTGCCGTCCGGCTTCAGGAACCGGGCCCGGATCGTTCCATCCGCGCGGCGCAGGGCCGAGACGAACAGGCGCTTCTGGGCCTGGGTGTAGAGGAAAAAAGTCTTCATCGGCGACTGGTCTTCGGAAATGGATTTTTTCAAATAAAGCGTTGTTATTTTGCCTTCGACGATTTCCAGGATCCGGGACTCGCTCAGGGCAAAATCCTGCTGGCCGGTCCGCCAGACCGGAGACTGGTAAGGAGTTGACTTGCCATTGGCAAACAAAGAATAGGAAGTGGTCCGCAAACCGTAAGGCTTTGTGGTATCGCTGATTGAAACAAACTTGATTTCCGAACGGTCGTTTCCTGTTTGAACGCTCACATTCCGGGCGGTCTGTTTTTTCTCCAGATCGCTCCACCCGGCGATCCGGATCCTGGGCGCGTCCGGCCGGAAAACAAGGGTGATGAAGCTGCTCCTGTCTTCGAGGGATCCTTTCACCGGCGCCAGCGAAACAGTTTCCTCCGGCGATGTGAACACGCGGGCAATGTTGAAGCGCCAGTCATTCCCGTCAGGAACGTTTGAAATACCAAGGTCTGCGAAAGGAATAGCCGCTTCCACCGTCCAGAGGTTGCTTGCGACAGAATTTGAGACCCGCGCATTGCCGCTGTTCCAGTCCTTGTCGCCGTTTTTCGAGTCATATATGCCGCCTTCCGGCAGGAGCACAAAGCGGTACAGCGGTTTTGTTTCCGCCTTCGGGTCCAGGAAAATTTCCACGCGCTCGGATGATGCAAAATCTCCGTCGCGGGCCATGGCCGGGGCTGCATTGGAGCGGCCCAGCCCGGAGCGGACGGCAAAATACAGGTTGGACCGGTCATAAGACAGGCTGTAAATGCCTTTGGGCTGCGGATCGGATTGGGAAGACAGCCCCATGTCTGCCAGGGCGTATTCAAAGTCGTCAATGCGGCCGTCAAGGGCGGGCGTCTTTTCGCCGATTGTCAGCATCCCGGTTTCAATTTCCACGCTATCCGCATCCTGCCTGTAGAGCCGGGTGACTTCTTCCTTGCCAAGCGGGCGGCTGTGGATGCGAAATTCGTCCAGCAGGCTCCGGCCGCAGAATGCCTTTTCCCATGAGCCGCCCGGCCCGACGCTCAGGGGCTCGACCGGCGAGGACAGGTCGGGCGGGAACCGGACGCGGGAAGCGCAAACCATGTCGCCGTCAATAAAGAGCCGTATTTCGGCCGGGCTCCAGGTGGCCACGACGTGGTGCCAGTAGCCCGTTTTCCATTCGCCGATCCTGTTGTTGACCGAGGTCCACTTGGTCTGCTCGCCGCGCAAAAAAAGCAGCCGGTCGTCGCTGAAAAACTTGTAAAGCATGAAGTAATCATTGCCGATCCCTGTGCGGAAGAAGACGTTGAACCCCTTTGTCTTCCCGTCCCAGTCGAGGGGCTTGAGCCAGAAGGAGACGCTGCCCTTTTCCGCGTCAAAATTGCCGGCCGGCTTGTAATAGCAGTTCAGAGTCTTCTGGGTGTTGGTGGGCAAATCGCCGACTATCTGCTGTGGGGTGGTGGTGCTGCCGCCGATGACGACGGCCTGCCCGCGCACGCCCTGCTGGAATTCCGGGGCAACCGCGCATTTGGCGGCGCCGTCGCCGCGGGAAGAGGTTGCGTTGGCGCTCCCGTCGAAATTACAGTAAAAGAGCAGGTCATTATTCGTGCCGGCATTGACCGCCAGTGAAATCATGCCCACCGCCAGGAATATGATTGTTTTTTTATTTCTTTTCATATCGCGTTTTTTACCTTTATTTTTACCCGACTGTTATCTTTCCGAGATCAGCGCAACTTATATACAGTTCCGTTAAATACAGCCTCGTAAGCTCCCATATCCACCGTGCCGTATCGGATGCGAGGCTGGCCATCGAGATCAAAACCGTTCGCCATCCACCCGTCATTCATGCCGCTGTTGACGCAGGGCGAATGGCCCTCAAGGCGATAGTTGCCCGCAACATGGCTTAACCCTCGCCCGCTGCCGAACGACACGAAAAGCGGGTTGTTGGTGGTGTTTGATGAATGCCATCCGGGGTATACCGGAAAAGTACAGGAATTGGTAAAAGCCAAAATCCTTCCGGCGGTTGAATAAGTAGTCCAGTTGACGGTATTGGAATAGCTGATGCAGTTTACAACCGCCACGGTGGCGGCCGCTTCAACAGATATCCCGTAATCGTTCCCGACAAAAGCGCAGTTTTCCAGTATATCGCCGTTCACAACCCTGGCGGCACTTCCATGGTTGCCGTAAAAAAGCGTGTTGCGCGCTTTTGTGCTCTCACGCGAGCCATTTCCGACGTTGTAAGCCACAATACAGTTTGTCAGCATGCTGCTTGACGTGCCGCCGCCCAGGTTGATGACCGAGCGATTGCTGACCACGCTGCAATTGAGCAAACAAGCAACATACGTGCCCCCGCCTACCCCCCCGGCCGTATTAAAAGCCACCGTGCAGTTATACAGAAATACTGAATACTGATTGTTCCCGCCTATTGCTCCACCGCCGTGGGAAGCGCTTCTGTTGGTGATTATAGTGCAATCATATGCCTTGCACGGCCAGGCTGCGCTCCAGCCCGCCAAACCGCCGCCGGTTGATGCCGTATTGCTGGCGACAAGGCATCCATAGAGCGTACCGCGCATTGCGCCGCCACCGCTCGAAACCGCGGAATTGCCTACAAGCGTGCAGTTGGAAAGGATCGCGTTGTCGGTCCCGCCCCCGCCTGCATGGACAGAGTTGCCGATGAATGCACAATTGAAATATGTGCCGTCGCACCCGCCTGCACCCGCCTTGGATGACTGGGCGCGGTCGCCGAAGGCCGAGTTACCGGTAATGATACAATTGGAGACAGTAACCGCGGTGGTGCCCCAGGGGCACACGCCCCCGCCGCAGGCATCCTGGGAAACTATGTTTTTATCGACGTCGTTGGTAGTGATCGTGGCGCCGTTTGTAAGGGTAAACCCGACCAGAGAGGAGCCGGCCACCATGTAAACGCATCGGACTGCCAGCCACCCGTTGGTTGTGCCAGGATGCCATGCCCCCTTGATGATGGTATGCTCGGGATCATTATTCAGGCTGCGTACGGTGATTGTGTTGGAAATACAAACCCGGTTGGTCGAATACCGGCCGGCATACTTTACCCCGCCTGTATCATACGTGGCCGCGGCCACCAGCACGGTTTCGCCGGCCCTGGCATAGCTGATCGCCGTCTGTATATCGCCGGCGGCGTTGGCCAGTGAATCATAGGGAATAGCCGCCCCGGAATTGTCCTTGACAACATAGCGGTTTGTCAGGCCGGCATTTGCCGGCGGCGGGCCCAATCCGGCGGCAAAAAGGAGAATCAATATCAACCAATGCAATTTTCGCAGATCGCTTTTCTTAGCGCGCATAACCTACTCCCATTACACCACAAATATCATGGCACTGCGCCTTTCGCGAATGACAGCATAAGGCTGGTTTTTTATTCAGACCATTAAACTCATTTGAAATTCAGGTTCAGCCAGTCCTGGTTGACGTGAAAGGACTTGTTCGTCAGCGGGGCGCATGTGCTCGCTTCGCTGTTGGTGCGGCACACCGAGTATTCGCAGCGCGCCGCGTGGAATTTCCAGGTATCCCCCGGCTGCGGTTTTTTGCCGGCAAGCGAAGGCAGCTCGGCAAAGGGGATGGCCATTTCGAGGGTCCAGCCCCGGTCGGTGTCATAGGGGTCGTTCAGTGTGCCGTCGCAGGCGGTTTTCACCACCAGGTTGGTGCAGGTCCACTTGTTCCAGCGGCGGTGCCCGCCGCCGGCCATGACCGCCCTGAGGTAATACGAATCGTTGATGGTGCCCAGCGCGTTGATTTCAAACCCGTAGTAGGGCTCGCGGGCCGGGTCGGTCTGGATAAAAAGCTCCAGGCAGTCGTCAATGCAGGTGGCTTCGTCGCGGTTGGTGAAATATGCCCAGACGTCCGGGTCCACGGCCTTATAGCCGACATAAAGATGATCATTGTTGTAAAGCAGGCGGGCTTCGGTTTTAAATTCCGGCTCCCTGGTGTGGGGTATTAAATAGAATGTGAGCGCCGGCGCCTTGGCCCAGGCCGGGTCCCCCATTTTTCCGTCCAGCGCGATCGGTTTTTCGACCCGGTAGCAGGAATAGTTTACGTCAATGGCCGGCCTGGCGGCCGCGGCCGGCGGCGGCTTCGGCGCCGAGACGCAGCCGGCAATGGCAACCAGCATGCATGCCAATAAAAACGCAATGATTCGCACTCTGCCCGCACATTCATCCCATGTTTTCCGACTGATTTTTTGTTCCATAATCGCCTCCTTGTGTTGTGCCCCAAATGTTGTTTACATTAATGTTTATGCTGTCATTCCCGCGCAAGCGGGAATCCAGAGGGAAACTCTCCGCGGCAAGCCGCGGGGAACTCTGCGACTGCTTTGTTAAAAAGACTGGATTCCGGGTCGAGCCCGGAATGACAATCATATGCAAGTTATTTTGGGGACAGTACACTGGGGCTTATTGTTATTTTTCCGTTCAAGCATTTTTTCCCGGCGGCCGGGCCGTGCTTTGGCGGACGACCATCGGGCATTCGACCGGGTTGACTTCATAATGCCGGCATTTGCGATCTGCAACTGCCAACAATTTCTCGATGGCCGCCACGGCCAGCTCTTCGTGGCCGCAGAACGAGGTCAGGGGCGGATCGGATTCCGCGCCGGCCGGGTCGTTGTCAAAACCCACCACGCTCAAATCATCGGGCAATTTCATGCCAAGGTTGCGCGCCGCCTTCATGACTCCGAAGGCGGTCAGGTCGTTCTGGCAGACAACCGCGGTCGGACGGCCTGGGCGCCCGAGGATGGCAGTGGCCGCAAGACAGGCTTCTTCGATGGAGCTGCCGGAAACGCGCGCCTGGTGATCTGGATTAACCTGCCGGCCGGCAACGCTGAAGGCCGACCGGTAGCCGTCATAACAATAGCACCATTCAAGCGACAATGCTGAACGGTCCGGGTCGTCCGGGAGCTGCCCGATGAAACCGATCGAACAATGACCAAGCCCCATGAGATATTTAACGGCGTTAAAGCTGGCCCCGTTCCGGTTCAGATAGACTCCGTGATGTTTTGGCAAGAGCCGTTCGTCATAGAAGGCAAACCGGCGGATGACAAAGGGTATGTTTCGCGCCAGGAGCCATTCCATTAACTCGCGCGATACAATGTCGCCTATGATGCATCCCTGGCCCTCGACCGGCAGGGCCGGGTTCATAATATTTTCAAAGTCCGCGTCGTCCTCGGCCAGCGAGATGAACTGGACGCGCAGGGAACGGTTCTGCAGCACGCGGGTATAACCGTGGAGGTAGGTTGCCAGGGCGAAGGCGAAGGGATCGGTTTGGGAACGCACCGGCTCCACGAAACTGATGGATTTCAGACGGGACTGGGCGGCCGCGTCCGGATTTTGCGGGGCGAATGTTTTCACAAAGGTTCCGCCGCGCTCGATGCGGTACACTAACCCGCGTTCCGCCAGCACGTCCACCGCCGCGCGCGCAGTGCGCACGGGCACCCTGAAGCGTTTTGTCAATTCGCGCTCCGAGGGCAAGCGGCCCGGGGCGGAATACTGGCCTTCCCTGATTGCCTTTTCGAGCGCATTGACGATTTTCTGCATGTGCGTTCCGCAAATCATGCGCGCCGGCCGGGCTTGTTCACCCGGCGGAATCCGGCGGTGAAATAATGTTGTCCCTTATGCTGACGTTTTCCGCCCCCGGCAGGTCCAGGGCCATCGGACAGGCGCAGCCGGCTGCCGTGTTGTGATGCACCTGCCAGTTCGCGTAACGGGGATAGACCGCAAACCTGTCACCGGCTTGCGGCGCAAAGGATTCCTTTAAGGACACCCGGCGCTCCCTGGAGCTGTAACTTGCGATGGTCATGGTTTGGCCCGCGCCGGACCCCGTCAGCCAGCGCAAATACCAGCCGGAATACGGGGCGGAATCGTCGCAGCGGAACGGCAGCGCCTTCTCGCTGAAAGCGCGTTCACCAAGCGGCGTGACCACTTCCGCCTCCGTATGCCGGAATTCGAAATGCCCCTTCAGGAAAGCGAACCTTCCCGGCTCGCCCTGCGGCAGGTATTCCCGGCGCCCGGTGCGGAATCCCCAATGGCAATTTTCCACCAGGTTGTCGTGAATATTGATATTAACGGCATCGTCGGCCACGTGAATGCCGGTTACCTTGTCCGAGTCCGGGCCACGCACGTAGATGTGGTTATCGGCCACGAGCACGTTCGAGGCCTCTATGCAGATCCCGCAGCGCTCGTTATCCGGGTTGTCCTCGATCCGCGTCAGGTCTATATGGTTCCCGGTGATGATGATGCGCCGCCCGCCCAGGACAAATATGGCCGATTCCTTGCTGAATCCTATGAAAAGGTTGTTGGCCACGATGACCTGGGTGGCGTTGTTGGCGATGCCAATACCGCCGAGGAGAATTCCGCCCTCGAAAACATTGTCCGCCACAATCGCCTGGGTGGTTCCGATCCGGTGCGGATCCGCCGCCGAGCCGGCATGCACGCTGAAGGAACAGCCGTCCTTCATGTAATTGCCGATGACCCGGGTGAAACGGCTCGCATTCTCGCACAAATTGCTTGTCCGCTCGACGTGGCAGTGCAAAATGCTCGTGCCCTCGGCAAAATCGTTGTTGTTGAACGCCGTCATGTTGCAGTCGCTGACTTGGCAGCGGTGGTACACGCAGGATTTCGTGTATTGCTTGAGAATCTCCGGGCGCCCCTCGTGCGGCGCCTGGATGTAGGGCTCAGACCCGTAGCGGTCGCCGCCGTGCGAATAAAAAACTTCCGAGGCCATCCGGCTTACCTTCAGGTCCTCGAACAGAAGATGCTCCGTGCCCGCGAAGTTTGCCGCCGCGCAGCCCTTGATCTCCATCTGCTGGTTCGCCAGCGGCCAGTAGGCGTAGCCGGTGGCCGTGCTGAAAGAGGGCGAGGGCAATTCCATGAAGCCCGTGTGGCCGACCATGCCCAGGTTGCGGACTATCACTTCCCGGCCGCCGGAGATCCAGAAAACGGCGGTGTGATCCTCGCTGATATCGAGCGTGACCAGGTCCCGCTGCGCACCCTCGATCCGCACGGAGGCGTTTTGAATCCAGAGGCCCTTGTCCAGCCGGTAACGCCCGGCGGGAATGAAGAGCCCCTTGCGCTCCGTAATGGCCCGGTCCAGGGCCGACTGCAAGGCCGCCTGGTCGTGATGGCGCACCGCGGCCTCCGGCGCATCGAGGGTCGCCTGTTCGCTCAGGATCAAAGTCTTGCCGCGGATGCCGGTGATTTTGGCCAAAAGCCGGTTCCTTGCATGGAAGGCAATGCTCTGGCCAGGAAGCCAGTCGCGTTTATTGAAGCGCATTTCCACGCCGTCGGCCAGAGGGATCCAGTCTGTATTGACAGGGAGTGATTCGCCCTGCCAGCGCCAGTAACGGTTAACGACGGGATGGGTCGTGACGAGGGTCTGGTATGCGGGGTCAACTGCCAGCCACCGGAAAGTGATTGGCTCGGTCTTGTAAAAATCCAGGACAAATGTCTGCCAGGATTTATTGGCGTTTAATCCGCGCAACTCGATTTCATCCTTGAGCAGGGACTGGTTCCTGGCAAAATACGGCTCCTTCTCGTTGTAAACCGTTCCGTAATAGTGGCGGTGGCAGCCGGAGATGGTCACTTCCTGGCCTACTGTAAAGTCCCCGGGATCCTTGAGCGTGATCTCGTTGGAGCCGGCCGCGATTGCTCCGGTTGCCTGAAATTCCGATCCGGATGCGCCATGCTGGGCGGCGTTTATCCATTCGCCGTTGAAAGCTGAGGACATGCTGCTGCTTGATTGGCTCATAATCACTTATTCCCTCTCCGCAAAATAAGTTATTCAAAAGCGGACTAATGCCCGCGACCCAGGTGGATCGAATTCGGTTCGCAAAATGCTTCGGCGGTCTCGGCCTGTCTGCGGGCTTTCCGCGCTCGCATAGAGTTCAAGTCTGATGCTTCGCGCGGCGCACCCGCATCCAAGCCAAGCCTGCCTTGCTTTTGCGAATCCCTCGACAAGCTCGGGAAACCGAATTCGCTCCACGTTCGCATCCCGCCGCAGCGACGGGAATTCCGATTAATCGGACGACGAACACGTACAGAGTCTCCTTCCGACTCCGCAGTAAGAGTTTTCTTGTTTTTCATTGCAGTTTTTCGTGTTAAAGGCACTAACCCGTTATAGAAGCATTGCTACGCATACCTTTTAGTAGTAGCACTGCTACATGTCAATTATTTTTTCGTGATATTATTTTAGTGTGGAAATTACAGCGTCACTTTCGCTATCGCTATCGTGCGACGCTCAAAGGTGTAGCTGACCGCCAATGAACCGTTTTGCAGAAGGATTACCGACGGGTACGAGTATTCATTTTCAGGCACGTTTTCGGGCTTATCCTCAAGCACTTGCAGCAATTCCCAGGTAAAACCGTTATCGCGCGAAACGCTTAAGATAAGTTTATTGCGCCAGTAGGTCGTGGGATTATGCGCCAGCACGAGGGTACCATCCGCCAGTTTCACCAGGTCTATGCCGCTGTTGTTGTGGACCAGCCCGGTCGGGTACATTGTTCCCCACGTGTGCCCGCCATCGCCTGAATCGCTGCGGTATATTTGCCCGGCATTGCTCCGCAAGAGCATGTGCACCTTGCCCGGCGCTGACTCCCACAAGGTCGGCTGGATGACTCCGACCTTATCCTCTTTTCCCTTGATCATTGCCTTTACCTCCGGCACGAAGCCGGACCGCTCCCATGTTTTGCCGCCGTCTCTGCTCAAGTCAACAAATGCGTACCATCCGCTGACTTCCCTGGATGCCGGCGCGGCAATCGTTCCACCGCTTAACATGATCGGCTTGTTCTTGACCGGCCCCCTGCCCCCGGAATCATCCCCCGGCACGAGTTCCTCCGGCTCGCTCCAGTTCTTTCCGCCGTCCTGGCTGCGCCGGACATATGTTTTCCATTGCTTGATTGATTTCCCGACCCTGAAAAAAAGGAATACCGTGCCGGCCGCATCCCGGAAAAGCACCGTGTTCCAATGCGCAACAGGCGCAATCTTCGCAGCAAGAGTAACCTTGCCCCAGCTGCCGCCGCTGCGCCGCGCCCAGTAAATACCCACGTCATCATGGCCTTCCCGGCTCCCGCCGAACCAGGAGCACATCAAATCGCCATTTTCCAGCTCCACGAGGGTGGAAGAATGACACTGGGCAAAAACCTGTTTTTCAGACCAGACATATTCTTTGGTAAACATTGTTTTCTTTCCATCACCGCAGCCTGCGGTTATTTCATCCATTGTAGTGACCGTTCGTAAGAACGGCAATTCCTGCGGTTCTCACCTGCCCGCAGTGCTATGCACAGCATTGCAGGCGGGCCGACTCGAACCGCCTCTACATTTTTTTCTGCAGTTATTTATTTCTGGCTTCTTGCTTCTTCCGATTTTAACTTCAACTTGCCGCTTCAACTGCTTTCTACGTCCTCCGCCTTCCATCGTCCATGTTCTCCGAAGCCTTGGCGAAGGGGGATGTTGTCTATGGTCTGTCGTCAGTCGTCAGTCGTCTGTCCTCAGTCATCCGTCGTCTGTCATCTGTCATCCGTCGTCGGTCTTCTTCCTACGGCTTCACCGGTTGACACCCATACCCCCCATGCCGGACCGGCCAGGCCACGCGCGAGCCGTCTATGGCCACGATGTACCAGTTGCCGGTCAGCTCGTCGTAAACGCAGGCATCCGCCATGCCGTCCCCGGTGTAGTCCCCCGGCACCGGCACGAACCCCGGTCCCCCGAATATCCCGCTCACCGGCACATAGCCCGAGGGCGTAAGGGTGCTTGAGGGCAGCACGATCCAGAGCCCCGTCGCTTCATTGTAGACCGCCCCGTCCGCCTTGCCGTCCCCGTCGTAGTCCGCCGGGATCCCCATGAACCCCGGCCCGCCGAAGACGCCAGAGTTGATCCTGTACCCGTCCCCGGAATAGAGCACGTACCACTGCGCGGTAGCTTCGTTATACACCGCCGGATCAGTCAGCCCGTCGCCGTCAAAGTCCGCCGGGATAGCTGTGTATCCCGGCCCGCCGAAGATGCCGGAGACATACGCATACCCGCTCCCTGAAAATAATCCCGCCCATAGCCCGCTCAGCTCGCGATACATGGCCGGGTCCGTCATCCCGTCCCCGTCGTAATCCCCTTCCACCGGCACAAAGCCCCCGGAAGACGCCAGCTTAGGTCCCGCCCAGTAGCTCCCCCCATAGATCTCCAGGTCCTGGCTGAGGAGCGGCCTCGTGTACCAGTACCCGCTCGCATACTTATACACCCCCAGGTCCGTCATCCCGTCCCCGTCGTAGTCCCCGGGTGTTGGCATGTAGCCGCTGCCCCCGAACACTATGCTTGTCACAAACCCGCTCAGGAGGTTCCGGATGTCCCAC
>JBAYWJ010000027.1:0-19044 GCA_041674125.1 Kiritimatiellia bacterium
CCGATCTTGAGGTCCTTGCGGACCGACCGGCCTTTTTTGACGGCCATTTCAACCAGCTGGCCGATGCCTTCCTGGTCGACGGTCTGGAAGGGATCGGCGGGAATGATTTTCTTGTTCAGGTAGTCCGGCATGAAGCCGCCGATGTCGTCGCGGCTGAACCCGAAGCCCATCTGGGTCAGGTCGTTGGTGCCGAACGAGAAGAACTGGGCCTCCGCGGCCATCTTGTCTGCGGTCAGGCAGGCGCGCGGGATCTCGATCATGGTGCCGTACATGTGAGGTATGGCGCGCATGTTCATTTTGCCCAGGGTTTCATCGTAGACCCGCAGGGCAATCACCTTCTGGTCCTTGAGCTCGCGCGCGTCGCAGGTGACGGGGATCATGATCTCGGGGTGGCACTTCTTGCCGGCCTTGATCAGTTCCCCCGCGGCCTCGAAGATGGCGCGCAGCTGCATCTCGGTTATTTCCGGGTAGGTTATACCGAGGCGCACACCGCGGTGGCCCATCATCGGGTTGGACTCGTGCAGCTGCTCCCCGCGCCGGCGGATATCCTCGGCCGAAATACCCAGTGCGCGGGCCAGTTCCTCCTGCTTCGCCGGATCCTGCGGCACGAACTCGTGCAGGGGCGGATCGAGCATGCGGATGGTTACCGGCAGGCCTTCCATGGCCTCCAGGGTGGCCTTGATGGAGGCCTTCACGAACGGGAAAAGCTCGTCCAGCGCCTTGCGCCGCTCTTCCGTGGTCCGGCTCAAAATCATCTTGCGCAGGATGAACAGCGGCTGGTCGCTGCCCTTGCCGTAGAACATGTGCTCGGTGCGGAAAAGCCCTATGCCTTCGGCGCCGAATTCGCGCGCCTTGCGGGCGTCTTCCGGCGTATCGGCATTGGCCCGCACGCCGAGCGTGCGGTGCTTGTCAACCATCGCCATGAACTTCTTGAAGCGCGGGTTTTCGGAGGCGCTTATCATGGCCAGCTGTCCCTCGTAAACGTAGCCCCGGGTGCCGTTCAGGGTGATGAAATCGCCCTCCTTGAGCACCTTGTCGCCCGCGGTCATGGTCTTGCAGCAGGCGTCGACGTGAAGGCTGCCGGCGCCGACGATGCAGCACTTGCCCCAGCCGCGTGCCACCAGCGCCGCATGGCTGGTCATGCCGCCGCGGGCCGTGAGAATGCCCTCGGCCGCGCGCATACCCTCGATATCCTCGGGATTGGTTTCCTCGCGCAGGAGAATAACCTTTTTCCCCTCCTTGGCCCAGGCCACCGCATCGGCGGCGGTGAACACGATCTGCCCGACCGCGCCGCCGGGGCCGGCGGGCAGGCCCTTGGCCAGCAGCTTGGCGTGTTTTTCTGCGGCCGGGTCAACGATCGGGTGCAGGAGCTCGTCCAGCTGGGCCGGCGCCAGGCGCATGACGGCCGCGCTGTCGGCTATCAGCTTTTCGGCCACCATGTCCATGGCCATGTTGAGCGCGGCCGTGCCGGTGCGTTTTCCCACGCGGCACTGGAGCATGTAAAGCTTGCCCTCCTGAATCGTGAATTCGATGTCCTGCATGTCCTTGTAGTGCTTTTCCAGCTTCTTCTGGATGGCGTCGAGCTCGGTGTAAACTTTCGGCATGGCCTTCTCGAGCGAGACGAGCGCGGCGTTGTGCTCGGACTTGGTGGCCTCGTTCAGGGGGCTCGGGGTGCAGGTGCCGGCCACGACATCCTCGCCCTGGGCGTTGATCAGCCACTCGCCGTAAAATTTGTGCTCGCCCGTGGCGGGATTCCGGCTGAAGGCCACGCCGGTGGCGGAGGTGTCGCCCATATTGCCGAACACCATGGACTGCACGTTGACGGCGGTGCCCCAGTCGTCTGGTATGCCCTCGATCTTGCGGTAGGCGTTCGCGCGCCGCCCGTTCCAGCTCTTGAAGACCGCGCCGATGCCGCCCCATAGCTGGGCCATGGGCTCATCCGGGAATTCCTTGCCCAGCACGACCCGCACGCGCGTCTTGAAATCTTCGCAGAGTTTTTTAAGATCCTCGGCGGTCAGGTCGGTGTCCTTCTGGCAGCCCTTGGCCTTCTTCATTTCCTGGAGGAGTCCGTCCAGCTGCACCCGGATACCCTTGCCTTCTTCGGGCTCGATGCCCTCGGCCTTTTCCATGACGACGTCCGAATACATCATGATCAGGCGGCGGTAGGAGTCATACACGAACCTCTCGTTCCTGGTCTTGAGGACCAGGCCGGGAATGGTGCGCGTGCAGAGCCCGACGTTCAAAACCGTTTCCATCATGCCGGGCATGGACTTCCTGGCCCCGGAGCGGCATGAAACCAGGAGGGGGTTCTGCGGGTCGCCGAATTTCAGACCCATCTGGCGCTCGGTCTCAGCCAGGGCCTTTTCCACAGCCGGCTTGACCGGGACGGGAAATTTCATCCTGTTCCGGAAATAATCCACGCAGCACTCGGTGGTGATGGTGAATCCGGCCGGCACCGGCAGCCCGAGGCGGCACATTTCAGCCAGGTTGGCGCCCTTGCCGCCCAGCAGGTTTTTCATGTCGGCATCGCCCTCGGTCTTCTTTTTCGCCCCGAAGAGATAGACATACTTCTTGTTCTTACCGCTCTTGGCCGCCTTGGCAGGTGACATAATAATTCTCCTTTATCCTTTGCATTGACCCATCCGAAAAAAACCCACGCAGATTAACACAGCGCCCGGAAATGTCAATGCAGGAACAGGAACTTCCCGTAATGGTTTTAAAAATACCCGCTGGTAATCGGGTTTTGAACAAAAGGCAATAAAGCGCGCAAAAGCCTGAAATTCTTTGAAAATCAAGAGATTCTGGAACCTATCTCAACATTGGCACGGAGCATGGTTCGAGCGTCGCGCTGGCAGAGCAAGGCGTGCAAACGGATATCGCGGCCCACAGGTTATGATTCATTCCGTTGCAGGCGGGGTATCGCGGCAGGATCGGAAACAATGCCCTCCCGTCAGCTGACGGACGGGCATATAATAATTTGGTTGCGGCCAAAGGCCGCCTTAGGGGGCCAGATCAAAACGTATTGCGCCGGCGGGCAGCCGGACAGGAAAAGGCTCTCAGGCCACGACCTTGAACACCTTGTCGTGCTCGCGCGCCTTGCCGGCAATCTTGGTGCCTACACTCTGGCCGACGACGGCTTTCGTGAGCTTGTCCTGCTCTATCTGGAGCGACTCCACCTTGGAGGTAACGTCGGTGGTGTGCCCCTTGATGTGGATCGTGTCGCCGATGGCCAGCTCGCCCGCGGTGAGCTCGATGACCACTACGCTGATCTTGTCAAAGAAATGCTTTACCTTGCCTATTTCTATTTCGTTCATGGCGTGCTCCTCCCCGTTGAAGACAAATGCCAACCTTTAACTGTAAGAATTTTATAATGCTTCCGCTGAAAAGCAAGCATTTTATCTTTTTGAGGAAGATAAATCGGCAATAGAATAAGATGTGCGGTACCACTGCCCGCCGAAATGCTCAAGGTCATCCAGCATGAAAAGCATGCTCCCGGCGCGCCAGGTATTGCCGGCTTGGAGGTAGTCCAGGATCGCCCTCTGGAGGCTGGTTTCACGCGGCGCCGTGGCTGGATCCAGGGGTTTTTGCAGGAACACGAACCAGAGCGAGTCGTTCCCGCGCCAGTTGCTGGGCAGGAGGTAAAGCTCGCGCATGAAGGCTGCCAGGTTCGAGCTCTCCGGCAGGATCCGCTCCAGAATCGGGCTGAACATCCAGGAGCTGCAGACAATCGCCCGCGGCGCCGGCGCCGGAAAATGGCGCCTGAAAAAATCGCGGGCGGCCCGGAAAGACCCGGCGCATTTCTCGAGCGTCATGCCGCCGCCCGCCGGAATGTGCATGGAAAGCACCGGCGCTCCCTTTTCCAGCACGCACTCCCATTCCGGCTCCGGCAGTAAAACCGCTTCGGGCTCGACAAATCCTTTCGGATTGATTGGAAAGCCGGATACGCCCCCGTGCGCCTGCCTCAGGCTGGTCTGCCGGCAGGATGCCTCTTCCGCGCCGGCGCCGATGCCTTCCAGCCAGCCGGAATCATTGATCCGCCAGGCCGGCCCGGCGAGGGTCAAGGTGCGGCCATCGGAGCGGCGGCGGTAAACCTTGCAGTCATAAGGCGAAGGCTGGCTCCAGTACTCAAACCGGCCCAGCCGGAAATACAGAGAGCCGTTGACGTAATTTTTAAGCCAGTCGAACTGCCCGGGAAAGATGCCGGGCTTGCCGGCATGGGCGCGGCTGTAATTGTCATAAAAACACCCGACCTGCAGACTGGTTTCTCTTGTCACGCTTTCCGGCACGCCGAGCCGGAGGTGGCAGGCCCGCATCCTGGGCGCGAGTGCCAGCGCCACCAGCAGGTAAAAAGCCGGGGCGTTTTCGCCAAGCATCTTTTCAAGCGGCGCAAATTGGACGGGAATGGAGTCTTCGTGATAGTCGCAGAGCACGCGGAAATAATGCCAGGCCAGCTCCGGCAGTCCGGCGCGGGCGCGAACGGACGCGGCTACGCCTTCGAGGGTTGGCGCGAGGCTTTCCTCCAAACCGCACCATGGCAGGTTGTCGCGGATTTGAGCGGGGCAAAGAAAATCGGGCCCGCCTTCCGGGAAACTGGCCATGGACTCGGCCCAGCGCGGCTTCAGGAATTGAGCAAGTTCCGGCGCGCCGGCGGCGTTCAATATCTCTTCAAGCTGCATTAAAAAAACTAATTCTTCACTTCCCGCCAGTAGACCACGTCCAGCTGGGCCAGGGTTTCGTTGATGGCCAGCCTGGAGAGGTTGGCCAGGGCCTCGGTGCTGTATTTCAGACAAGCTCTGCCCGTGGATTCAATATTCAAAGCTCCGCCCAGGCAGACTGTGGAGCCAAACATGTCAAACGTTCCTTTAAATTCCGCTTCGGGAGCGTTGTCCACGACGCCGTCGCCGATGATGACGAGAATGCCTTCAAAATGGAAAGTGCCTACAATCCTCAAATTCGCGCCGCCCGGCACAATGAGGACGCCGGCGCCGTCTGCATTGGCGCTTATCGTGGTCAGGCCCGAAGGCAGGATCGTCACCGACGGAGCCTCCCGGGTGCCCCAGTCGGGCGCTACCGATGAATAAACGTGTGAATAAGGAAGCAGCTCATCAACGAAATCATACCAGTAGGTCTCGTCATATAACCCGGCCCAGTTGGTTGTGGCCGGGTTGCCTTCGATATCGCCGGTGCCGGTGATCGCGGTGGCCGGGTCATAATAATACACGCCCGCCGTCCCATCGTTGGTGGTCAATGTGCCGTCGCAGGCCGCGCCGTTGCCGGTGAAATTGACCGGCACGGCCCAGTCGTAGCCGCTGACATGGTTATTGGCGTTCTTGAGGTAAAGGCTGGAATTGGTGCCGTAGAAGCACACTGAGCCATCGGATATGCCCGGCACGAAGGGCGTGGGCGGGATCACCCGGACCTCGACCTCGAGCACCCGCGTGGCCAGCTCAACCGTGCCGGTGGAGCGGATGATGACGTATTCATTGGTTCCGACCGCGTTAGGACGGACGCTGACATGGAAGGTTCCGTCGCCGAAGTTCGTGGTTCCGCCGAAAAGCACGCTGTTGTTTGTTCCCCGGTTGCGCAGGTAGGCCTTGGCGCGCTCAACGCCGGCCTCGGCCACGAAAAAAGCCTTGTCAAAACGGATTTCGCGCTGGCCCTGCTTGACCCTTGTTCCTCCGGCAGAATACAGGCCCGCCGCAAGCGCGGTGGCCACCGCCGCAAAAATAACCACCGTCACCAGCACCATCCCGGAGGAGCCGGAGCTGGCTGCGCCGGGAGCCGGACAATAATCATGATAAATGTTATTCATGGCTGTTTCTCCTTTCATTAATCCGGGTCGCATATGCTGAAATAATTGGTAACTGTCTGGCGCCTGGATGAAGCCGGCTCCATCCACTGGACGGTGATCCTGACGTCCTTGTAGGTGTTGCTCGAATCGGTCACGGTGCAGTTCAACACGCCCCCCAGGCTCGCAAGGGAAGTGTTGGTGAGGGCGATGTTGGTAAAGGACACGATGTTGGAATACGAGTTGGTGTGGATTTTCTCCGCCTCGCTGCGGATGATCTGCTGGGCCGCGAGGTGCGCCTGCGTCACCCCGTCGCTGCGCTTGGCACTGACAAACGCGTAGAGCAGCGCCCAGGAGATGATCAGCAAAATCATCACCCCCACCACCACCTCCGTCAGGGTGAAGGAAGCTTGCGGATCCCGGGCAAGTGTCTGGTCAGAGTTCATGGCTTTTTTTCTTCCGGCACGGGCACGATCAGCTTTTCCCTCAATTCGATCTGCTTTTGAAGCTCGCGGCTGTCGCGGTGGGGATTTTCCCGGGCAAACTGCCTTAGCTTTTCGACAAGCTTCTCGTTCACACTGTTCTTGGTCTGCTGCAAAACGACGGCCTTGCTGGGCTTGGGAGGCGCCGGCTTGGGAGGCGCCGGCGGACGGACTATCGGGGCCCGGTAATTGGCCGCATGCTCGCGGTCAAGCTCCTCCTGGGAGAGCGGGGGATATTCAACCGCCTTGGAGACTGCTGCCGCCGCGGCCGCATTCTTCTCCGGCAACGAAGCCCTGTCTTCATCGGCCGGGCCCTTCAGGGCGCGCGACAGGGCCATGGCGGAGACAATCACCAGGCCGGCGGCAACGAGAACCATGAGGACTATGCCCCATGTGCCCAGGGGCCCTTGTTCCGGCTTGGCTGCCTGTGCGGGTTTCGCCATCTTTCATTCTCCAATGCTGTTGATGTTCCTTAAAAGCACGAAGGCCGAAGCGGTGTTGCTCCCGATGAAATTGCCGATCTGGCGCCAGGTGGTGACTTGAATGTTGAGCCCCTGGGTATTGGTAGTTACCACAGCGCTTTTAACATAAGTTGCCAGAACCACGCGGGAGACGGAGCTTGATCCGAGCGAGATCGTCCGGAACGGGCAGTTGTACTCGATATACTGCACCCCGGCAAACTGGTTTGAAAACATCAGCCGCCAGCTGCCGCCATCGTAAGTGGTCGCATACGAGCAGGTCATGTCCAGGCGCGTGTCGGGGGAAGTCGGCGGGCTCAAGTCGGGGCTCTCCCAATACTTGTAAGTCGAGGGATTGAGATGGTCGTGCACGTAGGCGCTGTTGGCAACTGTCTCGGGATACTGGTCAAGCCTTATTGAAGAAGCCTGCCGCAGGCCGGAATTTGTGCCTGTGCCGAACACCATTTTCAAAAGCGACATGTCGGCCATCTGGGTCATCTGCATCTGGAGGGTCGAGGCCTGCCAGTACTTCTGGCACATGATGTAGACCTCGATCATCCCGCCCACGACCAGGCCGAAGAGGGCTACGGCCACCATGACCTCGATGAGCGAGAAGCCCGCCCGGCGACGCGCTTGCGGCCGGCGCGGGAAAATCTCGGTGTAACCGGCCCTCTGCATTGTATTCCCCCGAACTGCATTAAGATTTTTTACCCAATCCCCCGCCCCTCGGGTCCCTTGCTGCAAAGGACTGGACCTGCCATCGTATAAGGCCTCAACAGATGTAACTTAATATAAAATATCCTTCCTCGCAAGCTTATTATGTTCTACATGAACGAGCTGCCGCTTTCCTCGATCTTCTTGAGCTTTTTTTCCTGTTGGGCAGCGGCGTTCGTGTCGCCGCTTTCAAGGGCGGAACGGCGCATGTTCTCAATGGTTGCGCGCCGGCCCAGCTCTCTTTCGCGGATCTTCTGGGCATCGGTATTAAAGACCGCCCCGGCGGACGCCCGGTTCTGCTGCAAAGCTTGTCCGGACCGGGCAACCGGCCGCGGCCCGGGCAGCTCGACCTGGTGACCGCTGAAAACGGAGATCGCGGCCGGATTCGGCTGCACGTCCGCCCGGGCTTGAACCGCCGCCGGGCTTGCGCCAGCCGCGGCCGCCACGGCCGCCGGCCCGGCGACGGCCGGGGAGGAAGTGAAAATGGCGTTCAGAGCGCGGAAAATAAGCGCCAGCAGGACGGCGGCGCAGGCGCCGCCGGCCATCAGCAATGCCGGCCATTTCTTTTCCTGCTTTTGGGGCTTCATGCTTATTTCTCCCGCCAGCTCGTCCAGGTGTATTCGTTCGTCAGGCGCGGATATTCCGGCGGCGGCGTGGACTCGAACCTGGAATCGAAGGTGTAGTTCTTGGCAAACCCGCTCGCGGTCTGCATGGTCCAGGAATTAAAAGTGCCTACCGCCCCGCGGTAAAACTGGACAATGCCGCCGTAGACGTTCAGGAGGCCCGAGGGATCGCGGTTTTCATGATCTTCCACCTTGAAGCTGCCGTCCTCGGAGCCGCTCGTCGCCGAGCCCACGGCCATGATGTGCGCAAAGATGTCCAGGTCGTCCGGGGCTCCCAGCATAACCACCACGTCACGCCTGGCAATCAGGCCGAGGGCGTCGTCGGAACTGTTGGTGGGATGCGCGGCGTAGGTGAGATGATTGGTGATCTGGATATCGGTTTCGGCCACGATCGTCAGGCGGCCGTCGAGCGTGCCGCCGACGTTAATCGTGCCCGGCTTTTTTGATCCGCTGGAGGCGTCGACGGCGTAAATCACGGCATTGGAAGGAATGGGTACGGTGCTGTTTGTCCAGCCCATGCGCGCGTTGGACACGAGCATGTTCGTCCCGGAGAGGGTGATACTGGTGTTGCCGGTGATCACGAGGGAAGCGCCGGACTTCAGGGCATTGAAGCTGACCGAGGCCATGGACTGCGAAGGCGCGCTGAGCAGGAAGCCCTGGTTGAAAGTGACCGAAGAATCATCGCTGCCGGGCCCCCACGCGCTCCGCGTGGAGGAGACCAGGGCATTGAACACCGGGTTGCCGTCAAGATAAATGAAAGTGTTGGCATGCACAGGGCCATTGAACACTTCCCCGGATTTGAACCAGATCGCCCCGGGGCCGGAGTTGTACCACATCGCATACCTGGACCAGCTGGCCTGGTGCACGCCGTCCATGTAAACCGCGCGGCGCGTGCCCTCGACGGTGCCGAAGGAATAAATCGAATAATAAACGGTCGCGCCGCCGCTTTCCTCGGGATTTGAGCCTAAGGATATGCCGGAGCCGTCAATCAGGAGCTGCCACTGCCCCATGGCCAGGCCGTTCGTGTTGCGGTTGTCGTTGGTGAGCACAACCGGGATGGCGTCGCCGGTGAAATTATATGCCGTGTTGCGGTCGAGGGTGTAATTGGCGCCATCCACCGTGATGGTCTGGTCCGAATTGCCTTTCGGCTTGACCCGGATCAATGTCGCCGCGCCGGTGAAATCCTGGAGGGACTGGTCCTGAAGGCTTTCGCGGTCGTAGGTCTGGCCGTCAACCGTCACCAGCAAAAACTCGTTCTGCGGGCTGTTGTTGGGATTGATGTTGATCGTGCCGGCAACGGCATGCGTGTTGCCGTCGCCGACGGTATCCGGGGTGGCCATCACGTATGTTTCATAGGAACCGCCGCCGATGGCGCCGGTAAGGTTGGTCGGGGCGGCGCCGCCCTTGCGCAGGTAGGCCACCGCGCGCTCGGCCCCGCCCTCTGCCACGTAAAACGCTTTTTCGAAATTGACGGTTTTGCCCGCGCTTCTAAGCTGGGACGCGCTCTCGTTCATAAGGCCTATTGCGAGGATGGCGGCCACGGCGGTGAAGCATATCACCGCCACCAGCACCACCCCGGACTCGTTGCCCGATATTTCTTGCCTCTGATTCATGCCAACTCCCTCCGGCTACATTCAGGCCGGAGCGGTTTTCCGCCGCCGGCCGTTCGTGCCTAGTTTCTGATTTTAACCAAAGTGCTTACGGTGTTGCTGGCCAGGAAATTTCCGTCCCGCTTTTCAACCGCAACCTCGATGCCGATCGTCCCGGACAGGTTGGTGGTTACCCGCGCCGACTTGACGTAATTGCAAATGAGCATTCTATCGGCGATGGAATTTGACCGCGGGAGGAACAGGAGGCTCCTTTCCTGGCTGTTGTAATCAATGTATTTCATTTCGCAGAAGCTGTTGGAATATCCCAGCCGCCAGCTGCCGTCGCCCAGGCCGCCGGAGCCGCAGAGGTATTGCATGGCGCTGGAAGGCGGCAGCGGGTCGGCGCCCGTTTCCCAGTATTTCACCCCGTCCCAGTGGCCGTGCACGTTGGTGTTTAAAGCACACACCGCCGCCGCGCGCAGGCCGTGGTTGGTTTCAAGGCCGTATACCATGCGCGTTGCGGCCAGCGAGCTTAAGCGCGTTACATCCATTTTGAGCTCCGTGGCGTGCCACAGCTTGTTGCACATCATGTAAACCTCTATCGCCCCGGCCATTACCAGGCCGAAGAGGGACACGGCGATCATAATCTCAACCAGCGTGTAGGCGGAATGCTCCGCCCGGCCGGTCACTCCGGCGCCGTTGCCTCCAGGATTCGAGCCGCATTCAGGTTTGTCTGCCATTTTGCCTTCTCCGCACCGTCACTTGTGCAGTTCCTCGCTCACCGATCCGGCCAGGGACACGGTCGAGGTGACGCGGCCCACGGGGTTTACCCAGCGCGTCACCACGAAAATGTCCTTCACGCCGGCAGCGGTATTGTTGCTGACCGTGTAATAGCCGTTTGTAAAATTGTGCGTGCCGGCGCCCAGTTCGGCGGCGTTGTATGAATAGTTGACCAGAGTCTCCATTTTCTGGCGCGCGGTGTGGATCGCCTCCATGCGATTTTCCGCAATCGCCGAAGAACGGCTGGACTGGACAAACGATACAATAAACGCCGCCAGCGAAAGAACCAGCAGGGCCGAGGCCACAACAACTTCCACCAGCGTTAGCCCTTCCTCGCCACGGGATCTGCCGCGCCACGCCGGATGGCCAGGAACTTCTTTCCGGCCAAACTGTATTTTTACCGCTGCCATGCGCATATCCCCCCTCTTAATGGAAGCAACTACTGTGCCATCCTCGCCGCGATGTAATTGCGTTGTAATTCCGGTAATCCCAATTGATTATTTAACCTTTACGGATGATATTAGATAAGTATTATCCTGATTGTCCATAAAATTATATTTTTATCTTGTCTTATATTCTCAAAATTGAGATTATTTCCGGCCTTATACTCTGGATTACGGGGCGGTCCATTATTCCTGAATTTAAACTATTCTCGCGGGGTGGCTTATTTATGCCGATCATGAATTCCTTAATGGTGCGGCGCTTGAAAAAAATCATGGTCTTTATCATCGGGGCACCGTGCTGCTTTTCGGGATTATCCTGATCTTCCTGCCCGGCCCCTCCTTCCTCGTCATCCCGGCCGGGCTCGCCATCCTGGCGATGGAGTTTTCCTGGGCACGCATCCTGCTCCAGCGCGCCAGGAACCTCTCCGACTCCCGCTTGTTTTCCTTCCTGCCCTGGAGGCGCAAGCCGGGAGCGCCGGATAAGCCCGCAAGCCCGGGCGCTGGCCGCGCGCCCCAGGCCGGCTGCGGGGGCTGGCAGAATGGCCAGAAAAAAACTTGATTACTCTGCCCGAATAAATATATTGTCCGGAACCAATCATGTCAGGAATTTGTTCGGTCATATTTTCAATACCCCATGCATTCTGAACCGGTCATAGAAGGTTATAAGATCATCTCCAAAATCGGCGAGGGGGCCACCTCGGTTGTCTGGAAAGCCCACCAGATTTCCCTGGACCGGCCCGTGGTGATCAAGGTCCTGTCCGACAAGCTTTCCCAGGAACCGGACGACATAAAGATGTTCATCTCGGAGGCCCAGACCACCGCCCGGCTCAGGCACAACGGCATCGTCCAGGTTTACGATTTCGGCCGGACGAAAAACGACGGCCGTTATTTTCTGGTCATGGAACTTGTGGCAGGCTACACCGTCGGCGAATGGGTGCGGCGGCGCGGCAGGCTGAAAGAGGCGGATGCCATCGTCATAGCCTACCACGTCAGCGAGGCCCTGCAATACGCTTGGGAGCAGGCGCATGTGATCCACTGCGACATCAAGCCCGACAACCTCATGGTGGACTCCGACGGCACCATCAAGGTCATGGACCTCGGCCTGGCCCACATCGTCTTTGCCAAGGGCGCTTCTCCAGCCGGGCTGGACAAGGACATGGTCATGGGCACCCCGAATTACATGTCGCCTGAGCAGGCGGAAGGCACCGGAGACCTTGACTGCCGGGCCGACATTTACGGGCTCGGGATGACGCTTTACCACATCGTAACGGGCGTGCTGCCCTACGGCACGGGCGATATGCTTGCCATACTGGATAAGCAGGTCAAGACGCCCCTGGAAAGCCCGCAGGTCCTCAACCCGGAGCTGTCGCCGGACATCACCAACATGATCCTGAAGATGACGGCCAAGAACAAAGCCGACCGCTTCCAGAGCTGGTCGGAAGTCCTGACCGCCAATTCTTTCCTCCTGCACCGCCAGCGCTCTTCCGCCGCAGCCGAGCAGTCAAAACCCGCCAGGGAAAAGGCGCAAGAGCGGGCGCCTGAGCCCAGCGGGACAGCCAAGTCCGAAGCGGACGATGAAAACCTTTTCAAGGAGTGCCCCTTCTGCGCCGAGCCCATACGCAAAAAGGCGATCTTCTGCCGTTACTGCGGAAAATACATCAACAAGTCCTCGGTGAAGCTGCGCATGAAGCCGGTTGCCGTGGCGGGCCCGAAAAGCCCCGGCGCACCCAACGAGCCTCCCCAGCAGCAGGCGGCCCAAAATGCGCAGCCCTGGGTTCCGCAAAAAAAACGCTCGCAGCTGGCCGGCAACCTGCGCATGGTCATCTCGCTCGTACTGATCACCTTCCTTGTCTACTACTGGTTCAACCGCATCAGGTACGAGCGCGATATCCTCACGCCATGGAAAAGGATAATCGTGCGCCAGGTGGTCGAGCCGTTGAAGGATAAGGCCTTCCAGGTGGAAAAACAGCTGAAGAACATGCTGGACAATCACCTTGAAAATTCCGAAGGGGAAGCCCCCGCAGGGGACAACTCATCCGCCGAATAGGAAAGATTGCCCGCGCGGCATCGGGCCTATGCCGAACCACACCGCCAGCGACTGGGCGACGTCATAAAATCCATTGCGAATCCCGAGCGATTCGCCCGGCCGGCCCGGTCTGAACACAAGCAACGGCACAAATTCCCGGGTGTGATCCGTGCCCCTGAAGGTGGGGTCATTGCCGTGATCGGCGGTGATTATCAGGATGGACTCCTGACCTAACCCGGTTATGAATTTTTCAAGAAATTGGTCTGTCTTCTCAAGCGCCGCGGCGTAGCCCGCCGCGTCCCGGCGGTGGCCGTAGAGCATGTCAAAATCTATCAGGTTGGCGAAGACCAGCTCTTCCGCCGGCGCCGGGCCGCCCAGCTCCAGCAGTTTGGCCTGGGTATCGGCGTTGCCGGCGGTGTGGAAGGAGCGCGTGATTCCCCGCCGGTTGAATATGTCCTCTATTTTGCCGACCGCCGTCACTGTCACGCCCGCCGCCTCCAGGCGCTCCAGCACCGATGGCTCCGGCATAGGATAAGAATAGTCGCGGCGGCCGGCGGTGCGCCGGAAGCCCCCCGGCCGGCCAAGATACGGCCGGGCGATTACCCGGCCGATCCGGTAGTGGTCGGCGAGCCGGCGCGCGGCTTCACAGCCCCGGTAGAGCTCGGCCGGCGGGATGATTTCCTCGTGCGCCGCAATCTGCATCACCGAGTCCGAGCTGGTGTAGACAATCCATTCGCCCGTCCGCATCTGCCGCGGCCCGAGCTCCTCTATGATCACCGTGCCGCTGGCAGCCTTGTTGCCGATGACCTTGCGGCGGGTTTCGGCCTCGAAAGCGCTGATCAGCTCCGCTGGAAAAGACGGATATGCGCCCGGGAAAAGCCGGAAGCCTTCCTTGAGTTCCAGGCCGGCCATTTCCCAGTGGCCGGTGGTGGTGTCCTTGCCTCTCGAGACCTCGCGCATAACGCCGAATGAAGCCTCCGGCGCGGCCGCCGGCGGAACGCCCGGGATTTCATTCCCCTTGTCCAGCAATCCGGGAATGTTGCCAAGCCCCAGCCTCTGCAAACAGGGCAGGCGCAGACCCCCGGCGGACGCGGCGGTATGCAATAGGGTATTGGCGCCGGTGTCGCCGTACCCGGCCGCGTCCGGCGCCGCACCGATGCCTACCGAATCCAGGATCAGTAATATGGCTTGCTTCATTGCATCAAACCGTGGTGTCCCAGAGCGGCTTGCCAAGGAACTGGGAGAGCGCAACGGCATCCGCGCGCAGCTTGTCGAGTTTGCCGTGATCGGCCACGTTGATCCTCTCTCCGTCCTCCAGGACCAGGTTCAGCTCGTAGCTGTAGTAGGTGCTGTTTTTGCCGCTGCACAGCTCGGAGATGATCTGCAGCGCGTGAACCCTGTCCAAGGCGGTATAATTTTCCATAACCGGCCGGCCGCCGCCACCGAGTCCGGTGGGGCCACGGCGGCCGCGCCAGCACTGGCCGCGCATCTTGTCAAACACCACGGGTATCGTGCCGAAATACAGCATCACGCCGCCCACGGCGGTAAATATCGTCCCGAAAACAATCGGCATAATCGTATTCATGTTTAATCCCAGCCTGCCTTGGGAATAGTTGACGTAAGTTATGCCGGCCAGGGCCGCCAGGCCGCCGAGCAGAAATATTGAGTAAAAGAAAACAGCCTCGGCGGAAGCCCTGATTTCAATCCGGTAGGGCGTTGCCCGGACCAGTTTCTGGGCGCGGAAATTGCTCCCTCCGCTCTTGAGAGGTGCCCAGGCGGTGCGGTCGGCAACGGGATCGTTGAACCGGGACGCGTCAAAAGGCACGGTTTTTCTGGTCATGGCCTGCAATTTGCTCATTAACTTGGACAGCATTTTTACCTCTCTTCCCCGGCGGATGCCGGCGCCGGAGTATTCAGGACTGTGTGGCGCAACTGGCCGCAGGCGGCGCTTATGCCGCCGCCCTTGGAGGCGCGAACCGTGGCGTTGATACCAGAGCGCGCCAGTGTTTCCACGAACATCCGCCCCGCGGACGGGGCCGGTGCGCAACCCCCGTATTCCGCCACGGGACTCAGCATGATCAGGTTTACCCGGCTATGGACCGGAGCAATGAGGGCGGCCAGGCGCCGGGCGTGCTCCTGCGAGTCATTGACGTTCCTGATAAGGGTGTACTCGAAGGTGATCAGCCTGCCGGTCCGCTCCGCGTAGCCCCGGCAGGCCGCCAGGAGGCTTGCGAGGGGATAAATTTTGTTCACGGGCATGAGCTTGGAGCGGAGAGCGTCATCGGGAGCGTGCAGCGAAACCGAAAGCTCCACCTGCAAGCCTTCCCCGGCCAGCCGCTCTATGCCCGGGATGATACCGCAGGTGCTGATGGTTATCTTGCGCGCGCCGATGCTCAATCCCTCAGGATCGTTTATGATCCGCACCGCCGCCAGGGTGTTGTCGTAATTGTCAAAGGGCTCTCCCATGCCCATGAAAACAACGTGGCCCGGGGCGCTTCCGAGCTCGCGCGCCGCCAGCACGACCTGGCCCACGATCTCGCCCGCCTCCATGTCGCGCCGGAAGCCGCCCTGGCCGCTCGCGCAGAAGGCGCACCGGTACTTGCAGCCGGCCTGGGTAGAAACGCACAGCGTTGTCCTGCCCTTGGCCGGGATGAACACCATCTCGATGCATTCGCCGTCGCGCAGCATCAGGAGCGCCTTGGCGGTCGAGCCGGACCCGCTTTCATCCTGGCGTTGCACGGCCCGGAGCGGCTCGATGCAGAAGCGTTCGGCCATCCGCGCGCGCGCGTCGCCGGGCAGGTTCCGCATGGCGTCAAAATCCTGGGCATACTGGTGATAAAGCCAGCGCCAGGCCTGCCGCGCGCGGAAAGGCGGCTGGCCGAGGGCTTCCAATTCCTCCGCGAGCTGAGCCCGGCTCAAGCCATGGATCAGGGTTTTAGGTCCGTTGCTCATAGTCATTCCGCGCCGATGTGCATATTCTACATTTTTACAGGCGCTGCTCAAGGATGAAGCCCCGGCCGCGGGAAGCCAGGCCACAAAGGGAAAAGCTCAGTCGAGCTTCTTGCGGAAACTGGCCGCGGCCACGCCGAGGATAAAGACGCCCCAAACCGCCAGCGCCAGCGCCTGCGGCATGAACTCGGCCCACCCCTGCCCCTTCAAATAAATCCCGCGCAGGACCGTGATGTAGTATTTCAGCGGGATCAGCACGGTCAGCTCCTGCATCAGCGCCGGCATGTTTTCCACCGGGAAGGCAAAGCCGGAGAGCAGCACAAAGGGCATCATCACGAAAAATGCCGCAATCAGCATCGCCTGCTGCTGCGTCTTCACCAGGGTCGATATGAAGAGCCCGATCCCGAGGGTCGAAGGCAGGAACAGCCCGGACACAATGAAGAGATCAAGGATGCCGCCGCGCATGTGGATCTGGAAAACAAACCGGATGACCAGCACGGCCACGGCCAGCTCGATGAACCCGATCAGCACGAAAGGCAGCAGCTTGCCGGCGATGATTTCCCCGGGCCGCAGGGGTGTCACTATCAGCTGCTCCAGCGTCCCGTTCTCGCGCTCCTTGACCAGCGCCATGCTGGTCACGATCATGGTCGTCACCAGCAGCAGCAGCGCCATGATGGCCGGCACCATGAAAACGCGCGATACCAGCCCGGGATTGTACCAGACCCGGCTCTCGATGTTCACGGCACTCGCGCCGGCGCGGACCCCGCGCTGCCCCGCCAGGGCGGCGCTGAAAAGGCGCAGCGCCTTCTGGAGATAGTTGAGGCCCTGGACGCCGAAATTGCTGTCGGAGCCGTCCACGAGCACCTGGAGAGCAACCGGCTCCTGCCTGAGGATTTTTTCCGCGAACCGCGGAGGGATCACTGCGACCAGGCCGGCCCGGCCTGAAACAAGCAGGTCGGCATCCCTGCCGGCCGGGCCGGTTGCGCTGAAAACCTTGAAATACCCCGAGGCGCCCAGCGCCCGGGCCAGCTCGCGGCTGTGCCAGGTGTGGTCGTCATCGCGCACCGCCAGCCGGATTTCGCGAATATCGGTCGTGGCCGCAAACCCGAGTATGAGAAGCTGGATGGCCGGCGCCACGATCAAGAGCCGCACGAGGTTGCGGTCGCGCTTTAGCTGCGCGAGCTCCTTGGCCACCATGCATTTTATTCTCTGCATTCTCATTGCTTTGACCCTATCGGATTCGTTTCATTAATGTCTCAAGCCAGGCCCGCCTTATTGTCATTCCCGCGCAAGCGGGAATCCAGAAAATACGAAACTGGATTTCCTGGCCGACGCTCCCTGGCCGGCGCTCGGGCATAGGCGGGCAGGCCCATTTTCATGGGAATGACAAAAATCAGTGTAATCCATGATATCCGTGGTGACATTCTTGTTTTTCATAGCGGTTTCTCATGTATCAGGTACTATCCCTTTCCATCAGCCGCGCGGCCAGCAGGTTGAACACCGCGCCCATGGCCGCCATCGCCGCCAGCTGGGGCCAGATCATGGCCAGGGAAGCATCCTTCAAAATAATGCCGCGCATGGCGGCGACGAAATACCTCGGCAAAACGAGCATCGAAATGCCCTGGATGGGCGCGGGCATGGAGTTCAGCGGAAAAATCAGCCCGGAAAGGATGAGCGAAGGCAGGAGCGTGGCAATGATGGCAATCTGGAAGGCCTCCTGCTGGGACTTCGTGGCGGTTGAGATCAGGAGCCCCATCCCAAGGGCGGCAAATAGAAAAACAAACACGGCAAAAGCCAGCAGGAGCAGCGACCCGCGCACGGCCACGCCGAATGCCAGCCAGCCGATGCCGAGCACCGTCACGGTGGTGACAAGACAGATCAGCAGGTATGGCAATATCTTGCCGAGGATGAGCTCCTCCGGCCTGACGGCGGAAACGTTTATCTGCTCGATCGTCTCGCGCTCCTTTTCGCGCACGATCGAAAGCGAGGTGGCGATGACCGCCGAAATCATGAGCAGCATTCCCATCAGGCCCGGGACAAGGAAGTGGGCGCTCTGCAGCTCCGGGTTGAACCAGATGCGCGGCTCGATCAGGACCGGCGGCGAGCCGGCGCCGCCCGGCGCGCGGGCGTAAAGCTGGTATGATACCCGCTCCCCGAGGGCATCCAGGTACCCGATGGCGACGTTGGCGGTCGTGGCGTCGGAGCCGTCGATCAGCGCCTGCAGGCGCGCCGAAGCGCCGTGCGCGATTTTTTTGTTGAAATCAACCGGTATTATCAGGACCACCACGGCCCGGCCGCGCATCAGCCAGCCGTCGATCTCGGAGCGCGCGGAAAGGGTGCCGGTGCGGGCGAAATACGGGGTTTTGAAAAGGCTGTCGAGCAGGAAGCGGCTCTCCTGCGATTGGTCCTCATCCAGCACCGCAACCCGGATGTGCTTGACGTCGAACGAGAGCGCGTAGCCGTAAAGCAACAGCAAAAGCGCCGGCACGGCGACGAGCAATCCCAGCGAAAGCGGGTCGCGCCTTATCTGGAGCACCTCTTTTTTGAATATCGCCCAGAGACGGATCATAAAGACGTTCCTCGTGGATCGTGAAGCGTATTTCGCATGCGTTTCTCTTTTATTGAATTTTCACCCCGGAGCGCCGGGGCGCGCCGCCAGACGGATGAAAGCGTCCTCCAGGCGCGGGGCGATCGCGCGCACCCCCGCCGGGACAAGGCCGGCGGCGCGCATCGCCGCCGCCAGGGTTTCCGCCCCGAAAGCTCCCCGGCGGCAAAAGACATGCAAACTCCGCCCGAAATAGGATACTTCCAGCACGCCCTCGATGTGCGCGATCTTCTCCCGCGCCTCGCCCGGCGCCGGCAGGAGCGCCTCGAAAAGGTCCTCGCGCACCGCTGCCTGCTTAAGGGCCGCCGGGCGGTCCAGCGCAATCAGCCTGCCCGCCGAGATGAATGCCAGGCGGTCGCAGAGCTCGGCCTCGTCCAGGAAATGGGTCGTGACCAGGATGGTGATCTGCCGCGCCGCCATTTTCCGGATGATGTCCCAGAACATGCGGCGTGAAATCGGGTCGATGCCGCTCGTGGGCTCGTCCAGGAACAGCACCGGCGGCTCGTGCAGGATGGCGCAGCCCAGCGCCAGGCGCTGCTGGAACGCCCCGGAAAGATCGCCGGTGACCGCATTTTCAAAACCGGAAA
>JBAYWJ010000028.1:0-18993 GCA_041674125.1 Kiritimatiellia bacterium
TCCGCCGGGCGGATCACGGTCAGGTGCGGCAACAGTCGCAGGCTGGCGATATGTTCGATTGGTTCATGGCTCGGGCCGTCTTCGCCCACGTAAAAGCTGTCGTGGGTGAGCACGTAGATCACCGGCAGCTTCATGATGCAGGCCATGCGGATGGAGGGCCGGAAGTAATCGGCAAAGACAAAGAAGGTCGCGCCGTAGGCGCGGAAGCCCTTGTGAAGCGCGATGCCGTTCAGGATCGAGCCCATGGCGTGCTCGCGGATGCCGAAGTGGAAGTTGCGGCCGGCAAAGGCGCGCGGGCCGACGTCTCCGGCGCCATCCATGATCGTGCGCGTGCTCGGCGCGAGGTCGGCCGAGCCGCCGACCAGGTACGGCACGGCCTTGGCCAGGCTCTGGATTATCTTGTGCGAGGCGCTGCGGGTGGCGACCGGCTTGGCCGGGTCGAACGCGGGCAGGCACTTTTCAAGCTTCGGGCTCAGCACGAGCCCGTGGGCCTCATCCCATTCCTTCGCCTTTGCGGCGTCGTTGCGCCGGTAAGCCTCGAAATCGGCCTGCCACTTCTGGTAAATCTTCTCCATCTCCGCGAGCCGGGAGGCAAAGTCGGCGCGGACTTCATCCGGCACGAAAAACTCGCTGTCCGGCGCAAAGCCGAGGTTGGCCTTGGTGGCCTTTACCTCGTCGGGCCCGAGGGGCGCGCCGTGCGCCTCGGCGTTGCCGGCCATGTGGGGGCTGCCCTTGGCGATCAGGGTGCGCCCGATGATGATGGTCGGGCGGCCCTGCTCCTGCCTGGCCCGGGAGAGCGCGCGGTCGATCTCGTCAAAATTGTGGCCGTCCACTTCAAGCACGTTCCAGTGGTAGCCCTCGAAGCGCTTGCGGACGTCGTCGCTGTAGGCCAGGTCGGTCGAGCCCTCGATTGTGATGCGGTTGCAGTCGTAAAACATGATCAGCTTGTTCAGGCCCAGGTGGCCGGCCAGGGAAAAGGCCTCGTGGGAGACGCCTTCCATCAGGTCGCCGTCGCTGCAGATGCCGTAGGTGTAATGTTCCACGATTTTCCCGGCGGCGGAATTGAAGCGCGCCGCCAGCATGGCCTCGGCCAGGGCCATGCCCGCGGCGTTGCCGCAGCCCTGCCCGAGCGGGCCGGTGCTGGTTTCCACGCCGGGGGTGACGCCGTGCTCGGGATGGCCGGGGGTGCGGCTGCCCCACTGGCGGAAGAGCTTGAGCTCTTCCAGCTTGAGATCGTAGCCCGAAAGGTGCAGGAGGCAGTAGAGCAGCATGCAGCCGTGGCCCGGGGAAAGGACGAAGCGGTCGCGGTCAGGCCAGTTCGCGTCCTTTGGAAAATGCTTGAGGTGCTTCAGAAAAAGCACCGCTGCGAAATCGGCCGTACCCATGGGCATCCCGGGGTGGCCGGAATTGGCTTTCTGGACGGCGTCGATGGTTAAAGCGCGGATCGTGCTGGCGGCCAGTTCAAGGTTCATGAATCTCCTTTGTGCTTATTCCAGGCGCCGCTTGCGCGGCGACAAATCGGTCTTGTTATAAGGCGGCCGAATAATATTATGCCCGATTCCGGAAGTAAAGAAACTTGTGCATTTTTGGAAAGCTGGTATGTTCGTTGGCATTTACATTTCACACTTACAGAAAGACCCGACATGAAAATTCTCGTCATCAACGCCGGAAGCTCATCAATCAAGTTCACCCTCTTTGAAAGCGAGGATGAAAAGCAGCTTGCCAAGGGGATCGTGGAAAGGATCAACACCCCCAAGGCCTCCATGCGCTACAGCAACTGCCGCGGCCAGCAGATATCGAAGGAGGTCTCCGCCAACTCCTACGACGCGGCCATCTCGGAAATATGCCTGGCGCTCATCGACAAGGAAACCGGCATCATCAAGGATCTCCTGGAGATCAAGGGCATCGGGCACCGCGTGGTCCACGGCGGCGCCGAAATTTCCGGCGCGGTCAGGATTGACAGCAAGGTCAAGCAGGTGATCGTGGACTGCTTCTCGCTGGCGCCCCTGCACAACCCGCCCAACTACGAGGGCATCGAGGCCTGCGAGCACCTCCTGCCGCAGATCCCGATGGTGGCCGTCTTCGACACCGCCTTCCACCAGACCATGAAGCCGGCGGCCTACACCTACGCCATCCCGCAGGAAGTCGCCCACAAGAACAAGATCCGGCGCTACGGATTCCACGGCACCTCCCATAACTACGTCGCCGTGACCGCCGCCTCGATCCTCGGCCGCGAAATCGGCCAGCTCAAAATCATAACGGCCCACCTCGGCAACGGCTGCAGCATCACCGCGGTCCAGCACGGCCAGGTGGTGGATACCAGCATGGGGCTTACCCCGCTCGAGGGGCTCGTGATGGGCACGCGCTGCGGCGACATTGACCCGGCGGTGGTGCTTTTCCTCAGGCGCCTAGGCTTCAGCCTCGACGAGGTCGACAAGATGCTCAACAAGGCCAGCGGGCTGCTGGGCGTGGCCAACATCGGCAGCAACGACATGCGCGACATAATCCGGGAAATGGAAAAAGGCTCGCCCTCGGCCGGCCTGGCGATCGACCTCTTTGTCCACCGCCTGGTGAAATACATCGGCGCCTACGCCGCGGTCATGAACGGGTTCGACGCGCTCGTCTTCACGGCCGGCATCGGAGAGAACGTGCCCCTCATCCGCTCAAGAGTCTGTTCAAAGCTCGGGTTCCTGGGCGTGAAGATCGACGAAACCCGCAACAAGGCGAGGGAGCTGGTCATTTCCGAATCCGATACAAAACCGGCGGTCCTGGTCGTCCCGACCAACGAGGAGCTCATGATCGCCCGGGAAACCATCCGGGTCATGAATGTTTGAGATTATTGCCACAAAAATGCACAAGCAGAACACAAAAATATTTCCTGTGTATTTTGTGCCTCTTTGTGGCTAATACATTAATCACACAATCAGCATGCAGTCGCCGTAGCTGTAAAACCGGTATTTTTCCCTGACCGCGGTTTCGTAGGCGCGGCGAATCAGCTCCAAACCATCCTGGCTGCCGCTCCGGGCGCAACCCTGGGGGCAGGCAAAGGCGCTTACCAGCATTAGCAGGGTGGACTTCGGCAGGTGAAAGTTCGTCAGGAGCGCCCCGACCGCGCGGAAGCGGAAGGGCGGGTATATAAAGATGCCTGTTTCGCCGCTGCCGGGGGCAATCTGCCCGTCGGCGCCCGCAACCGATTCCAGGGTCCTCACGGTAGTCGTTCCCACGGCCACGATCCGGCGCCGGGCGGCGAGCGCGGCGTTGATTTTCGCGGCCGAGGCCTCCGGCACGATAAAGCGCTCCTTCTCCATCCGGTGGTCCTCGACTTTCTCGCTCCGGACCGGGGTAAAAGTCCCGGGGCCGACATGCAGGGTGATTTCCGTCCTGTCAACCCCGGCTTTTGCAAGCGCCTCCAGCAGTTCCGTTGAAAGATGCAGGCCGGCGGTGGGAGCGGCGATGGCCCCCGCCGCGCGGGCATAAACGGTCTGGTAGCGCTCGCGGTCGATTTTTATTTGCGATTCACTTGAATTGTCCAACATCATCTTATGGTAGGGCGGGACAGCCTGTCCCGCCGTATTTTTACCGATCGGACGGACAAGGCTGTCCGTCCCCGCCTTTTGCCGCGGCCGCTTAATGTAGGGCGGCAGCGGGGGCAATCCATCATTTTCCAGTATTTCCAGGAAATCGCCCGCGCAATGCAGTTCCAGAATTACCCGGCCCCGTTCGCCGATTGATTTTAATTCAGCCCTGACCTTATCCCCGGCCAGCATGAAAGAATCGCCGACCTTCGGCCGGCCGGACAAATGGAGAAATGCTTCCCATAAAACAGGTTGCACCTCTTTGCGCTGGACATCTATATCTCTTTCCGCTGGCAGGGCGGGAGAGCTTTGTCCCGCCGCGCCCAAACCATCTGAACGGCCGGACTGGCAGCCCGTCCCTACCCCTTTAGAGTTCCTGCCCGCCATATAATTATTAATTTCCGCGATGAACAGGACTTCGACCTTGCCGCCGGTCTTGGGTTTTTTGCCAAAGAGCCTGGCCGGGATGACGCGCGTATCGTTCACGACCATGAGGTCGCCCGGCCGGAGCAGTTCCGGCAGATCGGAGGCATGGTAATGGCCTATGGCGCCGGTGGCGCGCTCTACCAGCATGAGCCGCGACCGGTCGCGCGCGGGCGCCGGCGCCTGCGCGATCAGCTCAGGCGGCAGGTTATAATCAAAATCGCTTGTGAGCATGGATGCGGCCAATTTAATCCATCTCCCCGCAAGATAGAAGCAAAATATGCCGCCCGGCGCGCGCACCAGGTTATGAAGGATGGTTGTCATTCCCGGGCCACCCGTTACGGGTGGAACCGGGAATCCAGTCTTTTTCTTGCTGATCATCCGGATTCCCGATTCTCGCCTGTGCGCAAGAATAATCTTGTCTTGGATGCAAAGGCCATTATCATTCCCGAGTGCTTTTGACTGTAAACCGGCCCTCAATCCAAAATCGAAAATCCAAAATCGAAAATCATGGAAGCCATCATAAGACCCGACAAGGAAAGCGCCTGCCTGCTCACCGCCAAACTGATCGCCAAGGCCCTCCGCGCCAAGCCGGACCTCGTGCTCGGCCTGGCCACCGGAAGCACCATGGAAAGGGTTTATGAAATCCTGGCAATGATGCACCGGGACGAGGGCCTCGACTTTTCCGGATGCAGGACTTTCAACCTCGACGAATACGTCGGGCTTTCCGGCAAGGATGAAACCTCCTACCGCTTTTACATGAACAGGCATCTCTTCAACAGGATCAACATCAAGCCCGGCAACACCCATCTGCCGGACGGCACGGCCGCCGACCTCGAAGCCGAGTGCGCGCGCTATGAGGAAAAAATCGCAAAATCGGGCGGGATTGACCTGCAGCTCCTGGGCATCGGCCAGGACGGCCACATCGGGTTCAACGAGCCGCTTTCGGCCCTGCGCTCGCGCACGCGCGTGAAGCCGCTCACGCCTGAAACGGTCAGGCAGAACGCGCGGTATTTCAAGACCCCGGAAGACATGCCGCGCCGCGCCATCACGATGGGCGTGGGCACGATCCTGGACAGCAAGCGCTGCGTGATGCTGGCCACGGGCGAGAGCAAGGCCGCCGTGATCGCCAGGGCGCTCGAGGGCCCGATCACCGCCATGGTCTCCGCCTCCGCCCTCCAGCTGCACCCGCGCTGCACGATCATCCTGGATGAAAAGGCCTCGGCCGGGCTGGAAATGACAGAATACTATCGCTGGATTTTCGATAACGAGCCGGAGTGGCGCGAATTCCGCTGAATGCCTCAGCTGCCTGGGGCGGATTGTCATTCCCGGGCCGGAAGTTTCGGCCGGAACCGGGCTTGACCGGGCGTCGGCCGGGGAAACCAGGTCTCAGGCGCAATCATCTGGATTCCCGTTTGCACGGGAATGACAGACAATTTCTATCTGGATTTCCGCCCGGGCCGGACAGGCCCGTTGTCACCTGTCCGCCTGCCTGCACAACCGGGGTATTGCAATTCCGCTGATTTTCCTTGAAACGGCGCGCCCGATATGGCAATAGTTGCCAAGCACTAAAAACAACCGAAAGGAATCGCCATGGCAGTCAAGAAATTACCGGCAACCGAGTTCAAGCGGCGTCAGGCGGAGGCGCGGCGCAAGATCAACGAGCGCAACCTGGACGCCCTGCTCGTCCATAGCGACGAGGCCGAGTTCGCCAACGTGCGCTACTTTTCCGACTACTGGCCCATCTTCGAGAGCGCCGGCGTGTTCATCCCCGCCGAAGGCGAGCCCACCCTGCTGATCGGGCCCGAGAGCGGAACCTTCGCCCGCGACCACAGCGTCATAAAGGATATCAAGAAGGTTCTTTACTACCGCGAGTCGGCCGAGCCGGACTATCCCACCATAGCGCTCGACAAGTTCGAGGATATTTTCAAGGCCGCCAACGGCGGGCGCGGCGTGAAGCGCCTTGGCATCGCCGGCTACACCGCCATGTCGGTGGCCGTTTACGAAGCCGTGCGCAAGGCCCTCCCCGGCGCCGAGATCGTCAAGGCCGACGACCTCATGTATGAAATGCGGATGATCAAGAGCAAGGCCGAGATTGAAATGCTCCGGGAAGGCTTCCGCGTCTCCGACCTGGCCATGGCCGACGTGCTCAAGCGCATCCGCCCCGGCATGACCGAACTCCAGGTGGTGGGCATCGCGCAGGAATCGTTCTACCGCAACGGCGCCGAATACGAGGCGCACCCCACCTACGTGCTCTCCGGCGTCAACAGCTCCCACGCCATCGGGCGCCCCGGGCACCGCGTCATCAAAAAGGGCGACCTGGTCCAGCTTAACATCGGCGCGCGCGTCGGCGGCTACTCGCCGAGCGTGGGCGTGCCGGTCTGCATGGGCAAGATGAACGCCAGGATGCGCGACCTGGTCTCCTTCGGCCTGGAAGCCCATATCAAGACGATGGAATGGATGAAGGCCGGCGTCCCGGCCAGCGCGGTCGCCGCCAACTTTTTTGATTTCGTCAAGTCGCGCGGCTACGCCGAAAACGCGCTTTACGGACCCTGCCACGGGCTGGGCATGCATGAAGTCGAGCGGCCCTGGATGGAAACGACCTCCACCTATCCCCTGCGCGAAAACATGACCTTCCAGGTGGATACGTTCCTCTACGGCAAGCAGTACGGCCTGCGCTGGGAAACGGGCTCGCGCATAACCAAATCCGGCGTTGAAACCTTTTCCGACAAGTTCCGAAAAATTTACGAGATTGGCTGAAATTCCGTTGTATATGACGGGCCGGTGTCCGCTTCAGGCGGAAAAGCCGTCCTCTGCCGGGAATATTGATCGTCGCCGTGACACAATGCCGGCTGCAGCTTCAAATTATGCCTGTTGAACCGAAAGACAAGGCTGCGTTTTCAATCGGCGCCGACGGGGCCAGCGCCGAAAGGATCATGGAAGAGATCAAGGCGCGCGTGGCGGAAAAGTCCGCGCGCGGCGACTACCGCGACCTGCGCATCGCCCTGGCCGAGCGGACCAACCTCGCCAACCTGGGCAACGACGAAAGCTTCCTCAAATACTACCTGGAATGCCTGCGCAGCGCGGTCTTCGTTGACATCAACGACTTTGAAATCCGCGAGCGGCGGCGCTTCGGCGGGGGCCTGCTGGTGGCCTTCAAAAAAATCATCTGGAAGCTGCTCAAGTTCTACACCTACCGCATGTGGTCCCAGCAGAACCAGGTCAACGGCCTGCTGGTCACGGCCATTGAAAGCCTCGACGGCAAATACCGCGCACGTCTGGAAGCGCTTGAACGCAGGCTGGCCGGGGTGGCCGATCCAAATTCGAAGCACGAAATCCGAAACTCGAAACAAATTCAAAACACTGAAATACAAAACAATTCACGTGGCTGATTTTATTTTTGTTTCCGATTTCGAATTTCAGTCATTACAATTTGTTTCGTGCTTCGAAATTCGGATTTCGGATTTGAAAGCATCGAATGCCTTTGCAGATAAACAATGCAGAACGCACGGCATCTGATTTTTGTCTGCCCGCGCTTCGCGGAGGGCGCGACCGTCGGCGGGGCCGAAACCCTGCTCAAGGCCATGGCCCGGCGCGCGCAGGGGCTGGGCTTCAAGGTGGAATTCCTGGCCACCTGCGCCCGGGACCACTTTTCCTGGCGCAATGAGATCGAGCCCGGCGGGCGCCTGGTCGGGGATTTGCCGGTGCGCTTCTTCCCTGTTGACGAAAACCGCAACGTCAGCGAATTCCTGCGCATCCAGGAGTCCATCAGCCGCAACGGTAATTATTCGCAGGCGGAGGAAAAAACCTGGATCGAGAACAGTGTCAACAGCCGCGAATTGTGCGGCTACTTGCGCGGCAAGGCAGGGGAATGCGATAAAATCATCATCGGCCCCTACCTTTTCGGGCTCACCTTTTTTGCCGCCCAAATATGCCCGCAAAAAACCCTGCTCGTGCCCTGTTTGCACGACGAAGGCTTCGCACGCGTCCGCCTGATCGCGGACATGTTCCGGCAGTCCGCCGGCTGCATGTTCAATTCGGAGCCCGAAATGGAGTTAGCCCGGAAACTTTACGGCCTGCCGGCTGAAAAATGCTCCGTGGTGGGCATGGGGCTGGATGACTTCAAGTCTGCGCCCGGTGAGTTCGCAGCCAAAAAGAACCTGCGCTGCCCCTACATCATCTACTCGGGCCGGCGCGAGGAAGGCAAGGGCACGCCGCTCCTCCTGGATTACGCCGGGCTCTTCCGCAAGCGCAGCGGCCTCGACCTCAAGATCGTATTCACCGGCTCAGGGCCAATCCACGCCCCGGCGGAGCTGGAGCCGCACATCCTGGACCTCGGCTTCGTCTCCGAGGAGGAAAAGCACGCCGCCATGGCCGGCGCAACGGCCTTCTGCCACCCCTCCGTGAACGAGAGCTTCGGGATCGTCCTGATGGAATCATGGCTGGCGGGCACCCCGGCGCTCGTCCACGCCGGCTGCGCGGTGACCTCCTTCCACTGCCGCAAGAGCGGCGGCGGGCTCTGGTTCGCCTCCTACCCGGAGTTCGAGGAAGCGCTGCTCCTGCTGCTTAAAGACCGTCCCCTGCGCGATAAAATGGGCCAGGCCGGCCGGGAATACGTTTTGCGGGAATACAGCCCCGGAACGGTGGAACGCAAATTCCGCACCGCTCTGGAACAATTTACACAGGAATAAGGTAAGAATTATTTCTCACAGAGCGCACAGAGTTCAGGAGCCGGTTAAATTATTCTCGCAAAGCGATCTATAATTTAACCGGCATTCTCCTCCGTGAGCTCAAGCGAGTCAACGAGCGAGTGAGATAAATATTATTTTGAAAGCGATCCACCAGCTTACGGCCGGGTTCACGAAGGGCGACGCCATCAGCAACGAGGCCGCCGTCCTGCGCGAGCTTTTCCGCTCATGGGGCCATGAGTCGCGCATTTTCTGCGAGCCGCACCGCGTCCTGCCCGAATACCGCCCCCAGACCTGCGACGCCGCCCTGGCCGGAAAAATGATCCGTCCGGACGACGCGGCCATCCTGCATCTTTCGATCGGCTCGGTTGTGAACGAAACATTCGCCGCGCTCAAGTGCCGCAAGGCAATCATTTACCACAACATGACCCCGCCGGATTATTTCCGGGGAATCCAGGAGCACGTCGTGCGCGAGCTGGAATGGGGCCGGGAGCAGGCGCGGCGGCTGGCCGGCGCGGCGGAGGTTGTGATGGCCGTAAGCCGGTTCAACGCCGGCGAGCTGGAAAAAATGGGCTATGACCGGGTGCGGGTGCTGCCGCTCCTGCTGGATTTCGCCGCCATCAAGGCGCGTCCGGACCGCGCGTTCCTGCGCCGGTTCGCGGACGGCAGGACGAACGTGCTCTTCGTCGGGCGCGGGGCGCCCAACAAGCGCATCGAGGACCTGCTCTGTGCCTTTTACTACTTCCAGGAAACGGTTGATCCGCGCGCGCGCCTTATCCACGCGGGCTCCTACACCGGCCTGGAAAGGTACCAGGCCCTGGTGCAGGCCCTGGCCCGGAAGCTGGGCATACGCGAGGCGGTGTTCACCGGCAGCATCAGCCAGGCCGAGCTGAACGCCTGCTACGAATGCGCCCATGTCTTCCTGTGCATGAGCGAGCACGAGGGCTTCTGCATCCCCCTCCTGGAAAGCATGGCACACGACGTGCCAGTCCTGGCCTACGCGGCCGGCGCGGTGCCGGAAACGCTCGACGGCGCCGGCGCCATGTTCCGCGAAAAAAAGTGGCCCGAGATCGCCGAGCTGGCGGGCAAGCTTGCCAAAGACGCCCCCTTGCGCGACGCGGTCATCCTGAAGCAGCGCGAGCGTTTGGAGCGCTACCGGGCGCGCAACCTGGCCGTTGAATTGAAGGAATGCCTCGCGCCGCTGCTGGGCGCGTGAGCCGCAGGTAGAACAAAAGCCAAGGGGAAGGATCAGATCTTCTGCGTCTCGTCATTCTGCGTGCTGGTGAGCTTGTCTAGCATGGTGGTGAGCTCGTCCAGAGCCCTGTGAAACTCTGCCACCTCGCGATTGACGGCCTTGATCGTCTTGAGCATGTTGACGTGCTGCTGCTCCAGGTAGCGCCGCTGCGCGCGCAGGGCCTCCAGCTCTGTTTTAAGGGCGGTAACCTGGACGTCCGCCTGGGCGTCTGCGCCGCCGCCGGGCGCGACCGTATTATCCTCGGGCTCCAGGACGCGCTGCTGCACCTCAAGGACAGTTTCGGCCGAGTCGGACATTTCCTTGTCGAGCTCGGCCAGGTCGAAGCCCTCCGGGATCGGCACCTCGAGCTCGCTTTCGCACTGGGGACAGTTTACATTGAGGCCCGCGCCGCGGTAGTCGATCGCGAGGCTCTTGCCGCAGTTGCCGCACTCGAAGAGAATGTCGCGCCCGGAAAGCTGCGCGTTCTTCGACTCGGCCCGGTTTATTCCGTTTTCCGCCATTGCAATGCCATCCCTCACCAGGTTATCCTGACCCGGTAGCTGATTTTTTCTTCCTTGTCCTTCGGAATCCTGACGATGTACTTGAGCGTGTGGGCCTCGATTTTCTCGGACTTGTGCGAGCTTTCCAGCAGGGTCCAGTCGCCGGGAATCGGCTCGATCACCTGCACCTCCGCCTCCTGCTCCTTGTGGTTGCGCAGGGATATCTCCCAGGCGATCTCGTAGACGTTTTCGGCGATCTTTTTCCAGTCCTTCTGGGTGCGCTCGCCCACGACGTCGAAAGCCTCGCCCATCTTAACCTCCACCTTTTCATCCTTGGGCGTGTGGTTGACCTGGTCCTCGCCAACGAACTGGAGCCGGCCCTCGTGGTCGGCCTTGTAGACCCGCAGTATTCCCTTGGGCAGGGGCATGCCCAGGTTGTTTTCCTTTTTGTTCTCGATATCGAGGTAAACGCCCACCTTCTGGTTTGAAACGGGCTTGCCGTACTGGTTGCGGTAATAATGCTCGGCGCCGTAGAAGATCATCTTCTTCCGGACGGGCACATCCGCGGCCTCGAGCAGGCTGATCTGCTTGGTCTGCTTTTCCTTGATGGTGGACTTGCGCCCGAGGGTATAGATGTGGTACTCGAAAAACGCCTTCTCCTCGAACCCGTCGGCCATCATGGACTTCGCCATCGCTAATTCGCGCCTCGCCCCTCCGCTCGGCATGGGCGGCTGGACCCGGTTGACGTCGCCGGCCACGAGCTGTATGGTGGCATCGTTGTAGGCGGCGCCGCTCTGGTTATCGATCGTCACCCAGCCGGTCAAATCGCTCCTGGTGTCATCCTTGTTGAGTACGAGCACGTAATCGGCCTTCCAGTTTATGCCGTCAGTCAGGTAGGAAGCCTCAACCTTCTGCGGCTTTTCGAGGGTGTTTTTGAGCATCCAGACCAGGGTCGGCTTGGCGATCAGGTTGTCCGGCAGGCGCGGCAGGATCACCCGCCCGGAGGGGTTGATGTGGATTTCGTTGTTGATCTTGTAGATGCTGCCCTGGTTGTTGCTGAGGAGCTCCGCCTCGAAGACCTCCTCCTTGCCGGTGTAATAATTCTTGTCAACTATCTTGACCTTCTCGCCCAGGTATTTATCCAGGAGCTTGGCGGGATTGAGGAGGTCGTATTCGTAGTTCTGCTCCAGGACTGCAAGCGACTCGGGCTTAACGAGCGACTTGATGTGGACCGTGGTGGGGTTGATCCGCTCGGCCACGCCCATGAACTTGAGCTCCGTGACGCCTGTCTTGAGCGCTATTTCCCGCACGTCCTTTACCAGCCCCATGTTGCTGTTGTAGACCGTTACAAATATCTCCTTCTGGTCATCAACAGTGCTGGTCACCGCTTCTTCTGCAGCCGCAGCCCCCGCTGCCGCCACCGCCGCCGCAAGGATTAAATTCTTCATATATATATTGGTTCCCAGGCTCTTTTGAACAGGCGCGCTTATCCAAAGGCAACACGGCCAAATCTTTATTTTAATTTATACACATGCCCATCCCTGGTCAAGCATTTTATTGAAAAATATCACAATCGGTTGTGCTGGCGGGCAGGCGCAAACGGTCCTGTCCGGCCCAGACATAAATCCGGAAAATCAGCAAGACTGGATTCCCGGTTCCGGCCGGAGCGTCCGCCCCGGGAATGACAAGCGGGAGGGCGGGCGGATGAATGCAAAAAAGCATTCTTTTATGTCATTCCCGATCCGTCTGCGGAATCGGGAATCCAGGCAAAGAATCTGGATTTCCTGTTCCGGCCGAAACGACCGGTCCGGGACACGAATGATGGGGCATTGTTATTCCCGTCCTCATCGGCGATGCCTGCACCTGGCGGCGGAAGCCCGGATGCAAACCGGCCTGCCCGGCCCAGGCGGAAATCCAGACGATAGGCATTACAAAATAATTGACGGCCGGCGCCGGCGCGTATATAAATGAATTTTCAAGCAACGAACCCGGTGAAGTTTTTTCAACCCGCCGGACATGCATCACTAGAAGGGGAACCGCCATGATAGTCAGCACCAAGGAGCTCTTCAAGCACGCCTACGGCAAGTATGCCGTCGGCGCCTACAACATCAACAACCTCGAACAGACGATGGGCCTCTTCCGGGGCAACCTCGACAGCAAGGCCCCTTTCATGATCCAGATATCAAAGGGCGCCCGCTCCTACACCGAAAAGAGCATGCTCGAGGCCATCATCCGCGCCGCAGACAAGCTTTTTCCAAACGCAATATTCGCCGTGCACCTGGACCACGGCGACGAGGCCACCGCCATGGACTGCATCGGCAGCGGCTTCTACAGCTCGGTGATGATCGACGCGAGCATGCTGCCCTACGAGGAAAATATCGCCGCCACCAAACGCGTGGTGGCCGCCGCCCACGCGCGCAACATCTCGGTCGAGGCGGAGCTCGGCCAGCTCGGCGGTGTCGAGGAGCACATCTCGGTTTCCGAGGACCAGGTGCACCTGACCGACCCGGCCCAGGCCGAGGACTTCGTCAAGCGCTCCGGCTGCGACAGCCTGGCCTGCGCCATCGGCACCAGCCACGGCGCCTACAAGTTTGCGGGCAGCCAGGGCATCCACTTTGAAATCATCGAGGCGATCCAGAAGCGCCTGCCGGGCTTCCCGCTCGTCATGCACGGCTCGAGCTCTGTGCCGAAGGACGAGGTCGACCGCATCAACGCCGCCGGCGGCAAGCTCAAGGGCGCCAAGGGCGTGGATGAAACCCAGTTCGCCAAAGCCGCCAGGCTCGGCGTAACCAAGGTCAATATAGATACCGACGGCCGCCTCGTCTGGTGCCGCGTCCACCGCGAGGAATTCAAGAACCATCCCGAGAACTTCGACCTGCGGCCCCCGGGCAAAATCTTCATGGCCGAGTTCGCCAAGTACATCGCCCACAAGAACGACATGCTCGGCAGCTCCGGCAAGCTGGAAGAAGTGCGGGCATTCTTGAAAAAATAATGTTAAGCCTAAGAATAAAACTAAACCACGGATAAAAAACATTTTGTCATTCCCGCCCGCCCGCAACGCTGTCGCGTAGCGACTGCGGGCAGGCGGAAGCGGGAATCCAGAAACTTTAATACTGGATTCCCATTTTCATGGGAATGACAGATACGCAACAGCACAGAGTGGTCTTCACACAATTCTGATTTTGTGCCTTCTTTAAAAGATGAATCCGAAAGACCTGCTTGGGAAAACTTTCAAGTGCGAATGCGGCAAGACGCATTCCGTGGCCATACGCGAAATCGTCTATTCCGAATCGGCCGTCAGGGACGCCCCGGAGATCCTCGGGCGCAACATCAAGGGCAGGAACCCGCTCCTGATCGCCGACTCCCGCACCCATGCCGCGGGCGGGAAGGCCATGGCCGGTACGCTCGCAGCGGCCGGGTTCAAGGTTGAAACGCTGATGGTGCCGGACGGCCCCGGCGGCCACGACCCGGTCTGCGACGACCTCACCCTGGCCTGGATCCGCAAGAGCATGCCGGAGTGCGACTTTTACATCGGCGCCGGCTCCGGCGTAATGAGCGACCTGGCCAAGTGGCTGGCGAGCGAGACAAAGAAGCCTTACGCGGCCTTCGCCACCGCGGCCTCCATGAACGGGTATTCCTCCGGAAACATCGCCCCGACCATCAAGGGCGTCAAGCGCCTGATCTACGGCACCGTGCCCGCAGCCATCCTGGCCGTGCCCTCGATCGTCAATTCCGCGCCCTACAAGCTCACCACGGCCGGGCTGGGCGACGTGCTCGCCAAGCCGGTGAGCATCACCGACTGGCGGGTCAGCAATCTCCTGTTCGGCGAATACTTCTGCCCCTTGTGCGCGCGCATGATTTCCGACATAGAGCCGGCCTACCTGGACCACCCGCGCGATATTCTCGCAAAGAAGGCCCCGGCCATGGAGGCGCTCTTCAACGCGCTCATTTATTCCGGGCTTTCCATGACGATCGCCGGGACCTCCTCCGTCTCCTCCGGCGGCGAGCACATGATCTCCCACGCACTGGATTCGACCGCGCTCGAGCGCGGCATAGACCACGACTACCACGGCCGCCAGGTGGGCCTGGGCACGATATTTGCCTGCGCCCTCTACGAGCGCATCCTCGCCATCGAAAAGCCCGTCTTCCGGCTGCAAGCCGAGGAAACCAACCGGGCTTTCTGGCGGACCATCTCGCCTGTGGTCGACGAGGAGCACGGCCGCAAGCGCGAAAAGGCGGCCAGGGCAATCGAGCAGCTCAAGAAGCCGAAATGCTGGGACAAGCTGCGCGCCAGCGCAGCAAAGTCGGTCCGGACGCCCTCTGAAATCAGGAACTGCCTGAAGGCGGCCGGGGCCGCCTGCCGTATAGAGGATATCGGCTGCGACCGGCAGAGGTTCCTCGAGGCCGCCCTCAACTGCCACCAGATGCGCGAGCGCTACACGGTCATCGACCTGGCCCGCGCGGTCGGGATCCTGCCCAAGGCGGCGGATGAGATCATCGAGCAGTATCTGGGCTGAAAGCCAGAAGTCAGTAGTCAGAAGACAGTAGTCAGTAGCCGGGATTTATATTTTTCAAACTCTTTGCCGCTATCTCCTGTCTACTGACTTCAATCCATCCCATACTCACCCACCCCGTCTTACGCCACCCCTCCGATGGAGGGGATCTTTAGAAATTCAAGGCGGATGCAAGCGTGTGGCGAATTCGGTTTCCGTCAGCTGACGGATTCGAAAAAACAAGGCAATCCGCCGACGCTCTTTGAGCTATGGCGGACTTGGCTTGTGACGATTGCGGGTGCGCCGAGTAAAGCGCTATACCTGTGTATGCGCAAACGAGGGAATCCCGCAAGCGGCACAAGATCGCCGCAGCTTTTTTCGAACCGAATTCGACACACTATTTTTGAAAATATTGTTCCCGGGATACGGACATAAGCGCGTCGGCAGAAATCACATCATCGAAAGCGCGTCAACGTCCACCGCGATCCTGACCTTGGCCGGGCATTTCATATCCCCCAGGACCTGCTTGATCTGGGCTGATATTTCCTCCGCCGATGGCGCGCGGATGACGAGCTGGTGGCGGTAGAGCCCCTTGGCCTTGCTCAGCGGCGCCGGCATGGGCTCGGACAGGATCGCCGGCGGCTTTACAAGCTGCTTCAATCCGGAATGGATTTTTGCCGCCGTCATGGCGACCAGCTCTTCCGGCACGCCCTCCAGGGTGATGCAGACCAAATGCGAAAAGGGCGGATACAGGAGCTCGCGGCGCGACTCGATTTCCTCGTCGCAGAACCCGTTGTAATCCAGGCGGCGCGCCGCCTGCACCGCCGGGTGGAAGGGCGTGAAGGTCTGGACGATAACTTCTCCGGCCACGTCCCCCCTGCCCGCCCGCCCGGCCACCTGCAGCAGGAGCTGGAAAGTCCTTTCGGAGGCCCGGAAGTCCGGCATGTGCAGGCTGTGGTCGGCGTATATCACGCCCACGAGCGTCACGCCGGGAAAGTGCAGGCCCTTGGCGATCATCTGCGTGCCGATGAGGATATCCACCTTGCCGGTCTTGAATTCGCCGAGGATGTCGCGGTGCGCGTGCTTGGCCGCGGTGGTGTCGGAATCCATGCGCCGCACCTGCGCGCGCGGGAAGACCTGGTGGACAATCGCTTCAATCCGCTGGGTGCCGATGCCGGAAAACTTAAGCGCCAAAGCCCTGCACTGCGGGCACCGCTCCGGCACTTTCTCTATCCGCCCGCAGACGTGGCAGCGCAGGGACTCGCCCTCGCGGTGGTAGGTGAGCGACACGCTGCACTCGGGGCAGGAGGCCGCGAAACCGCAGGCCGGGCAGATGACGGAAGTGGAAAAGCCGCGGCGGTTGAGGAAGAGGATCGTCTGCTCGTGCTGCTCGATGCGCGCGCGGATGGCCTCGACCAGCGGGCGCGAGAACACGTTTACCCGCCCCTCGCGCTCGGCCTCCTCGCGCATGTCCACGACGCGCATGACCGGCATCTGCCGGTGGTCAACGCGGCTGCGGAGCTCGGAGAGGGCATATTTGCCCTTGCGCGCGCAGTAAAAAGATTCCAGGGCGGGCGAGGCCGAGCCCAAAAGGACCGAGCACTTTTCTATCTCGCCGCGCTTGACGGCCACGTCGCGCGCGTTGTAGCGTGGGGCCTCGCCCTGCTTGTAGCTGGGCTCGTGCTCCTCGTCCACCACGATCAGCCCGAGCCTTTCCACCGGGGCGAACAGGGCCGAGCGGGCCCCCACCACGATCCGCGCCTGGCCGGAGTGGATCCGGTGCCACTCGTCGTGGCGCTCGCCATCCGAAAGGTGGCTGTGCAGTATCGCCACCATGCTCCCGAACCGGCCGCAGAATCTTTCAACGGTTTGCGGGGTAAGCGAGATTTCCGGCACGAGCACGATCGCCCCCCCGCCCCGGTCGAGCACGTGGCGGATGGCCTGGAGGTAAACCTCGGTCTTGCCGCTGCCGGTGACGCCGTGCAGGAGCACCACGGGCGGGTTGAGGGTTTCGATTGATTTTTTTACCAGCTCCAGCGCCGCCTGCTGCTCGGGGAAAAGCTGGAGCGGACGGGTGGGCAGAATATTCTGGCCGGCGAGCGGGTCGCGGCGCAAATCCTGCCGGTCTATTTTCACCAGCCCCTTCTTTTCGAGCGTTTTGAGGGCGGCGGCCCCAACTCCGGTTTCTTCGCTCAAATCGGTCACAAACATCGCGCCTTTTTCCAGGAGCAGGGAAAGCGCCTGAGCCTGCTTCGGCGAACGAGAGCGCAACTCGTTCATGTCCAAGAGCCTGAGGGCTTCGGGAACGGGGCTCACGCTGTTCTGGGAGCGGAAGCCGGCCTTGGCCCGCCTGACGGCGCAGGGCAGCAGCGAGCGGATGGCCTGCTCGAAGGCGGAGGCGTAGTAATCGCTTATCCAACGCGCGAGCAAAAGCATGTTTTCGTTTATGAGCGGCTTGTTGCCGACAAGGGATGAAATTGATTTCAGGTTTTTGAACTCAGAATGGTCGGCAAACCCGACCACGTAGCCGCGGGCATGGGTGCGCCCGAATGGCACCAGGACCCGCGAGCCGAGCTTGACGGAGGGAGCCAGCTCCTCCGGGATAAGGTAGTCAAACTCCCGGTCCAACGCGATTTCAACGGTTATTTTGGCAATGTTCATCAAAACAGAAGACAGTAGACAGTAGTCAGTAGACAGTAGTTAAGAATCGGAATACAAAATGAAATATTCTGACTTCTGACTACTGACTTCTGACTTCTCGTTTTAGGATCATTCCCCGATTATTTTCACCAGGACGCGTTTTTTACGACGCCCGTCAAACTCGCCGTAGAAGATCTGCTCCCACGGCCCGAAATCGAGCTTGCCGTTTGTCACGGCCACGACCACCTCGCGGCCCATGACGGTGCGCTTGAGGTGGGCGTCGGCGTTATCCTCCGCGCCGTTATGGGCGTACTGGGAATAGGGCTTTTCCGGGGCAAGCTTTTCGAGCCACTTTTCGAAATCGCGGTGGAGCCCGCTTTCGTTGTCGTTGATGAACACGCTGGCGGTGATGTGCATGGCGTTGACCAGGGCAAGCCCCTCCCTGACCTTGCTGTCGGCCAGGCACTCCTCCACTTCCGGGGTGATGTTGATGAACGCGCGCCGGGTCGGAGCCTCAAACCATAATTCCTTGCGATAGCTTTTCATTATCTGTGTTTCCTTTGGTGATTGTCTTTTCCATGTCTTTGTTCTTTTCCATGTGGATCGAATTTGGTTCGCATAATGCGTCCCACTTCGCCAAGGCTCCGAGGGACAAGGCGGTGATTCCGGCTCATCTGCGGCGTTATCGGGTTTACGCGTATACCTATACAGCGTTGCACCCGACGTCGCCGCAGCCCTGCCCCGCTAAAAGCGGGATGAACCGGACTGACCTTGCTTTTGCGAATCCCTCGCGAGCTCGGGAAACCAAATTCGATCCACACCAACATCCCCCTTCGTCCGTCAGCTGACGGACTTCGGGGGCCAGGCCCGCTACAGCGTATGCCATAATCTTGTCTTTGCTATCAATAGTCCGGTGATTCTAACAACGATTCCACGCAATAGATGTTATGATTTATCCCTTTCGATTTCTGCTTTGCATATTCACATAATTTATTCATAAAATCTATTTATTTTAAAGGCCGTTGAACAAGATAAAACGATAAATGCGCTTTTCATTCAAAAGGATTTATTTCGCACATATCTTATTCATAATCAAGAATTGACATTGCGCCTGGATATAGTCTAAAGTTTTTACAAATGCTGGAACATTATTTCTCATTTTTAATCTGAGTTTGTTCCAAGGCGGCCTATAGCCGCAATCCAAATGGAGTCGGGGTGACCTCACCCCGCTCTGACCGGCCTGTGGTCAGGCCGGCTCCAGTTTATTGTTATTCTTAGTCGTTTCGAATTTAAAACATGTCAAAAATAATGTTCTCCGCAAAAACGTATCATATCTTAATGCAACGATCTATTACCCCGGCAATTAAAGTTATGACATTCAAGCGACTTTTGCATAGGCGACTTTGGGATGATCAAAGAAACGCTTAATCTTGGAGGGCA
>JBAYWJ010000029.1:0-18387 GCA_041674125.1 Kiritimatiellia bacterium
AAGGACAACGGCTTCAAGGTCATCATAGGCCAGTCGAAAAGCTTCCAGCGCGACTGGGACCGGGCCCGCAAGGACGGCTGGGTGCCCGGCAAGACCCTCTTCGACATCGAAGAGGCCGTCCGGCGCGGCACGATCATCCAGATGCTGGTCTCCGACGCCGCCCAGAAGCAGATCTGGCCGGCCGTCAAGCGCAACCTGAAAAAGGGCGACGCCCTCTATTTCTCGCACGGCTTTTCCATCGTCTACCGCACCCAGACCGGCATCGTGCCGCCCAGGGACGTGGACGTCATCATGGTCGCACCCAAGGGCTCGGGCACCTCGGTGCGGCGCAACTTCCTTTCGGGCGCCGGCATCAACTCCAGCTACGCGGTCTTCCAGGACGCCACCGGCCGCGCCCGGCAAAGATGCCTGGCGGTCGGCATCGGGATCGGCTCGGGTTACCTTTTCCCGACCAGCTTCGAACACGAGGTCTACAGCGATTTGACCGGCGAGCGCGGCGTGCTCATGGGCGCCCTGGCCGGGATCATGGAGGCCCAGTATGACGTCCTGCGCCGGCAGGGCCATTCGCCGAGCGAATCTTTCAACGAGACGGTCGAGGAGCTCACCCAGAGCCTGATCCGGCTCGTGGATGAAAACGGCATGGACTGGATGTTCTCCAACTGCTCCGCCACCGCCCAGCGCGGCGCGCTGGACTGGAAGCCGCGCTTCAAGGCCGCGGTCCTGCCGGTCTTCAACGATCTTTACCGGAAGGTGAAGGACGGCTCCGAAACCAGGCGGGTCATATCCTCCTGCGGCAAACCGGACTACCAGAAGCAGCTTGCCAAGGAGCTGAACGCCCTCGGCACCTCGGAGATGTGGCTGGCCGGGCGGGCCGTGCGCACACTGCGCCCGCGCGAAAAGGCGCGCGCGATCACGAAGCAGACCAAGGGCATCGGCGGCCGGAAAGCCTGAAAAGAATAGCGTAGAGCGGATAGTTGGAACAGCGTACAGTTTTTCATGCTATTCGCATATGCTATCCGCTATCCGCTAAACGCTGATTTATGAACCAGATCCAGGTCGGGCTCGATGACGGGAAACCGGGGTATTATCCGGTTGATACCCCTTTGCAGTCGCTGCTGCCCGCCCCGCGCGGCGCGGGCGCCCTGCCCTGCCTCTGCGCCCTGGTCAACAACAACGTCGTATCCTTCTCCTACCGCCTGCGCATCAACTGCCGCGTGCGCTTTTTGACCGCCGCAGATTCGCAGGGCATGCGGGTCTACCGCAACTCGCTTTCCTTCCTGCTGGCCATGGCCGCCAACCGCCTCTTTCCGGGCCTGCGGCTCTGCATCGAGCACTCGCTCAGCACCGGTTTTTATTATACCCTGGAGAACGCGCGCAAGGAGGCCGGCAACGCGGAGACCGTCCGCGAGATCGAAAAGGAGATGCGCTCCCTGACGGAAAGGAATCTGGCCATTGAAAGGCGCCAGCTCTCCTTCGCCGACGCGATCGCCCTCCTTGAAAAAAACAACCTCAGGGAAAAGGCGAACCTGCTGCGCTTCCGCAACCCGCCCAAGATCACGATCCACTGGTGCGACGGCTTTTTCGACCTGGCCCACGGGCCGCTGGCGCCGGCCACCGGCCTGCTGCGGACCTTCCGCCTGGTCAGCTACCCCCCCGGGCTCGTGCTCCAGTTCCCCAGCCAGCAGCGCCCGCGCCGCGTCACGGCCTTCCGCAACCAGCCCCACCTCTTCCAGATCTTCCACGAACACAAGGAATGGGGCCGGATCCTCGGCGTGAGCAACGCCGGGCGCCTGAACGAGCTCATCGCCGCAAACGAAATCGGCAACTTCGTCAAAATATCCGAGGCCTTCCACGAAAAAAAAATCGCCCGCATTGCCGACGCCATCGTGGCGCGGCGGGGCCGGGTCAGGGCGGTCTTTGTTTCCGGGCCCTCCTCGGCCGGCAAGACGACTTTTTCAAAGCGCCTGGCGGTGCAGCTGGAAGTGAACGGCATCCGGCCGGTCATGCTTTCCCTGGATAACTACTACGTCGACGACGAAAACACCCCGCGGGACCGGGAAGGCAAGCCCGACTACGAGCATATCGCCGCGCTGGACCTCGCCCTTTTCAACCGGCATCTCGACAGCCTCATCCGGGGAAGGGAAATCGATCTGACCCGCTTCGACTTTAACCGCAAAAAGCGGGTCCTGGCGGGGCTCAGGCTAAAAATAGACCGCGACCAGATCGTCATCGTCGAGGGCATCCACGGGCTCAACCCGGCCTTCACCCCGATGATAGACCGGCGCCTTAAGTTCAAGATATACATCAGCGCCCTGACCCAGCTCAACATCGACTGCCACAACCGGATCTCCACCACCGACAACCGCCTCATGCGCCGCATGGTCCGCGACCACATATTCCGCGGCAACACGCCCCTGGCCACGATGAAAATGTGGCCCTCGGTGCGCCGCGGGGAAAAGCGCTGGATATTCCCGTTCCAGTCCCAGGCCGACGTATACTTCAACTCCGCCCTCGATTACGAGCTGGCGGTCCTGAAGCCGCTCGTCGAGCCGCTCCTGATGCAGGTCAAGCCTTCCGACGCCGAATACGCCGAGGCCATCCGGCTGCAGGAATTCCTCTCGAACTTCCTCGGGATCACCAAGTACGAGGTGCCTTTCACATCCATCCTGCGCGAGTTCATCGGCGCCAGCAGCTTCAAGTATTGACCGTATCCCTGCCCTTGTCCGCCGCTAAGCACTCACAAAATCGCCCGAACTATTCTGTTGTTTTTCCCAATCATAAGGCATAAATTAAGGCATCGAGGTGCCTTATGAAAGCTGCCGGGATAATAATTTTACTGTTGTTCATGCACTGGAATTATCAATGTTCCGGTGAGCCCAAAGAATCGCCACAATCAATTCAACTCCCCCTGGCGGCTGCACCCCAGACACCGGTTTTTATTGAGGTTGAGGTCCGATTTATTGAAGCCGACCAGGATGCTTTGGAACGAATTGGTGCTCAATGGATGATAAGTGATGAATCAGGTGGGCCAGCAACCAATACCGCCAGCCAGGAAAAGAGAGATAAAGCAGGGAGCAAGGCATCTTCGGGCAACATTCCTCGGTTCAGCATGGATCCGCTTTCGTCTTCCACTATTTTAACCGATGCTGAATTAGCGCATATCCTGCCTTTTATTGAGCAGGGAAATGGCGTTAATCTTATATCGGCGCCCAAAGTGGTCACGCAATCTGGCAAGAATGCTGAAAATCAAGGTTGTTCAGGAAGTTATATATCCGGCCGAGTATATAGCGCAGTGGGCCGTGCAGAATAAACAAACGGGCGCGATCAGTCTCCTCTCTTCCAACTGGAGCGCATCGGCATCGAACAGGTTTATTTATGCGCTTGGTATTTCAAAATTTGAAACCCGTGAAACGGGCGTCATCCTGAACGTTACGCCGGTTTTGGAGTTTGACGGACAAATCAGCTTAACAATGAACCCCGAGGTCTCGGAACTGGTTTCATGGATTGACTATGGATCAACAATGAGATATGCGGATGGATCTTCCCAGGAGATTAAAATGCTCCAACCAATGTTTCACATTCGCTCCTTGAGTTCGCATATTTCAGTCTATGACGGCCAGACTGTAATCATGGGCGGGCTGACCACTGAATCTCAACAGAGCACGGTTGCTGAAGTTCCATTCCTGAGCAAGATTCCTCTCCTGGGCAAATTGTTTCAGAAAAAGACCGGCAAAAAGGTCAAGCGCCATTCGCTTATTATGGTTACCGCCCGGAAGAAGCAGAATTCAAAAAGAACAGGTCAATGACTTGTTTTTTTCAGTTGTCCAGGCCGCGCGGTTGCCCCTATTCATTTCCTGATCGCCATCCCAACCACCGCAGCTTGCCCCCATTCCGATCAAACGTTTATCGAAAAACGGTCCCGTTCGTTCTTTTATTTCGGCAATCGGTTTTTGGTATACGCTGAAATGCTCTTTGCAAAGGCACCTTTATCCAGATGTTTTTGCCAGAGCTGATGCCGCCGGACAGATTCCATGCGCTTACCGCCGCACAACGACACAAAACGCTGTGTTTCCACCGGCCCGAATTTATCAATCAACGTGCCCACCATGCGCCGCATCAAATCAGGTTCTTCCATGACATTTGCATTCTTCATTGCAATTTCTCCTTTAACGCAAATTCAACAGGGTTATATGCCTTGACGGCGATATTTTTCAAAGACGCCCTTTTAAGCAACAGGTCATCGCATGAGATAAAAACGTCTGCTCTCGTTTCAGCGCATGCCAGATGATATGCATCCGCAATGCCGAATCCCATAGTAATCAATTGATCTGCCCTGATATTAATATCTTCCATATCGAATATTTGACGATTGTCCAGTCTTTTTAACAATTCCATTAACTGGTTCCGTTCCTGCATTTCTGATAGCGACTCCGCTTCTGCATAATGAACTGGCGAAACAACCGGTAAAAAACGCCCTGAATAAATACTGGTCATAATCAAGTAATATGCATCTGTTTCCATCCGTATGCGCAATGCGCTTTGATCATCAAAAGGCCGACAAAGAACGCAAACATCCAAATATAGCCGTAGTTTCAATATTTCTTATATCCTGTTTTAGTATTTACAATGGCACATTATAGAACATCCCATATATTCAACATTCAGGTAAAGTTTATCAATGACTTGATTTATCTCAAGGCCTAAATTCATAAATCAGCAAGGCGTGCCGTAAAGGGTCTGCTCCTCCGCGCGGTTGATTTTTACCCGGATCAGGTCGCCCGGCCGGCAGGCGCCGTTGCGCGCGCTTTTTTCGAAGACGGTGATGATGTTCGTGGCGGTGCGGCCGGTCCAGCGCCCGGGATTGCGCTTGCTGTTGCCTTCCACCAGCACCTCGCACTCCCGGCCTGCCAGCCGCCGGTTCAATTCCAGGCAGATTTTGTTCTGCTCGTCGAGGATGATTTTGTTGCGGCGCATTTTTTCGGATTCGGATACATCATCCGCCAGGCCGGCCGCCCGCGTCCCGGGCCGGGGGCTGTATTTGAATATGAAGGCGTTTGTGAGCTTCATTTCGGCCAAGACTTTTCCGGTCAGGCTGAAATCCTCTTCGGACTCGGAGGGAAAACCCACGATTACGTCGCTCGTGAGGGCCAGGCCCGGCACGGCGGCGCGCAGGCGGCCGACCGCCGCGGCGTATTCTGCAAAAGTATACCCGCGGCGCATGAGCTTGAGGATGCGGTCCGAGCCCGACTGCAGCGGCAGGTGGATGTGGGGGCAAACCTTGGGCAGCTCCGTGAAGGCGCGCGCAAGCTCATCCGTGCAGCCCGATGGGTGGCTCGACATGAAGCGCAGCCGTTTTAGGCCCTCAATTGAATCCAGCGCCTCCAGCAGGCGCGGGAAAGGCTCCTTGAATCCGCCCGGCGATTCTTTCTCCCCGGCCCAAACGTCGTTCTTGCGCCCGTAGGAAAGTATGCTCTGGCCGAGGAGGATGATTTCTTTCGTTCCGCCCCGGACCAGCTCGCAGGCCTCGGCGACTATTTCCCGCGCCGCAATGCTCCGCTCCGGACCGCGCACCTCGGGCACGACGCAATAAGAGCAGCGGCGGTCGCACCCATAGAGGATGTTGATGAAGGCCGAAACCCTGCCGGGGAAGTGCGTGCCCGGCCCCGGCTCGATGCCGTCCGCGGAAAGCTCAAGGATCCCCCCCCGGCCGGACGCAGCCATCCGGATTGCCCCGGCGGCGGCGGCAAGGCGCGCTGTGCCGAGCGCAAAATCGAGGCCGGGCACAAGGCGGAAAATGTCATCTTTCAGCCGCTGCACCATGCAGCCAACCGCGCCAACCACCAGCGGCCTGCGCCCTTTCTTACGCTCGTCCACGAGGAGCCTCAGTTTGCCGAGGGCCTTCTCCTCGGCCTTGGCGCGCACGCTGCAGGTGTTGACCAGGATGACTCCGGCCTCGCTCTCGCGCGCGGCGATGCCGAAACCTTCGCGCCGGAGCAGCGCGGCCAGCATCTCGCTGTCACGCTCGTTCATCTGGCAGCCGTAGGTTCTGATAAAGACCTGTTTATTCATTTGATCAGTAAATCCCCTTAATCAACAAGGCAGGCTATGCTCGCAACCCAAATTCGAAATCCGAATATCGAAGCACGAAACAAATTCAAATGACTAAAATATCAATGACAAAACACAGGGGAACATCTTTGTTTTGAATTTTGAGCATTTACCGCCTTAAGCGGATTCGCTCGCTCTGAAGCTTCGGAACGAGCAGATGGCAGAGAACTTCGAGATTGTTTCGAATTTCGGATTTTCCGCCACTGGCGGATCTGCCTATGGAACGACGTGCTTCGAGCTTTTTGATTATGTTATAAAAATGTCCTCTGCAAAAATCTATCATGTCCAAACGGAACTGCTGTTCACGCGCCGGGCTTTAAAAACGCCTCGAACTGCGCCATGATAACGCGCGGATCGGCGCGGGCGGCAACCGGTTTCATCCCGGCGCCCTTGCGGGCGGGAGGGAAAATATCCCAAAGCTTGAGGTTGGGCGGCGGTTTCCTGCCCGTGAGCTTGCGCGCCAGGTCCGCGGCGGTGGTCGCGCCGGCGGGCCAGGCGTCAAAACAGGTTTCCGTTTCCGGGAGGAGCTTTTCGCCGGCAAAATCATCCTTTTTGACGGCGGGCGCGAGATTGAACACCTTTGCAAGGAAATCGCCCACCAGCCGGTTGCGGGGGGCATCCCAGGAATGGGCGCCCTCGACGACCTCGAACTTGAACCTCCCGCCGGCCTTGCGCCGCGCGTAAGCATGGGCAACCTTGCGCGCGGTCCGGTAAAATATGTCGGGCGGAAACATGCGGTCGCCCGCGCCCTGGAAAATAAAAAGGGGCCTCGGCGCAAAGCACCCGTAGAGGTGCCACATTTCCAGCGCGCCAACGATTTTCGGAATGATGTTGCAGGCGCAGTGTTTCTTTTCCTTCCGCGCCACGAATTCAAAGGTGGAGGGATACCCCGAGGAAGAAAGTGCCGCAAGCTCCTGGCTTAAAGCTGCCAGGAACATCGTCAGGGTCCCGCCCCCGGAATTGCCGATGGCGGCCATTCTTTTGCGGTCAACCCTGCTCTCGCGCGCCGCATGGCGCAGCCAGCCGAGCGCTTCCAGGACGATGAGGCCCTGGAGGCTTGTTCCGCATGAAAAAGGAACAAGTGCATCGGCATGGCCCATGGGACGGCGCTCGCCCTGCCCGATGTTGTCGGCCACGAGCACAATCGCACCCCGGCGGGCGATGTGCCTGGCCATTTCCTGGTAGCCCTGGAAAAGTTTCCCGCCCCCGCCGTGGCCGCAGCAGAGCAGGACGAACGGGAGCGGCTTATTCGCGGAAGTCCGCGGCAGGTAGAGGTGCGCCGCCCCGTAAACTCCCGGCCAGGATGTGAAGCGCAGGTATTCCAGGTTGAAGCCATCGTGCTCAACCGCCCGGACGGTTTCCACCCGGATATCCGGGATCCATTCGTCCCTGATGCCCAGGCATTTTTGCGCGAGGCGCCGGATGGCGCGGCGGTCTTTTTCCTGCCAGGGCCGGAGTTCAGGCAAAGACGCCATGGCGCGGGCAAAGCGGCGGTCGTACCGCTCGAAGACCGCGTGCGTTGTCATGGTTTTGGCGCCCATATTTCAAGGCCGATAATCAGGTTAATTTCTGCGCGATGCCAAGTTTCTGGCGCACCCAGTAGAAGAACTGGCCGTAATATTTGTCGGTATCGAGCGCGTGCCCGCACTCTACCGCGTTGATGACGGTCTTTTCGCAGGCCAGGGCGTTATAGGCCGGATAGCAGTTGCCGGGGAAGCATAAGTCGTCGAGGAAGCCCACGCCCATCATCACCGGGCACCTGACGCGCCGGGCAAAATTGACGATGTCGTAATAGGCAAGAGTGTCGAGGTGCTCGGAAAATCCCGGGAAGCGCGCGGTATGCGGGTGGCGGCCGATCAGAAAGCCGCCGTGGTCGCCCATGCCCGGCACTACCGCCAGCGCGGCCGTAAGCCTTGAGCTCAGCCCAGCCTGGTAAAATGCCATAGTGCCGCCCTGGCTGGATCCCGAAAAAACCAGGCGGGCGGGATCAACGTCCTGCCGGCGCGCAAGCCATTCAATGGCGCGGTAAATGCCGAGGATGGCGCGCCGGAAGAAATATTTTTCGCGGTCTTCCAGGCCATGGCAGTAATAATGTTTTTCCGCGATTAGCTTGCGGAAAAGCTCCCCGTGCGCCCCGGCGTCCTGAGGCGGATCGTAGGCGTGCACGTTCATCAGCAGCGTCGCCACGCCTTCCTTGACCCAGAGGGTGTTGGGCGCGCTGGCGCTCGCCCCGGCACCGGGCACAATGACCAGCGCCGGAAAGGGGCCTTTCCCCGCCGGCACGCTGAGGTAGCCGTAAATGCGCGTGTCATTTATATTGGCAAAACTGACCTTAAAGCATTCATACTGGGCGCAGCAGTGATCGCCAAGGCGCTCGAGGCGGGCATCCTCCGGAACCGCGGCCAGGCGCCGGATGCCCTCCCGCCAGAACGCGTCGAAATCCTCCGGCTCCGGCAGGACCGGCAATAAATTTTCCGGCTCGAAAGCGGCGGCGGCCTCGCTCTTGATTTCCTGCCCCGCCCCGGACGCCAGCGCGGTGCAGCGCAGGAAGCCCGGAACGCTCATGCCCCACTCCAGCCTGAGCGGATTGGCAGCGGCCAGGTCGTATTTCCGGTCGTGGAACACGGCTTCGGTATCGGAGCTCAGCTTGACCGCGACCTGCCCGCTTTTCAGCGGCTTTTCGTTTTCATACACGCCGATTGAAAAGCCGGCCTTTTCGCCGAGGCGGTAAAGCGCCGAGGGCCTGTCGATGGATATTTTAATCGCGAGCATGGATTGCTCCTTTCCCGGCCAGCCCATGCAGGTCAATGATGTGCAATGAGGGCGAAAATCCGTCGGTCTCGCCCAGGTACAGCTTGCCCGCGTGATAGCAGGAAGCGTGGAAATAACAGCGCGGGTAAGTCGTGTTGACCGGGCCAAAATCCTCAAACCGGTCATTGCCGGCCGCGGCCGGGTCGAACCGGACCAGGTGCATGTTGGGGTATCCGGACCCGATCCAGATGATGCCGTTTTCATCCTCGTCCATGGAAGTAACCCGGCCGCCCTCCGCGCATTTGCCCAGGAGCTCGAACCTTTCCTCGCGCCAGTGGAAGCGGAAGAGGAGCGCACCGGCCACGGTGCCCATGTAAATTTCGCCCTTGCGCGTCACGATCCACTGGTCAAGGCCGAGGTTGCCGGCCACCTTCGCGCCCGGGTCCTGCAGCACCACCGTGCTGAGGTAGCACAGGCGGTTTTCCTCCGGGTCGAACTTGAGCAGGTGGAGAGAGCCATCCGCCCTGTCAATCCAGCCGCCGTAGCAGACGCCCTCCGGCGTCACCACCATGTTGTGGTGGGCGTATTCGGAAATGTGCCCGAAATCGCGCACTTTCCGACTCGTCACGTCCACGCAGAAAAAATGATTGTCCGGGATGGTGTGCCCGAAGGCCCGGCCGCGAGCGCCATCCACGATCATGGACTGGACGTAGAGAAAGGGCGGCAGGCGGCCGACGACCTCCGCCGTGCCTTTGTCCGGTGTGTAGCGGAGAATTGCGCCTCCGGGATCAGTCCTGGTCCGGTCCCATCCATCAAGATTTTCGAGGCAAAAATCAGTGTACTTGACGTCGGGGAATCCCTGCTCACGTTTGCGCTTCAGCATGGATTCCGGCAGCTCGCGGTTGAAATAATTCACCGTGACTGGGATGCCGTCCCAGGTGAAGTGGTTGCCCTCGCCCAGCAAAAGGGAGCCATCGGGAAGCGCTCCCATGGCGTTGTGGATTTTCGAGCAGTAGCCCCGGCCGGCGACCCAGGGGAACATTTCCTCCTCCATCCTGATCGCATCGGCGGCGATGTCGTAGACCGCCAGCAAGCGCGTCCGGGCTGTCAGGCCGAGGTAGATCTTTTCCCCCACTCTGGCCATGGATGTGATGGCAATGGCGTAGCGGTCAGGAACGTGTAACTCGCGAGATTTCATTATTCAACCAACAACAACCGCGGCATAAGTTGAAAGCGCCCTGACCGTGACCGCAGCATTTTTCCCGCCCGGGCCGGTTGAGAGCCTCGTTTCCGGATCAGGGCTGGAAACCGAACAGCGTCGGCCGGCGGCCGCGCCGGGCGCAAAGCGCACGGTGACATCATTTTTTTTACCGGAATTGTTGTTATAATTGATGAGGTGCAGGACGCGCCGGCCGCCAGGCAGCTTTGTCCAGTTGGCGATAACACCCGCGGGCGACGAAATCTGAAACGGCAGTTTGTCGCCCAGCATTTTCCGCACAAGCCCGACCAGGGCGGGGCCGTCTTCCGGCACGCTCACCACCTGGGTGTAAATCCACTTGACCGAGTCCATGATTTTTTCCGCCTGGCGCGGGGGTTGCATGCGGACGGCAGATTTACCATTGATGACTTCGTCAAACCCGTTGCTTTCTCTCTGCAAACCGTTCTCGTCAAGCGCGCCGCTTTCCGGGGTCACGATGAGTTTCCCGCCGCGCCGGACGTAATCCCGCAGACGCGCGAGAATTGCATCCGAAAGGCATACCTGCCCGGCGACGATGACGAGCGGGTAGCTGCCGATTTTGTCGAGCTGCTCTGCAAAAAGAACGCCGTAAGGAACGCCGGATTCGATCAGCGCCTGCTCAAGCCCCATAAAGCGCTGGCAGGCGGTTTCGGACTGGAAGGCGAAAGAATCAAACGAATGCAGCATGGCCACCGGTGAATCCGTAACCGCGCCGGCGTAAAGCGCGCTGTTCCGCTCAAGAAAGGCGTTGAATTTTCCAAGGGCCGGGGCCAGGGCGGGCCGGTCAATGACCATCCGGTGCGGGGCGGTGGCGCGCAGGGCCCAAGTCGTGCCGGCTATGCCGCCGAAGGCCGCGGCCTCCGCCAGGCTTAAATCCACCTCGCGGCCCGTATCGGGGCAGCGCGTGTTGCCGGCCTTGTCGCTCAGCCAGGCGGTGGGGATCACGCGGTATCCGGCGGACTCGGCCGCCTTGTAGGCCCGGATCTGGGTAATCAGGTTTTTGTCCCGCAGGCATGGGAAATTGCCGTTCTCGGCAAATGTGAAATCGGTGCATTGCCCGAAATCATAAGGATGCACGCCCAGGCGGTTGGCCCAGGCCGGCGAACGCGGGAAGCCGGGGTTGGTGATCACACCCAGCTCAGGGTTGATTGACTTAACGTGGCGGTAAATCTCGCACCAGGTTGCGGAAAGCCTTTCAACCCGGAAGCGGATCCACTCCTGGTAAAGGGGATCGCGCACCATGGCGGCCTGATCGTTGTAAGGCGGAATCTCCACATGTGAAAAATCAAGTAACGACATTCGGTTTTTGTCCCGTATATTTTTTTCAAGGTATTCGCGGAAAAGCTTTTTGCAGCGCGGGCAGTAACAGGGCCCGGCATAGGAGTTGTCGAAGTGAAACGCGTCCAGGCCTATTTCGCGCGCGCCATAATTGATGACTTTCTTAAGGTACCGTATAAATTCCGGGCTGTTGATGCAGGGCGCCAGGCGGTAGTAAGCCCCGCCCCAGGTGGACAGGCTGCCGTCGGCCTTGCGCTGGATCCAGGACAAGGCGCGCGGCTCCTCCTTGAGAAAAGTTTCATAATAGAGCGAGCGGAACTGGGTATAGCCGGCCACGCGGATGCCATGCCGGTGGCATTTTTTTACAAATTCCGCCGTCTGCATCATTTCATCGCGCTCGGCTTTAAGGCCGAATCCCTTGAAGAAATGGGTGACTGCAAAATTTATCCCGAGCGCGCGCATGCGGCGGATTGTTTTTTCCGAGAACATTTCGTCATGCCACTGCCCGGTCCAGCGGGTCGCCCCGAAATACGGCACGGCCCTGCCGCCCTCCCGCTGCCGGTTTGCCAGCGGCTCCCAGCCCCACCAGGCCCAGCGCAAGTTTTCGGGCCGGCCCCAGGCAGGGAATGGCTTGCGGTTTCGAATGTCGGCGGATTTTTTCATAAATGATTTCATCCGCCCATGATGATGGAAATGCCGGAAATGTCAAGATTTGCATGGGGTAAACGAACAGGTACGCCGCAACCGGAAACGATTCCCGGAGGTTTTTGTCTTCCAGCTCTCATGGAATGAAGCCCAAATTTCAAGGTCGTAAAATGCGACCTTGAAACACGGCTACAACATCAAGTGCCGGCCTTATGCTTTCACGGAGCACGGTGCTATTATGGCGGCAACAGCGCTTAACAGGCCACAGGCCGTCCAAATGAGCGTTGCCATGGTCCACGCATTTGTAAAACTGAGCCGGATGGCGCTTTCTGTCGATGGACTACAAAGTCTTAAGGATCTCTTCGCGGATGACGCGCTTATGTTCAGCCACGGCCCGCAGAATGCCATTCAAATTGCCCACGCGCAGGCTGTGATGAGCGGGCACGGTCAGGCGATGATGGGACGGTTATTCCGTTTCCAGGATAACGTGACTGCCGACCTGGTGGACTTGCTTGTAGCCCCAGCTCCGGCACAATACTTTGATCAATTCATGGACGCTAAGGTCTCGTGGGATTTTCATGCCATAGCCAGGACTTCATCTCGAATCAGATGGAGCCTGATTGCCGGTGGTTGGGCTTTATCGAAAAAGTAAGCTTTCGTCGCCTCTTTCACGTTTCGGCGCAACTCGTCCCATGAATCGGCCTGGGTGAAAATGCTCTCGGTCAAGCATTCGGCAACGAAACCGCCGTCCGCTTCCTGGATTACCTCAAAAACTATTTCATTCATGTCATCGCTATAATACATTGGATTGCACAGAGCAAGAAGATGTTTCTACAGCGCAACCATAGGAATCATTTATTATTTATTGAGATGCGTCCCTTATTTCCCTTTGTTGTGATAATTGCTTATTTCCCCTTTTCAATTTCCATTTGATTTGTCTTTTCCATCACTGTAGGCCAAATCATTTTTTACACCAAAATTCAGCAAAACCGGGCACCTATCCATAATCCAACGAAACAAATTACAAGAACAGCGACAACGAGCAGCACAGTGCCGAGATGCGCCTTCACAAGACAGTGAATGCAATATTGGTCCTTTAGGATTCCTACTGGAAAAGGGGGAAAAGGAATCAGTCCGAGATTCTTGGTGTCTTCTCCATCTATCATTTTGATTCTATAATGATACCCTGATCATTCTCTGCCGCGATTATTTCCTTGCCGGCTGCCTGGGCTGCTTGCCGAAGCGCTGCCTGAACTGGTCCATGGTCAAGGGCTGGCCGGGATATCCGAATATGACCTGCTCCAGCTTTGCGCAACGGAGCAGGATTTCCGGGCGGGGGAAAGTATTATCTATATTGATCGTTTTCAGCCTTGGGAAATATTCGGGAATACTGTCGGTATCAGCCAGCTTCTGGCAGGAAACAATCATCATGTTATTGATCCTGTTGCCCTTCCAGGCCAGGGGCTCAAGGATCCTGATATCCATGTCGACCAATTGGACGATATGCAATTCCATGCCCTTTACCCCCTCCAGGTCGGCAATATTCTGGTTTCTTTTCAGCCTTAAATGGGATAGCCCCTTCAGGTCGCGCAAGGGCGAAAGATCGGCCACCATTGTATCCTCAACATAAAGCCTTTTAACGGCAGGCATGTTTTCCATGAATTTCAGATCCCTGACACCGTGGCCACGCAATGTCAATTCGCCGACCTGCAATGCATGCAATATGGCAGCGTTCGCGGCCATTTCAGCCGGTGTTACCGCAGAGCTGAATTGTATTGTCAGCTTTTCAAGCGGCATATCGGCCAGGGGCGCAATATCGCGCACTCCCGTTTTAGGGCTCTTTTCATCGCTGGATTCAAACTCTTTCAGCTGCAATCCCCGGAGGGGAGCAAGGTCGCTGATGCCGAGGTTTACGAAGTGTAAACTCTTGAGGGTGCTTATACTGCTTACGGGCTTTATGCTTGCCACGGGCGCATTAACAATCTGAAGGTGAACCAGCGGAAGTTCTGCCAGGGGCCTGAGGTCATCCACGCTCGTATTGACCAGCGCCAGCCTGGTAAGCGGCAGGCCAACCAGCGGCTTCAAGTCCCGCAGGTTGGGGCTGTTGAGTATTTCCAGGTCCATTCCTTCCATTGTGCTCTGGCATTTCCACATCACGCGGCCGCCGTTGCTTGCTTCCAGCCTGGCCATGGTCGCGCGCATGGTTTCCTCGGTCACCGGGCTGAACCTGGCCGGCTCCTGGTGTGAAACTGCCGGAGCCGGCGAAGCTTTTGACCTCAGGGCCTCAAGGATGAAGGCGCATTCCTGCGCAACCCGCGTCTGGGCAAAATGCCTGTCAAACTCCCCCATCATCTCCCTGATCCTGGCGATATCTTCAGGGGGAATATCCTTTTGCAGGATTTCATCGGCCGTGGCCCGCAGGTTGGCCATATTCCACGCCACCCCGGTTTGTCGGATCATCGTGTGCAGCAGGCGCCGCGCGCCCATTTCCCGCAAGCCCGGCGGCCTCTGGCCGCCGGGCTGGTCGGGCAAGGGCGGCATTTCCTCATGAACCGCGACGGGGCTGGCGGCCGGCGGCACGGCGGCCGCAACCGGCTCTGGCTTGGCCACGGCCGCTTGAGAGTGCCTTGCTTTCCGGGCCGGCGATTCCGCGGCCAGCGCTTCGGCCAGCGGGCCGGAAACACTATTGAATTCATTCTCAGCGGCCGCCCAGTCGCCTCCCCCGCGCACGATGGCCAGACCGCGCATGATTTTCGTCACCGGCCTGGGATCGTCGCCGATGCGCCTGATTTTTTCCGCCAGGCTAAGGTCGTTGACCAGGAAATCGCGCCCGATGAAGCCCTTGTCCATCTGCCTCTGGGCCCTGACCCGCTCGCCTTCCACTCCGGTAATGGCCAGCTTTTCCTTCCTGCCGTTCTTGAATTCAACCTCGAGGGTCTTTCCCTTGTTTTCCTCGAACGCAGCGGCCACCCGCTCCGGCCAGGCCAGCGCCTGCCGGGCCATATCGTTCAACGCGTTTATATCCTGCGCCGCACCCTCCAGGGCCGGGTCCGAACGCGCCACGCTCACGCGCTGGTTTAGCGCGGCCGCATCACCCTTGATGAGGTCTGCGGCCATGCCCCCGGCCAGTTCCGCCATTTTTTCTTTGCCCAGCGCGGCTTTCTTCGCCAGCTCCTCCTCGGCGGCCTGCCGGGCCTTCAGCTCCTCCGCCGCCTTCCGCAAGGCCTGCACCTCCCGCGCCATTTCAGCCCGCGCCTCTTTCGTGTCGCCGGCCAGCGGCCCCGCCTCCTGCTCGATGAGCCTGAGGGCCCCCTCATAATCGCCTGCCGAGGCCCTGGCCTGGACACTGTTTTTGAGCGAGCCCAGGAACCGTTCCACGGCCTGCTGGCGCAGGTGTCCCACCCGCCTGACATCGTCGGCTATTTTCGCCTCCAGGTCTGTTCCGGCCGCATCCTTCACGAGGGGCTCAAGCAAAAGCAATGCGCCCGCGAAATCCGCGGGGTGCTCGCGCATGAACGAGAGGGCTTCGATATACTGCCTGGTGAGCCGGGATTTTTTCTCATCCTGCCCCGCATTGGCGGGCAGCGGGCCGGGCGCTGCCTGGGCCGGCGCGGCGGCGGGCCCGGAAATTTCCGGCGGCCGCCCGCGCTCTTCTGCCAGGTCCGCGCGCCGGGAAAAGAGGCCCGTCACGACAAGCGCGAATATGCCCAGCAGAAGCGCCGACCCGGCCGAAGCGAGGATCGCCTTGCGGCCTGGCTTGAAGGTTTTCCCGCCGCGCGGAGGCGGCCTGGAGGACACGCTCAGCCCGGGCGCGCCCGCCCTCAGCATGACCGATGCGCCCGCCTCCAGGGGCTCACACATCGGGGGCTGGCCGGCGCGGACCCGGTCAATGTCGCCGCCCAGGGCCTTGTAATCCTGGTGGCGCTGGTCGCGGTTCTTGGAAAGCATGATTTCCAGGAGTGTGACGCAGTTTTCGGACACGGCCGGGTTCACGGTGCGCGGATCGGGGAGCATTTCGTTCACCTGCCTGCGCAGGGTTTCCATGATGCTGCTGCCGGCAAAGGGCAGCTTGCCGGTGACCATGTGGTAGACCGTGGCGCCCAGCGAATATATATCGGCGCGGCAGTCCAGCTCGGAGCGGCCCTCGACCTGCTCGGGGCTCATGTAATTCGGGGTGCCTATGACGGCGCCCGAGACGGTGAGGGAGACATCCTCGGCCAGGCACTTGGCCAGGCCGAAATCCATGAGCTTGATTTCGCCGGAGTCAGTCAGCATTATGTTGGCGGGCTTGATATCGCGGTGGAGGAGCTTGTGCTCTCGCCAGGCGTAATCGAGGGCACCGGCCAGCTTGCCGGCCATCTGCAGCGCCACGTCTTCCTCCAGCGGCCCCTCCCGCCGCAGCTTCTGGTCGAGCGACTCGCCCTTGACGTAGCCCATGGCCAGGTAAAACACGCCGGAATCCTCGCCGGCCTCGAAGGCCATGACGATGTTGGCGTGGTCGAGCCGCGCCAGCAGCTGGACTTCCTTGAAGAAGCGCTCGGTGACACCGCGGCGCATTTTCATCTGCGCCGGCAGGATCTTGAGGGCCACGTTGCGGTTGAGGGAAAGCTGCTTGGCGAGGTAGACTTCCCCCATGCCGCCCTCGCCCAGCATGCGGATGATTTCAAAGCCGCCGACGGTCACGCCCGGGCCGAGGCTCTGCCGCGGCGCCAGCATGACCTTGCCGCACTGCGGGCACTTGACCTCGGCGCCGGCCATGCCGGCATCGGCCTCGAGCTCGGCCTGGCACTTGTCGCAATGAAAAGTAATGAGCATAAATATCTTCTTAAGGCGAGCTTGAGCCAGCAACAACCCGAAATCGCTAGTATTTTTCTACCACTGCCGGAGGATGGCCTCGATGTTGGCAAGCGGCGTCAGGTTGTCTATTTCGCTCTGGGCAATAAGCCCTCCGGACGGGGTGGCGAGGTTTTCCTTCATGACCCGGATCGCGGCCCGGATATCTTCCGGCGTCCCGTGCGGGACGGTCGTCTGGCGGTTTAATTCGCCCCAGAAGGTGATTTTGCCGCGGAAGCGCGCGCCGACTTTGTCCGGCCCCATCGCCCAGACCTGGCAGTTGAGGGCGTTGACCCCCACCTCGACCAGGTCCTCGATGATGTCCATGATGAAACCGTCCGAGTGCATGAAGACGAATTTGCCGCCGCGGCGCACCTGCTCAAAAAGGCGGGCGTAGCAGGGCTTGAAAAACTCGCGCCAGAGTTTGGGGCTGATCAGGAGCGAGAGCTGGCTGCCCCAGTCATCGGCAAAGTGGATGGCGTCGCACGGATATTCCAGGCATTTTTCAACCCGCCGCTGGAGATAATCCATGATGATGTCCCTCAGCTGCAAAAGTTCCCGGGACTGGTCCATCAGGTCCATGTAAAGCTGTTCCGTCCCGCGCAGGTACTGCATACGCTCAAAAAAAGATCCGGCGACAATGTGGGTGAAGGCATCCGGCGCACGCTTGTGCCGCTCAGTGACAAAGCTGGTGTCATCTGCCGTCCAAACCGGCGGGGCCTTGAAGCCGGACAAAGCGGACCAGTCCGCCAGCGCCGGCTCCTTCACTTCGCCTGCAATCCCGTCCTGGAGGTTGAGCCAGAGCGAGCCCCACTCGTCCCGGTAAGTGCCGGCGCGGTAAGCCGGCGGGAGCTCCGGGACAACCGGCGGGCGGGGGTTTATGTCGAGCGGATAGCGATCGAGCAATTCCACCAATTGCCGGCCGTGCGCCAGGTAAGCGGAAGGCAAGACCCAGAGGCTCCTCGGGATCCTGCCGGGATTTTCAAACCGCAGCGTTTTTGCGACAACTTCGCGCGAGGTCATGGCCCCCTTTCAATGATTGAGCATAGCTTTTTTGAGAATATACAGCCTGGTGCGCAAAATGCAAGTTAGAAGGCTGCCTGGCAGCAGCCAGGATTAAAATAAGCGATCGCTACCGGACGCGCTTCGTGGTCAAGCTGAGCGGCACGCCCAGCTGGGACAAGGCCCAGCTCAAGTGCGAATCAAACCGGCTTGAGGACGAGGGCTGGATTGCGGGCTACGATTCCCACCTGCTGGAGGAAATGTACGGCGACATCCAGGGCAAGATCGGGCGCGGCCGGAGGTAAAAACTAAGAGCTTATCCGTAAATTACTTTGACCACGACATCGTGTATTTTGATAAATCCGCAAGGCGCTGGCGAGGGAGCAATGCCTGAAGGGCCTTGACCCTCACCAGGAACGCCGCGGATTTACAAAAGCCGCGATGCCCTAACGGGTTACGCCAGGTTTCGCGCGTGGCGGCGTTGACCGTGGAAGGACATACCTTCCGGGTATGCCCATTCCGCGGCCGCCTTG
>JBAYWJ010000030.1:0-18213 GCA_041674125.1 Kiritimatiellia bacterium
ATGGATCCGGATAGCGCGGCAAGAAGCAAATATCCCTCGTTTGAATGAAAACGTTCTGATTGTGGGAGATGAACCTTGTTAAGGCCACGGACAGGCAAGACACGGCAGCCGAATAGCAGCCACGCATATGTATCATCATCAACTCCAACTTCAATCGGCCCCGACTTGGAATAGTCGGCTGGTATTACCACGACGGTTATTGCGCCGCGCCTTGACGCAAGGATTCTCTCCGAAAAGCGCCTGAAGCATAGGCGCTTGATATTCGTGTCCATATCATCAGCTTCCTGCGACTGAACCCACTGGTGGTCGTTACATTTTAAGGCGCGCCAATAGCTTGGTGAAATAAGTGGCATAAATGCCTTTTTCTGCTTATCAATTATTTTTCTGCAACCCCTAATTTCTTCCATCGTGGCAGATGGCCCCGGCGGAGACGGTTCAAATGCCTGCGGACGGCGGAACATATAATCGTACTCTGGGCGCCAGTGTTTTTTCCACTCCCGGAGAGATGCGGGCAGGGCAAAGGCATTCTTGTCCGGCCAGTAAATAAAAATGTCTGGGCGCGCGTAATCTCGGACGGAAAGAATACCAGGTAAATCACAAGGAACGCGCTCTACGCCTTTGATTCTGGCAGTAATCTGCGGTGGTCCGCCCATCAGAAGAATTGACGATTGCATGGTAAATCAGCTATTCGACTCTGGTTGACGTTTACTTTACCTCAGTCTTCGGGAGCATGGCAAGTAATTCATCTCGCTTAGCTTTCCAGTTTTTTGTGGTCATTTTTTCTAATGTGTTACGAATACGTATAGGGTCCAGCGAGCGCGGAGCGGATAGCATTGTTGGCTTAGCACCGTCCCCTATCATGTGCGGTAGTGATGCTATAGCTTGGCGAAGATTGCTTTCCCCGGCGTGGCTATAGGTGTCGTGCATGGCTAGGCTTGAATGACCCACGATAGCCATAGTAACAGATAGCGGCGCGCCAGCTTCCCGCAAAAGCGTAATAGCGGAATGACGTAGACTGTGAAAACCGACGGATGTAACCTTGCGGACGCCTTTACCTTTCCGTTTGGTTATGATTCCGCATTTCTCAAAATGCTTTTGTATAATTGCCGCAACTGCATACGGCCCGCGTTCCCGGTACAATCGTTCCATCTCAGGCAAAACCGGACCAGTACGCTGTGCGGTTGGAGTTTCGGCTAAAACTGTCTGCAAAACCGGATGAATAGGAACCGTCAATTCTTTTCCGGTCCGGCGGGCAGTCTTACGGGGAATGTATTTGATCGTCTGCTTAAGGATATCAATATTGCCCCAGTCCATAGTTGCCGCATCGCCAAGCCTTGTGCCCAAATATAATCCAAAAGCTAATATTGTCCGCAGTTCACCTTCGGCGCTCTGGCACACTTTACGCAATTCGTCGGTACTTAGTTCCCGGTGACTTTGTGGAGATAGTCGCTTGCGCTGAATATCTATCCAAGGGTTCACCAAGATCTTTGCCTTATCTTTTAAAACCCGGAAAACAAGAGTCAACAATCGGATATGCTTATTAAAGGTATTGGCGGTGACCCCGCGGGCGTTCAGATGTGTAGCGTAGGCATGGGTCACTTCTTGGGTAACATCTCTCATCGTGGTTTTGTCCGGATGCTTCTCTTTCATCCAACGTTCAAAAAGACCCCACTGTAAAGCATAGACAGTCAGGGTTGCTGGCCCGCTGTCCGGGCGGGAAGGTGACTTTTCATAGGTTTCCCATGCATTTTCGATGGAGAGGGATGGGTTTAGTTGGTCATCTAATCGGATCATTTCCGCACGGCGGCCTTCCAGTTTACCGGTGATGGATTCAAGAGCGGATACTTCATCGGCAACCTTGAATGGCGCCATCAGTGCAATCCGCGCTGTTTCTGCATCTCGCAAGATTGTTATTGGATTACCCTCTTTGTCCCGCAGGCATTGCTGAAATACTTTCTTCTCGACAACCCACCTGCAATAGAATATCTTACCACGTTTAAATAGATGGCCAGTTCGATGTTTCATGGTGTCTTGCGTTCTCTGTCGCAGCTATTCTTTCTGTGGCATCAAATATGGCAGAATGGTGTTTATAAAGCAACCATAAAATAACCAAGCATCAAAATAAGTCAATAGAATTAAGGAATAATGCTGGACTCAAAATCCAGTGGTAGCAATACTGTGTGGGTTCAAGTCCCTCCTCCGGCACTTGGTCAGCGATGGTTTAATATAAGCAGAATGACAGCACGAGGTGGGTTCTCAGCCGCAGGCTGATCCGCCGAAGTACCGACCTCGAAAAGAGTCGGGACGAAGGCGGAAAGTCCCTCCTCCGGCATTTTGTCAAAGGTATTTTAATCATGCAGTCGTACCTTGAAGGCAAAGTTAGCGTCCGCGACCTGCCGCCCGGCGGCACGGACGCGGAGGAAAGAAAAATTATCTCGGCCAAGGGCGAGATGGCGCAGATACTTAACCGCGCCGGCGAATCTTTCCGGCATTTGGTTTACTGGGACCTGGACAGCGCCCGGAGCGGCCAGGCGCGCGGCAATCATTACCACCTGCGCAAGACCGAGCGCTATTACGTTATCCGCGGCAAGCTGACTCTTTTGCTGGAGGACACGGCAACCCGGCGGAAAGAAAAAGCTGCAATCGGCGCCGGGCAGTTTGTGACGGTGGCGCCGCGCGTGGCCCACGCATTCGTATCGTCCGAATATTCACAGGTGCTTGAAATCTCGCCAGATCCTTACGATCCATCTGACACCGTTTCGCTCGATCTGGCCTCCAGTTTCAAAACCGCGTAGGACCCTTATCAATTTTGCGTTTTTTTTGTTATTTTTTATTGTTTTTAAGGTTCCTATGTCATAATATGTTTTAAATAGGAGGGGGTGTGTTTCTGTCTCAAAATATCCCCGCAAGCTTGAGCTAAGGCAATGACGTGAAAATGCTTTCCGGAAGGTGCTTGTATGCGGTTTTGCTGGTGCTGGGGATTGCCGCCCTTGCCGGCGCAGCCCCGACCACAAACGTCATTCCCTTTTCAGACGATTTTGAAACCTACGCCAACTTGACGCCGCTCATCAACGGCACCAACGGCTGGTATGCCTCTTCCAACGCCTGCATTGTCCAGACCAACGTGGCCTACACAGCCGAGGGCGGGACCAAGGCCGCAAGGGTCTCGCCGGGATGCGACTTGTCAAACCGCTTTGTCCAGGCCACCGTCACCAACGTCTGGGCTTCCATGCGCGCCATGCCCAACTTCGGGCTCTTCGACGAGCTGCCCACGAACACCACCGCGGCCTTCGGCGTCGGTACAAACGGCCAGTGCTACGTCTATGATGGGGCCAATGGATGGACGGAGCTTAACACGACTGTGGACGGCTTCCCCGCGGCGGCTATCGAGCCGGACTCTTGGCCCAGGTTCGACCTTTGCCTCAACCACGGGCGGCAGACCTGGTCACTTTTCGTCAACTACCAGCTGCTGAGCACCAATATTTCATTTCTTGATACAAACGCCACGGCATTTTCCGGCTTCGATGTGCAGGGGACCACCTTGACCACCAACTACCCGACCACCACCAATTACTGCGACAACGTCGAGGTCGGCTACGTCAACTCGCCCGGCCTGATCGCTCAAACCAACACCTGGCAGCCAATCATGGCGCCGCTGGATTTGACCAATATCACCCGCACGATCTGGGAGGGACAGCCCAAGTCGAGCAACGCCTTCCACGTCCAGAAGTCGGCCGGATTCCTGAAGATGGTTTTTACCAACACCGTTGCCTACACCAACTGCGGAACCTGGACGAACTGGCTCTCCGTTTCGCCGCCCAACGACGAATCCAGCGGCGAAATCAAAACCGCCTGGCTCATTTTTGACACCGCCAGCCTGCCGGCAAGCAACCAGCCCTACCAGGCCACGGTGCGCGTGGAGGCCGCGGACAGCTTTTTCGGGGTCAGCGCCAGCAACTCGCCCCAGTTTATCACCGTCTCGGTCCTGGTGCAGGGCGCGCCCAGGCTTTCCGTCGAGCCACTCACGCTCTACAACACGAATTCGGTCGGTTACCGCGCGCCAATCCAGAACATATACGTGGCCAACACAAGCACGCCACCCAGGGGCGCCATGGCTTACATGGTTAGCTCGGGCACAAACTGGATCACAGTCTCGCCTTCCAGCGGAACCGCAGTGGATGAAACCAACGCCGTCGCGCTAACTTACCTCACCGAATCCCTGGCGCCGGGCCTCCACACCGGCACCGTCACGGTGGTCGCCTCCGCCATAGCCACCCAGGATATCTCCGTGGTGATGCGCGTGAACCAGACTCCGGTCCTGGCCTGGAACGCCGGCGCGCTTTCCTGGACCAACATCATCACCGAGGGACAGTCGCTGGCCGGCGCTTCCTTTGAGGTCTGGAACAGCAGCGCCTGGCCGACCGGCACGATGAATTTCACGGTCTCGGACAACGCCGGCTGGATAAGCCTTAGCCCCGCGAGCGGGACGAGTTCCGGGGAACGCCGGACGGTGAACGTCGCTTACGACGTTGCCGGCCTCTCGCCGGGAGTGTACACCTGCGCCGTCACGGTCGCGGGAACCGATGCCTTCAACGGCAACGCGGCTTTGAGCTCGCCGCTTTTGATCGTCGGGCACCTTACGGTCCGTGGCAAGGCCTCCCTGGCGTGCGACACGACCTCCATCGCCAACTCGGTCCTGGAAAACTGCGGCGCCACCAGCGCGCCGGCTTTCAAGATCTGGAACGGTACCGCCGTCCCGCGCGGTGGACTGACTTTCACCGTCTCACCGCAGGCAAGCTGGCTGAGGGCGAGCCCCTCCAGCGGCAGCATCACGAACGGGACCAACGCGATCGCCGTCATCTGGACATCCGGCGACCTGGCGGTCGGCACTTACAACAGCTCCATCATCATCGACGGCACCGACGAGCTCACCGGCAGCCGGGCCTCGGGGGCGCCGGTGACCATAAGCGTCCAGATGACGGTTGTTTCCCGCACCCCGGTCAACGAGGAAAAGCCCACTATCTACGGGACGCCCCAGATCGGCCAGCTGCTACACTCGCGCGTCGGGCTATGGCAGAACATGGACCGGCTGACCTTCACCTACCAGTGGCAGCGGGCTGACAGCCTTTCCGGCGCTGGCATGGTTGACCTTTCCGGCGAAACAGCCAGCAACCACGTGGTCGCCGCCTCCGACAAGGGCAAGTACATGCGCATTGCCGTGACGGCCCACGATGACAACCCTACCCCGCGGCAGGCGACGGCCTGGTCCGACCTCCTTGCCTCGGCCAAAATCATCGCCACCCCCAGCGATTTCAACGGCGACGGCATCGCCGACCTGTGGTTCTTCGACCCCGCCACCGCAACGTGGAGAGCTTCGTTCAGCGCCAACACCTTTGCCGAGGGCCAGTTCGGCGTGGATGGCACGACGGCCGTCCCGGGCGACTATAACGGCGACGGCGTGCTTGACCTTGGCCTCTACGAATACGCCCACGGCATGTGGCACGTCTTAATCATGCCGCGCGGGCCTTATCTCAGCGGCAGCCTCTTCGGCGGTTTGGCCGAGGAATCCCAGGCCACCCCCCTGCCCGCAGATTACGACGGCGACGGCCAGACCGACGTCGCTCTCTACTGGCGCGGCTACTGGGCCATTCTCTACTCGAGCCTGAATCGCATAGTGATCGTGCAGCCGATCGGCGGTGCCAACGCCCTGCCCGTTCCCGGGGATTACGACGGCGACGGCATCGCCGACCTTGCGGTCTACGACTCGGGGCTGTGGACCATCCACAACGTCCTGGGCCAGCAGTGGTCGGTCGCCTTCGGCACATCCGCCTGGATTCCCGTGCCGGCCGATTACGACGGCGACAATATCGCGGATCTTGGAATTTACAACCAGTCCTCGAACACGTGGCAGATGCTCTATTCATCGTCTGGCACCACCACCAACAGCAAGTTCTCGGCGAGCTTCCGCTCGTTCGGCTCCAGCCGCGGCGACAACATTCCCTGGCCGGGCTATTTCGACCACGACCAGTACTGCGACCCGGCCACGATCCACTACTCCGAAAACGGCGATTTCCTGATCTGGTGCGTCACCCGCACCACCGACACCAATTTCCCGTTCCGGGGCCAGACCTACCAGAGAAGCATCAACAACTGGCGCGTGAGCTGGTGACGGCGCTGGTTGAGCCGCTTTTCTAAAATCCCGGCTGTTTGATGGCATCTCGCAGGACCGCCGCTTGCGGCGCGCCGCCTGTTTAAACGCACCTCATAACTGAGGCGCCGCAATTATTTTTAATCCATTCTTGCGCCATGGCCGCAATGTGTTATTTTTCATGTTGTAGCGATTCGCAATAAACGAAAAAAAAGTGAATATGAACAACCCATATTTGAAATTCGTGTCGGATTACGCGCGCGTGCTCAGGGAAGGAACCGGATGCCGACTCGGGGGATTGCCCTCGGTGGCGCGCTCGTCCATCCAGAAAAACGCGCCACGCGCTCTCGTTTTCTCCCCCCACCCGGATGACGAGTGCATCGTGGGTGGTTTGCCTCTGCGCCTCATGCGAGAGCTCAAAATGAACGTGATCAACGTGGCCGTTACCCAGGGCAGCCGCAAGGACCGCCAGGCGGAGCGCCTTAAGGAATTGCGCGGCGCGTGCGAGTACCTCGGCTTCGGGCTCATCCAGACCGGCGAGTGCGGCCTCGAAAAAATAAACCGGAAAACCCGCGAGCAGGAGCCGGAGCTCTGGAGCAAGCAGGTCGGGATCATCGCGGAAATCATTGCGCAGAACAAGCCGAACGTCATTTTCATTCCGCACGAAAACGACATGAATACCACCCACATGGGGACCGCCCTGCTTGTGGCCGACGCCCTGCGCAGCCTTCCGGAGTCATTCTGCTGCTGGGTGTGCGCCACGGAGTTCTGGGCGCCGATGAACGACCCAAACCTGATGGTTGAGATCAGCGTGGCGGATCTCGCCGACCTGGTGGCCGCCCTCTCTTTCCACGTGGGCGAGGTCAAGCGCAACCCCTACCACCTGCGCCTCCCGGCCTGGATGCAGGATAACGTCCGCCGCGGCGGCGAGCTGGTCGGGACCCAGGGCGCCGAGCCGCCCGATTTCATTTTCGCCACCATCTACCGCCTCCAAAAGTGGACCCGCCAGCGGCTGGAAAAAGGCGAAAATGCCGGCAGGTTCATCTCCTGCAACGATTCTCTGAAGACTATCTTCGGCTAGCGGAGACAGGATTGCGGAATAACTGGATTTTGTCCTGTTAGCCTGTCTAAATGGCGGGTATTAAGGCGCGGTTTAAATGGCCCGGGCATGTAGCCGCGGCGCTTGCTACTCTGCGAAGTTAGCGAAGGCTTCCTTCGCTACGAAGCACGAGCTGCCGCCGCGTTCCTGAATGCTTCGACAGAAGCGAGACTACAGCACGAGCTTGGCCACGGCACTTGTCAATCCGCTAGGGCGCGGCCTGTTCCTGTGCATTGGTCTCGGCGGCCGCCGCGGCTTTGGTCCGGATGTCAATTGTTTCCTCGAAGTCATTGAAGCCGTCTCCATCCGAATCCGTGCTCAGCGGATTGGTTTTCCAGAAATTAATTTCGTCATAATCGGCCAGGCCGTCGCCGTCGGCATCGTCGCATATCTTCACCTTTACCTTGACTTCGCCTTCCATCCCGATCGGGAGGGAAAAATTCTTGCGGAAGCGTATCTCGCCGGAGCGTTCCGCCACCACGTTTGTCCGCAAGCCGATGTAATAGGATATGTTGGTGTGCTGGCCAACCTGCATGATGAGCGAGTTGGCGGGCGCCATCACGCTGAAATGCCCTTTCTGTATTTCAGGATTGCCCTCCGGGCCGTAAGAATTGAAGTGGTCGTTCCACTGCCCTTCCGCCGCACATTCTATGACCTGGCCCGAGCGGACGCGGATGCGGCTCTCCTGCCAGCCGCGGTCGGCCAGCACGGTGACCGTGTATTCCCGCGGCGGCGCCCGGTTGACCTTCGGGTTGGCGCTGACACACCCGGACAGAACCGCGGCAATAATCAACATTATGGAATTAATTGCCAGGTGATGTTTCATTTATACCGCATCGCGCGCAGCGTTTAGCCGCATCTCCATCCGCTCTGCGCTATTCTATTCCTCGCCCGTTAGAGTTTTATCCGTTCTTTTTCTCGAATTCGGCCATGAAGGACACCAGGGCATCAACGCCTTCCGGGGGGAAGGCGTTGTAGATGGAAGCCCTTATCCCGCCCACCGACCTGTGGCCCTTGAGGCCCTTCATGCCCAGCTTGGAGGCCTCCTTGACGAACTGCTCCTCGAGCGCCTCGCTCGGGAGGCGGAAGGTGATGTTCATGTCGGAGCGGCACCCCGGCGCGGACGTGCCCCTGTAAAAGCCGCCCTTGTCAATCGCGGCGTAAATTTTCGCCGCTTTGTCGCGATTCCGGCGGTAAAGGTTTTCCAGCCCCGTTTTCAGCATCCAGCGCGAAACAAGCATCATGATGTAGATGCTGAAGCAGGGCGGAGTGTTGTAGAGCGAGTTTTCCTCGATGTAGGTCTTGTATTTGAGCATCGTGTTCAGCTTCGCCGGGGCGCGCTCGGCCAGCTCCTTGCGGATCACCACCAGCGCCAGGCCGGAGGGCCCCAGGTTTTTCTGGGCCCCGGCGTAGACAAGGCCGAATTGGTTGATGTCAAACGGGCGCGAAAGGATGTCCGAAGACATGTCCGCCACGAGCGGGCTTTCCGTTTTAGGAAATTCCTTCCACTGCGCGCCCGATATGGTTTCATTCGAGGTAATATGCACGTAGGCCGCGCCCTTTGTTAACTTGAGGTCTCCGGCGGCCGGAACTTTTGTGGGGATATCTTTGCCGGTGTTCGCGGCAATATTCACCTTGCCCACGAGCTGGGCCTCCTTGACAGCCTTCGAAGCCCAGGCGCCCGAGTTGGTGTAATCGGCGGTTTGGCCTTCCGTTAGCAGGTTGAGCGGGACCATCGCAAATTGCAGGCTCGCCCCGCCCGCCACCAGGCATATGGCGTAATCATCGGAAAGGTTGAGCAGCTTGCGGTAATTGGCGATTACTTCCGCGTGGACCGCGTCGTATTCCTTGCCGCGGTGGCTGCTTTCCATGAGAGACATGCCGGAGCACTTGTAATCAACCAGTTGTTCGCGTGCTTCCTCCAGGACTTCCAGCGGCAGCACCGCCGGGCCGGCGTTGAAATTATATACTCTTGCCATGGTGTTTTTGCCTTTCTGTTGGTATTGATACTGGTTCACGTAAACATGCAAAATATATCGTAATTTATAGAACCGCTTGCCCTTTCACAAGTTTTTTCTTGATGCAGGATTTAATACTTACAAGGGTCGCGTTTTAAAATAATAAACAACTCATCCTGTGTTCCCGCGGTTTCCCTAACAGTCTGCAGTCTATTAAGCTGCATCCTATGGGATGCTAATGATATTCATTTATTAATAATCGCGCGATGCTATAATGCCGGCGGATTAATATTACATGAGCCAGTTTTAGAATAATGCTTTTTATCTTTCCTGTTTATGACTTTTGTGCATCTTTATGGCTAATTTTTAAATTCCCTCAAATGAAATGAAAGATATTTCCGATACTATTGCCGCCATCAGCACCGCCCCAGGACCGGGCGGTATCGCTGTAATCCGCATTTCAGGGCCGGCAAGCCTGGCCGTGGCCGATCGCATCTTCAAATGTGCACCGCCCCTCCCTTCCAGAAGAAAAGCCCCGGCGCTCGTGTTCGGCCATGTTGTTTCCGGAAAGGAAACCCTGGATGAGGCCCTCCTCCTGATAATGCGCGCCCCGAAAAGCTACACCCGCGAGGACGTCATAGAAATCCAATGCCACGGCGGGACGCTTTGCGCGCAAAGAGTATTGCGTTCCGTTCTGGATAGGAATGTCCGCTTGGCCGATCCGGGTGAATTCACGCGCCGCGCCTTTATCAACGGCCGCATTGACCTTGTCCAGGCCGAGGCCGTCATAGACATCATCAACGCCCAAACCGAGCTCAGTGCCAAAATAGCCATGGAACAGCTGCTGGGGCGTCTAACTCATTCATTAGAAGATATATACAAAATACTGCTTGACTCAACCGCAGATCTGGAATCAGCCCTGGATTTCATGGATGATGAGCTTCCCGATACGTTCATACCGGCCAAAGTTAAACGCCTCCAGAAAGCTAAAGATAAAATTAATGCTCTGCTTGCCACCTGGAATGAAGGCCATATTTTGCGGGAAGGCGCCCTGGTTGTTATTTCAGGAAAGCCAAATACCGGAAAATCAACCTTATTGAATGCCATCTTGGGCAAGGACAGGGTCATAGTGTCGCCCGTGCCTGGCACAACGCGCGATATTATCGAGGAACATGTTGTGATAGGCGGCATTCCAATTAGATTGACCGATACGGCCGGATTAAGAAAATCAGACTGTGCAATCGAACAGGAAGGCGTGCGTAGGGCCAGAAGTCAAATCGGGATGGCCGATATTAATATTTATGTCCTTGATGCGTCCGTGGAAATAGATGAAGAAGATCGTTCCCATATCACTTCTCTTGACCCGGCCAGGAGCATAATCGTATTCAATAAGAAAGATCTTGGCATAAAGGCCGATGCGTCTTTAATTGATAAATATAAAGTAATATCTACATATGCTATTGCAAGAGAAGGAATAGTAGAAGTTACAAAAGCTATTTTAAATAAACTTAATCTCAAGAAATCGGCAGCTCATCATTCTGCTGTTTCAGAGCGCCATCGACAAATTCTCTCTGAGTCAATTTCAAGCCTGGATCACTCAATTTTATTGCTTAAGTCTAATAAAGATTCAATGCTTATTCTGGCAGCGGCAGATCTTAAAAATGTTTTAAACGGCATCGCATCTATAATCGGTAAGTTGTATCAGGAAGATGTTCTGGATTCAATTTTTTCGAAGTTCTGTATTGGAAAATGAAATATTATGATGTCATTGTAGTTGGCGCCGGCCATGCCGGATGCGAAGCCGCCCTGGCAGCAGCACGTATGGGTCCCTCTTCACTCCTTATTACTGGGAACAAAAAAACAGCTGCCATGATGTCATGTAATCCATCTATTGGCGGTATTGGAAAATCACATCTAGTAAGTGAAGTAGATGCCCTTGGCGGAGAAATTGCCAGGAACGCTGATTATACTGGAATACAGTTCAGGATGCTTAATCTGAGTAAAGGACCTGCGGTCCAGTCGGTCAGAATCCAATGTGATAAAAAAGAATATTCAAAGCGCATGGTTGATGTTTTAGGTAACTGTCATAACCTATCCACGCTAGAAGCAAGTGTTATAGGAATTTCAGTCAGCAATGGAAACCTAAAAGGCGTGATTATTGGTGATAATAGTGTCATAAATGCCAAGACAGTCGTTCTGGCGCCAGGCACCTTCCTCAATGGCACGATACATATCGGATCAAGGTCAGTCAAGGGTGGCAGGTCAAATGAATCAGTCTTGCCTGGATTGAGTGCGAATCTAATGAAACTTGGATTCAGCATAAACCGATTCAAGACTGGTACGCCCCCACGGATTCATAAGGATACCGTTAATTATGCTGACATGATAATCCAGCCAGGACTTGAACCGCCATGCCTAATTTCCAATGCAGCAAAAATAGATTATAAATCCAGTGAAGCACCCCGCAAGCCGCGGGGCATCTTTGCGGAACCCTGCGAAGCCACGGATGCCATTCATCCCTGTGGCAAGTCACAGGGCTTTCTGGCGAAGAAGGGTAAAAATGACAAATTATATGGAGAAAATTCTGATTTTGTTAAATTGTTCCACGTGGAACATACTACCTCAAATATGCGCCCATGGCCCCCAGGATCATCCCAGTTGCCATGTTATTTAACCCATACAACTGACATAACTCATCAGATTATAAGAGACAATTTAAAGGAAAGTTCGTTGTATGGCGGCTATATATCCAGTACCGGGGTCAGGTATTGTCCGTCTGTGGAAGATAAAATAGTAAAATTTCCTGATAGTAACAAGCATCATGTTTTTGTTGAGCCTGAAGGTCGTGATTCAATTGAGATTTACCCTAATGGAATCTCAAACAGCCTCCCTGAAAAAATACAGGATGAAATGGTCCATTCTATTCCAGGACTTAAAAATTGTAAAATAACACAATATGGATACGCCATAGAATATGACTATTCAGACCCAAGACAGCTTACGGAAACTTTGGAATCAAAACATATTAAAAACTTATTTTTTGCAGGACAGATAAATGGAACTACAGGTTACGAAGAAGCTGCAGCGCAAGGAGTAATAGCTGGAATAAACTCGGCATGCAATGCTCTTGGCAGGAATGCAATCATAATTTCAAGGAATGAGGGTTACATCGGTGTATTAATTGACGACCTGATCACGAAAGGCGTTGATGAGCCATACAGGATGTTCACGTCGCGTGCTGAGCACCGGCTTCTGTTGCGCCAAGATAATGCCGGATTGCGCATGCTCAAGCACGCCAGGGAAATAGGAATATGCAGCGAGAGCGAACTCGATGCCAGGGAAAAGAGCCTTGATATGGTCAATGCTGAAATCCGCCGGCTGGGATCAGTTTTCCACAATTCCACAAGCTTGTCTCAGTTGCTCAAAAATCCCGATATGTCCTATGACAGGCTGCCGGGACACAATCCCAGACTGCCGGACGAAGTCAAAAATCACGTAGAAATTCAGTTGAAATATGAAGGATACATCCGGCGCGAGCAGGAACAGATCAGGCGACAAAGCCATATCGAAAACGTACAAATCCCGGACTGGATTGATTATACCGTGATAAAGACTCTTCGGTTCGAATCAAGCCAGAAACTTCAGAAAATCAGACCTACCACCCTCGGCCAGGCTTCCCGGATCCCCGGTGTCAATCCGGCCGACATCGCCATCCTTGATATCCTCATTCGCAGGGGGCCACCCAAAAAGCCTGTTTCCTGATAAATACAGGCCGGATTTTTTTTCAAGTTATTGCCTGCAAGACGGTCCACCTTGTTTTCCGCGGATACATTTGCTAAAAGTACCGGACATGAGCAGCCATGCCATCACGGTCATCATAGAGGCGCACCGGGGCGACAGCGCCAATGCCCCGGAAAACACCTTGTCCGCCTTCAGGCGGGCGCTGGACCTTGGCGCCGATTCCATTGAGCTGGATGTGCATCCCGCCCTGGACGGCACTCTCATGGTAATCCACGACAGCACCCTGGACCGCACGACAAACGGCACCGGCGCAATCCAAACTAAAACCGTTGAGCAACTGCGCCGGCTTGATGCCGGCACCTGGTTGGCCCCTGAATTTGCGGATGAAAAAATTCCTTCCCTGGAAGAAGTTTTCACCCTGCTCGCCGGAAGCAGGACAAACCTCAATATTGAAATCAAAGCCTCGCCGTCCGGGTTCAACGTGCCGAGGGCCCTTGTGAATCTCCTGCGCCGGTTCGGCCGGGAGCGCGATTACATCGTTTCATCCTTCAACCTGCAGGCCTTGCTGGAGGTCAGGAAAATTGAGCCGCAAATGCAATTGGCCCTGATCGGCAAGGGGCCTCAAATTCTGCCGCAGGCAAAGCTCCACGGCCTGCCCTGGATTCACGGCGAGTTCAGCACGGTTGACAAGCCGCTGATCGAAGCGGCCCACGCCCTTGGCATGCGCGTCAACATCTGGACCATGGATGATCCTTCCCGGTTCGCGTACTGGAAGGGGATCGGTGTTGATAAGATCTGCACTAACTGTCCCTCCAAAATGCTTGCAGCGGCCGGAGTCTGATCCAGTCCCCCGGCATGCTGTAAGAACAAACCGCTGGACTTTTTGACAGGATAACCGGATCCCCTGGATATAACGTGACATATCTACGGTAGAGCCGGTTTGATACCGGCTATACTCAAGAAAAATCTCGCATGAAAATAATTATTTTCTTGATACTGAACCATAGTTCAGTTATTCTGTATGCAAAAAGGAAATGAAATATGCCCAGAAAACTTGAGCTGCAGGAGAAAGTCGGCCGGATGCGCCGGTTCTTCCTGGAGGAAAACCGCGCGCCGGGCTACAGGGAAATGATGGCCCTGTTCGGCTACCGCTCCAAGAACGCCGTTCATAACCTCCTCCGGAAAATGGAGCAATGCGGCTATATCAGTAAGAAAAGGGGCAAGATTGCGCCGCGGACGCGCCTGACCGGCTGCATCAGGATGCTCGGGTCGGTCCAGGCCGGGTTTCCATCCCCGGCCGAGGAGGAGCTGCGCGACCATATCAACCTGGATAAATTCCTCGTGCGCAACCCCGAGGCCACCTACCTGTTGACCGTCAGCGGCGATTCCATGATCGAGGCCGGGATAAACCCGGGCGACATTGTCCTGGTCGAGAAGGGGATTGCCCCGAAAAACAACGACATTGTCGTCGCCCAGGTGGATGACGAATGGACCCTCAAGTATTACACCAGGGACAGGCAGGGCGTCTGCCTGGTGCCGGCCAACAAAAAGTACCGGGAGATACGCCCGTGCCGCTCGATGCTGATCGGCGGCGTGGTCCGCGCCGTGATCCGTAAGTATGTTTAGAACCCGGGAATAACCCAACGCGATTTCTGCTGCAATACAAACAAAACTCAATTGACCACGGAGATCACTGAGACACGGAGCCTGGAAAAAGAGGAGATTTGGCAAATTTGTAAAACAATATTTTATTGTTTACAAATTTGCCAAAATGCCCTGTTCTTGGAGAAGACAGGAGATAAAACCTCGCTTCTTATCTGAACCTCCGTGCTCGCCTCGGCGGAGCGCTCTGGCGAAGCCTGGGTCTCATCAACCTCCGTGGTGAATCCGGTATGAACTCGGAAACGCCATTCACATTGCTCTCGTTCCCGCAGGCCATACTGCACGTGGATGGCGACGCCTTTTTCGCCGCGGTGGAGCAGGCCACGCACCCCGAACTGCGCGGCAGGCCCGTTGTGACCGGCGGCGAGCGCAACATCATCACCTCCGCCAGCTACGAGGCCAAGGCTTTCGGCGTACGGAGGGGCGTGCCGCTTTTCAAGGCGCGGCGGATGTGTCCCGGTCTGGCCGTGCGGGAAGACGATTTCGAAACATACGGAATCTATTCGCAGCGCATGTTTGCCATCATGCGCCGCTTCACGCCGGCGGTGGAGGAGTATTCCATTGACGAGGGCTTTGCCGACCTTTCCGGACTGCGCCGCGTCTTCCGGGCCCCTTACGAAGAAATCGCCCGGCGCCTCCAGGCGGCCATCCGCTCCGAGCTCGGCCTGACGGTTTCGGCGGGCTTGAGCATTTCCAAGAGCCTGGCCAAGCTTGCCTCCAAGTTCAGGAAGCCGGCCGGATTCACAGCAGTGCGCGGACTGCACATCCATCTCTTTCTGCAAAGAATCAGCCTCAAGCAGGTCTGGGGCTTCGGCCCGAACACGGTGCACCTGCTGGCCAAGCACGGGCTTCGCACGGCCTGGGATTTTGCCGCGCGCCCGGAGGAATTCGCGCGGCGATTGCTCGGCAAGGTGGGCTTGGAAATATGGCGCGAGCTGCGGGGCGAAGCGGTTTATCCCGTCAATCCCGCGGAAAAAACCGATTACGCCACCATCAGCAAGAGCCGGACTTTTTTCCCGCCCTCGGCCGACCGCGATTTCGTTTACGCGGAGCTGGTGCGCAACCTGGAAGCGGCTTTTGCCAAGCTCCGCCGCCACCGCCTGCGGGCTATGAATTTAATTGTTCTTTTGCGCGAACAGGATTTCAGCGAGGCGGGCCTGCAGGCCGACCTTAACCGGCCGGCCGCGGCGGCGCAGGAGGCCATACCGGTTGCGAGGATGCTTTTTGAAAATATTTACCGCGAGGGCAGGGCATACCGCACCACCTCCGTCACGCTCGGGCGCATAAGCGCGGAAGGCAACCTCCAGCCGGACCTGTTCGAGGATAATGTCCGCGCCGAAAAAGTTACCCGCGTGTCAAGGACGGTTGACACCCTCAATGAAAAATTAGGCAAAGGCAAAGTGAGTTTTGCCACCTCGCTTTTCCTGCGCCAAAATACTCCCCATGCCGCCCCGGACCGTTCACGCCTCGGCATACCTCGGCTCTTAATCGGCGTCTGAGATATAGCATCTCACGCTTGCGGCAGTCCGGGATCACCGCACCTTGAACATAATGCCGCGGGGGGCATATTCGTAGCAGCCCATGTCAACCATTCCGGAAAAGCGGTCAAGGCGCGAATGGTTGTCAAGGTCAAGGGCGCCGGCCATCCATGGCAGCTTGAGCCCGGAATTGACGCAGGGTGAACCGGAAGTCAGGCGGTAATTGGCCTCGGAATGACCGGCAAACTGGGGATGGTTGGTGATGAGCATGGTCACTGGATTGACGGAGCCGAAATTGGTCGGGATGAGGCAGCTGTTGGTGATATAGGCGCCGGCGCCCTCCACGGAGTTGCGCGCGTGGTAGGGAGTGTTGGAAACAACTATGGAATTGACAACCTGCAGACTGCCGCCGTTGAGATATACCGTGCCGCCGTAGTTGCCGCCCACGCCGCCGGAGTAATTATCCACGACGGTGCAATTATGCATCTCGCTGGCAGTGCCTCCGGTGATTTTGACCCCGCCGCAACTCATATAGCTGATATTGTTCGCAATCAGGCAGTTCTTCAATCTTACCAGCAAACTGGCATAAACACCCGCGCCTTGCGGCTCATATACGCTCGCGTTGGGCGCGCGGTCGCGGCCGTTGGTTGACAGGTTTTCAATTATGAAACAGTTTCACTACTGTCCGGTTAAAAAACCTTGTAAATACAGCTGTTTTTGATGTTGGTGGTTTTCAAATTGCATATGATGTTGAGCAAAGGCCTGTAAAATGGGCGTTTTCTCGAAAAGCGAGATGCTTAAAATCTGTAAAATTGTGTAGAGGCTGTGAGGTAGCCGAAGCCGTTTCCGGATTATGGCGACCAGCACGTAAACGGAGATCGCGATCCAGATTTGGGTCTTTACCGCATTCTCTGATGTGCCATAGAACGCCTTGATTCGGAGATGTTGCTTGATCCACTTGAAGAACAGCTCGATCTGCCATCGCGACTTGTACAGCCGGGCGATGGTTAGAGCCGGTTTGCTGAAGTTGTTTGCCAAAAAGACGAGTTTTTTGCCTGTCGTTGGATCGGTGTAACCGACGCGACGTAATGTGTCTGGGTAGCCATGACGAGAGTAATATCCTTTCAAAACGATGGTCTGATCGAAGCGGACACCAAGACGTTTCTTGACCGGATGGGAATAACGGCGATGGAACCTGAAGTTGTTCTTGGTCCGGGTAACGAAAAAAGCGCCATTGCCATGGATGCGATACAGTCGCGTAAAGTCCAGATATCCCCGGTCCACAATGTAAAATGCCCCGGCTTCGATGGGCAAGGCGTCGAGGATGGTGACATCGTGAACCTTGCCGGAGGTAATAATGACAAGGGTTGGAATGCTTCCGTGAAGGTTCAGCAGCGTATGCAACTTGATCGCCGCTTTGTGTTTCCGGAATTTTGCCCAGGGAAACAAAGACAGGCAAAGATCGATCGTCGTGGAATCCATGGCGTAAGCAGCCTGCTTCAATTCGGCGGCGAATATTTCGCCGGCATACAACTCGGTTGCCTCCCGAATCAACGTGTGAGCAAAATCCGCAAAAATGGTCCATGGCCGTTTTTCGTTCGCATCTGCCAACGTGCTCCGCGCCACCGGACGCCGAATCCCGGCATGGTACAGGCGATGGCCCAAGGTTCCCAGGCAGATGTCGATGTCGCGCAAGCTCTCTCGAAACGTCAGTTGCGCAAATGCCATGACAAGAAATTGCTCGTAGCAGGTCAGTGTTCGCACGCGCCAGTTCCCGTTGTATCGTCGTACGCACTTCTCGAATTGGTACTTCGGAAACCAGTCCGTCAATTGAGCAAACACCGTCCGTCCTTCGTTCATTCTGCTCCCCTCCTTGCTTATCAGAGGAGAAAAGCCGAAAATACGAACTTTTGAAATTGAAATCGAAAAAAGTCATAATGGCCATTTCATATAGATTTAACAGGCCTTAAATGAGTTTTGCTTGTTTCTTAACCGGACAGTAGTGAAAACTTGAATAACATGATTGCGATCATCCTTAAGAATCCCAAAATTATTGTACGGATTATTGATATCGCTGATTAATGCCGGAAGCTCATCATATTCAAAATCGTAAACAGGCGGAAAAGA
>JBAYWJ010000031.1:0-17771 GCA_041674125.1 Kiritimatiellia bacterium
CTCGGCAAGGACGGCTGGCCCTGCTACACGTATTACTTCGAGACGCACGAGTCCAAGTCCCAGCAGCCGGCGATCTGGCAGGCCGGCGCGGCCCTGATGTTCTATTACCTTTACCGCCTGACGGGCGATAAAAAATATGTCCAGGAAGGACTGCGCCCCCTCATGGAAGGCTACAAGCGCCTCTACAGGCAGGCTAAAGATCAAGAGCCATACGGCAACGACGACTTCACCGCTGTCTCCGCCATGGGCGCCACGCTCATTTACAAGGACCCCGCGCTCGCGGCGATCGTGCGGCGGAGGGCCCAGGAGCTGCTGGAGTGCCAGGATGCCGACGGCAGCTGCGCGAGCCTGGAAGGCGAATACGTGGCCGGCATCACCTGGCAGAATTACTGCGAATACGCACAAAAGCGCAAGCTGCCCGAAAGCCTTGCGCCCTACTGGGAGGCGATCGGGCGCGCCGCGGCCTTCATCCAGACGCGCCAGGAAAGGTGCGCGCGGGACCCGCGCGCCTACGGCGGCGTCTATGGCCAGACATCATTCGGCGTCAGCCGCAACCTGATCCACCACCGTGCCACTGGCTACGCGCTCATTTTCATGCTGCGCCAGGAAGGCGGGGCCGAGGTCCCGGGCTACAACATCTTCGGATGGTGAAGCTTGAAGCGGAAAGCGTGAAGCGTATCTTGTGAAGCGTGAAGCGCTATTAGTCTTTGCGAACGACGCTTCACGAACGACGAGAGACGAAAATCTCTCCTGAATCGCGGTGACTGCCAGGTTATTCTCCTTGACCTTGCCGGGCGCCGGGATCAAATTGCATTGAATTTAAAGTTTTAGGATCTTTCTGTGAAAGAGTGGTTGATTCAAGGAAAGATGGTAATTTTGCCGGTTACATTGTGTGCAACACTCGTCATTCCCGCGCAAGCGGGAATCCAGTTCCACATAATATGAATCTGGATTCCCATTTACATGGGAATGACCTTATTGAATAACATCGTGGTTTATGGGGATTTTTCAAACAATACCATAGAGCCACACTATTAAAGAAAGAACCAAGTTTTTTAAATCTGGCGCGAATGGCCAAAACTCATCCAGTTGAAATACCGCTTTCCCACCGCACCCTGGCGCACCGCCTGCGGGAGTGGCGGCGCGCGCGCGGCATACCGCTCAAGCGGCTCGCCTACGACCTGGGTTTTTCCCTGGCCACCGTGGGCGCCTGGGAGCAAGGCAAGCGATTCCCGGCCGGGCGTCACCTGGACCTGCTTTCGGCCTACACGGGCATTCCCATCTGCGCTTTTTTTTACACCGCGCGCGACAAGTGTCCCTATGCCAAGTTTGAGGACAAGTCGCCCCGCAAAATCCGCTGACGCCATCAGGCTTTTCCTCCCCATTTCCTGAACACTTGAACCTATCTCAAAATTGGCATGGAGCATGGTGCGAGCGTCGCGCTGGCAGAGCAAGGCGTGCAAGCGGGTGGTCCGCCACTGGCGGATCTCCGCTTGCAGAACGCCGCTCTGCCAGATGCGCCGCCGCATTCCATTGGAACAGAGTCATTTTGCGCCTGGCGGCGTTGAGATTGCGGGGGATATATCTTTCAGGTATACCCGCCCGCGCGCCCGCCTTGCCAGACGCAAAAATACCTTCTGCCATGCCCAAGTGAATTTTGAGATAGGTTCTAGGCATCCCGCGCCGCAGCCGGGCCGCCGAGGCCGCTTTGATTTTTGGCAAGCCGGCCCGAAGGCGCTTTCCACATTAAGTGGAAAATCAACCGTTGCAGCGCAAGGCGCTATGGCATTTAATGATAATTACGCAACCGCTGTAACGCAGATTTTAAAAATACCGGAGACGATTATGCGCGCTCTGAAATACAAGGTTTCCGCCTGCCAGCATCTGCCCCTGGCGCTCTGGCTGGTCATGCGCGCCCTGCGCAGCCCGCGGCCTACGGCGCGCCTGAAGGCTGCCATGATCCTGCGCAGGCTCAGGAGCCGCAGGACCACCGCGGCCCTGATATTTGCTCTCGACGACAACCTGCGGGATGTGCGCCTCGCCGCCGCCCAGACCCTGGGTGAAATCGGCGATCACTTTGCCCTCCCCTGGCTTTCCCGCAAGGCAAGCCACGATCCCGACCAGGAAGTGCGCTCCGAAGCCATCCTTGCCATCGGCAGCATAGCCCACCCGGCCTCGGCGGGCCTGCTGATCGACTTGGCCTGCGGCCGGCGCGATGTCGGGCCCGCCATGCAGGCGCTGACTAGCCTGCTGGCGGCCAGCAGCCACCTGCTTCCGGAAGATCAGCTCAAGGCGGTACTGGCGCTGGACAAGCGCGCCTTTGCGCGCCGTAAAATTGCGGATAGCTCTCCGGACCGGATAAAAAACACCCTTTGCTACGCCCGCTTCCTTGCGGATTTCGAGATCGAGCGGCGCAAGGGCAATGTCCGGACCGGCCGCAGCGGGCTGATTGCCCAATGAGAACATGCCACGGGAACTGTCATCATGCCTCCAGCATTTTACAAAAAAATCCTGCTCCTGGGCTACGGGACGGTGGGGCGCTGCTTTCTACCGCTGCTCATGCGCAAAGTGCGCGTCACTCCGGAAAACGTCACGGTCATTGACATGGCCGATCCCGGCGGGGCGCTGGGGCCGATGACAAGGTCAGGCATCGCCTTCAAAATACTGCGGATCACCAGGCACAACCTGGACCGGGTCCTGGCGGCGCATGCAGGCCCTGGCGACCTCATCGTGGACCTGGCACGCAACATCGACTGCTTTGCCATCCTGGCCCGGGCGCGGGACCGCGGCGCGCTCTATCTCAACGCCTCTATCGAAGGATGGCCGCCGGAGCCTGGCCCCGGCCAAAGCTGCGCCGCCGCGCCGGAATACCAGAAATACACCCGGCTCCTGGCCATGCAATCTTCCTGGGCCCAAGGCCAGCCGACCGCCGTGCTGGATCACGGCGCAAATCCCGGCTTGATATCGCACTTCGCGCGCGCCGGCCTCCGCGACCTTGCGCTGCGGGCGTTGCGCGAAGGGCGCGTTGCACGGCGCCGCCGTAAAAATATTGAAAACAGCCTGGCCAATCGCGACTGGGCCGCCCTGGCCCTGGGCATGGGAGTAAGGGTCATTCATTGCAGCGAAACGGATACGCAAACTCCGGCGCGGCCGAAAAGTGACGGACAATTTGTGGGAACTTGGAGTGTTGAAGGCCTGGCGGAAGAATCGGTCGCACCGGCGGAAATCGGCTGGGGCACGCACGAAAAGGAGCTGCCGCCCCGGGCAACCCTGCCCTACTACGGTCCGCAAAACCAGATCATACTCCCGCGGATGGGCATGAACACGCTGGCGCGCTCGTGGGTGCCGGGCGGCGAGTTCGCGGGCATGATCATCACCCACGGAGAGTCCTTCACCCTTTCAAACCTGCTTACGCTGCGCTCCCCCGGCGGCGCGGTGCGATACCGCCCCTCGGTGTATTATGTTTACCTGCCGCCGAACGAGACCATGGCCTCATTGCACGAGCTGCGCTGCCGGGGCTACAGGATTTCTGCGCGCCGGCGCGTAATGCGCAACGAGATCCGGCGCGGGCGCGACAGCATGGGGGCGCTCATCATGGGCCACGCCTTCAAGTCCTGGTGGACCGGATCCATCCTCGGGATAGACGCGGCGCGCCGGATCCTCCCCGGCCATAACGCCACGGCCATCCAGGTGGCCGCCGGCGCAGTGGCCGCCGCAGCCTGGATAATCAAAAACCCGGCGGAGGGACTGCGCTTCCCGGAGGATCTGCCCTTTGAAGAAATTCTGGCCGCGGCGCGAGCGTGGCTTGGAAAGTTTGTCTCCCGCCCCTGCGCCTGGTCTCCGCTGGATGCCGGCCGGTTTTACCGCCCCGAAAGCGCAGCCTCTCCCGCGGACAGAAACTGCGAGTGGCAGTTCAACAGCTTCTTAATCGACGCCTGAACCGCAAGAGCGCGTAAACGACAGTTTTTCAACTTTAAGTGGAAAATGCACTGTTGCCATTTTGAGCGCGCCAATCTAAATTGGCTTCAGATTAAAATGATTCCGGAAACTGACATTTTGAATGACCCGGAAACCGCGACGCCGCGGCCACTTACAAACATAGGGAATGCCGCCATGCTGATGGTTATTAACAACAGAACTGTTCCTTTCCAGTATGTTCCGATCGCATCCTGGCTTGTGATCCGCGCACTGAAAAGCGCCCGCGCAGAAATTCGTCTGAAAGCGGCCAATATCCTGGGCGAAATGAAAAGCCGGCGCGCCGTCGCCTTCCTGGCAGAAGCCCTGGGGGACGAATCAAACACCGTCCGCCTGGCGGCCGCGCGGGCACTCGGCAGCATCGGCGACCCGCTGGCCCTGCGCGCGCTCATGTCCGCCGCCGACTTGAACCGGCACCCGGCGGTGCGCGCCGAGGCGATAGCGTCGATAGGCAGGATCGGCCATCCCGCCGCGGCCGGATTCCTGGCGGAACTGATCCGCGCCGGCCGCGATGTTGCGCCCGCGATCGAGGCGCTGGCGGCTTTGCTGGAAGCCTGCCTCGGCCTGGTTTCATCCGATGACCTGAACATCATCATGAGCATAGAAAACACCTCGCTGCCGCCGGCATACTTAAACGGGCTGCCCGCCCCTTCCCCGGCGGAGCGGACCTGGATGCGGCTGCAGAAGATTGTGATGCGCGAAGCCCGGCGCCGTAACCTGCGCGGCATCGGAGCGGCAAGCGGCGGATACCGGCCGGAATATAACCGCGCACCGGCAGGCGAGAAAGCAGAGGTGTATGCATGAACATTAAAAATATTCCAGTCCCGGCCCGGCCGAACGTGCGGCTTGAGCATGATTTCCTGGGAGAAAAGGCAGTGCCGGCCGAAGCGCTCTACGGCATCCAGACCTTGCGCGGTGTGGAAAACTTCCGCATCAGCGGCCGGGTACTTGGGGATTTCCCGGAATTCGTGAAGGCCCTGGCCGCCGTGAAGCTGGCCGCGGCCATGGCAAACCGCGAACTCGGCCACCTGGAAGACGCCGTCGCCGACGCCATCGCGACGGCCTGCCACGAGATAATAGCGGGCCAGCACCTCGCGCACTTTCCGATGGACATGGTTCAAGGCGGGGCCGGAACCAGTGTAAACATGAACGCCAACGAAGTGATCGCCAACCGGGCCCTCGAACTCATGGGCCGCTCCCGCGGCGACTATGCCTTCTGCCATCCCAACGACCACGTCAACATGGCCCAGTCCACCAACGACGCCTACCCCAGCGCCATGAGGCTCGGGCTGTTTGCGACACACTCCGGCGTGAAGGCTTCGCTTGAAAACCTGGCTGCGGCTTTCGCCGTCAAGGAGAAAGAGTTCGCTTGTGTCATCAAGATGGGGCGCACGCAGCTGCAGGACGCCGTCCCGATGACCCTCGGGCAAAGCTTCGGTGCCTTTGCCGCGGCCATGCGCGCCGAGGCCGGGCGGCTCGACCGGGCCGCCCTGGAATTCCTGACAATCAACATGGGCGCCACGGCCATCGGCACCGGCATCACCGCCAGCCCGGGCTACGCCGGGCTTTGCGTGCGGCATTTGCGGCAAATCACCGGCTGGGACATCCGGCTTGCGGCCAACCTTGTCGCGGCCACCCACGACACCTCGTGCCTGGCGGCTTATTCCTCCGCGCTGAAGCTGGCGGCGATCCGCCTCTCTAAAATCTGCAACGACCTGCGCCTCCTTGCCTCGGGCCCGCGCGCGGGGCTGGGTGAAATCAACCTGCCTCCCAAGCAGCCCGGCTCTTCCATCATGCCCGGCAAGGTGAACCCGGTGATCCCGGAAGCGGTCAACCAGGTCTGCTTCCGGATCATCGGCAACGACCTGGCCGTCGCAGTGGCCTCGGAAGCCGCGCAGCTCGAGCTGAACGTCATGGAGCCGATGATGGTGTTCTGCCTGGCGGAGTCGTGCGACTGGCTCGTGCGGGCCTGCGATTCGCTCGGCGCGGACTGCGTGGCCGGCATAACAGCCAATACCGAGCGCTGTCGCCTCCAGGTCGAAAATTCGATCGGGATTGTGACCGCGCTCAAGCCTTACATCGGCTACACGCAAAGCGCGGCCCTCGCCCGCGAGGCGCTTGAAAGCGGTGCGAGCGTCTACCGCCTGGCGCAGGAAAGAAAACTTATTTCCGAAGAAAAACTCGAGGAGATACTGAACCCCGCCGGCATGGCCGCGCCGGTGGCCACCGGGAGCGGCAATTGATTCTACCCGGGCGTCAATCCATGCGGCCGTTCGCCTCGGGCTGGTAGATGATCTCCATGACTTTCAGGCGGCGCTTGCCGGAAGGCACTTCCCACTCGATGGCGTCCCCCACCTTGCACCCGATGAGCGCGGTGCCCACCGGCGCCAGCACCGAGATCTTGTGGGCGGCGGCATCGGCCTCGTCCGGGAAGCAAAGGGTGTAGGTCATATCTTCGCGCGAATCGAGGTCGCGCAGGCGCACCTGCGAGCGCATGGTGATGACGTCCCCGGGAATTTTTTCGGAAGGCAGTATGGTGGCGCGCGCCAGCTCCTGGGCCAGCGCATCGAGATAAAGCTTATCCTTGTTCTCTTTCTTCTCCAGGCGCATTGCCATATCGAGCAGGCGGTCGCGGTCATTTTGCGTGATGTAGATGTGCTGCATTGTTTTTCCCCCATAAAACAACAAACGGCAATTTCGCATGCCGTTTGCCAGTGAACCTTCGCCAATATCTCCAAGCGCAGCGTCTGCGCCAGATAAAATGAAATTATCATCCCGAAGCATAAAAGGCCAGCAAATAAGGATTAAATCTTGAGCCGCTTAATGGCCTTGACGCGCGGGCCTCGTTGCGGATATCATTCTGAAATCAGGCTGATTACCATGAACAAGAAGTCGGTCCAGTGGCTTTACGGCGAAATGCCGGGGCTGGTTGCCCGCGGTATCATCTCCCCTGAAACCGAAAGACGGCTGCGGGAGCACTACGGACCGGCTGAGCCCGTCCGGCCCGCGCGGCTCGCGGTGATCATCTTCAGCGTGCTCGGCTCCCTCCTGATCGGCGCCGGCATAATCCTCATGCTGGCGCACAACTGGGAAAACCTGTCGCGGGCGGCGCGCGCGGTTCTTTCGTTCCTGCCGCTCGCGCTGGCGCAGGGCCTCGCGGCCTGGGCGCTCATCAAGCGCCCGCAGAGCATGGCGTGGAGCGAGGGCGCGGCCACGCTGGTCTTCCTGATGATCGGTGCGAGTATTTCACTCGTGTCGCAGACCTACAATATTTCCGGCGACCTTCCCTCCTTTATCCTGGCCTGGTCCCTGCTCGGGCTGCCGCTGGTTTATATTTTCAACGCCGTGACGCCGGGGCTGCTTTACCTCTGGGGTATTACCGAGTGGGCCTGCCACCTGCGGATTGAAGACGGCGCCAACGCCGGCTACTGGCTGCTGGCCGCCCTCCTCCTGCCTCAACTCGCGCTCTGGATGAAAGCCGGGCGCTACCAGGTGCGCCCCACTCTCCTGCTCTGGGCCGCCTGCGCGAGCGTGACCGTCGCCGCGGGCGTGACGATCGAGCGCGTCCTGCCGGGGCTCTGGATTGTTCTCTACGCGTCGCTTTTCGCCCTGATGTTTCTCGCCGGCGAATTCTGGTTCAGAGAAGCCGAAGGCTTCTGGTCGCGCCCGCTCCGCCACTTCGGCGCCGGCGGGGTGCTGGCCTTGTCCTTCCTGTTCACCTTCGAGTGGCCGTGGCACAGGATCGGGTGGAACCACTGGCAATGGGAGCGGATACACGACGCGCCCTGGCGGGCGATCCCCGACGCCGCGCTCGGCGGCATGATACCGCTGGCCGCGATAGTCCTCCTTGTCACGACCGTCCGCCGCAAGGCGCCGCTCGGCCTGGTCTTCGGCCTTGCCCCGGTTATTGCCGCCCTCGGCTACTGCCTTTCCAGCCTCTACGAATCATCCGCGCCGTCCGCCGGCCTCTTCGACCTCTACCTGCTGGCCATCGGCATCTGGCTGATGGCCTCCGGCATCCGCACCGGCAAACAGGGTCAGATGAACGTCGGCCTGCTGGCCGTGACCGCGCTGATCGTCGCGCGGTTTTTCGACAGCGACCTGAGCTTCCTCCTGCGCGGCCTTGTATTCATTGCGCTTGGCCTGGCCTTCCTCGCCACGAACATCTTCATGCTGCGCCGGAAAGGGGTTAGTCATGAACAGGCGTAACCTGCTGCTGCTCGCATTTGCCGCTGCCGTCGCCGTCCAGCTCGCGGTGCCCGCGTGGATGATCGCCGGGCGCGAGCTGACAATGCGCGCGGGAAAGCTTTTCAAGTTCAAGACACGCCCGGTTGACCCGGTCGACGCCTTCCGCGGCCGCTACGTCTGGCTGGGCCTGGAGCCGGGCGCGGTCATGGTCCCGGACGCAAAGAAATGGCGCACCAACCAGAAAGTTTTCGCCGTGCTCGGGACCGACTCCAACGGGTTTGCCATGGTGAACCGCCTCGAGCGCGCCATGCCCGCCGGCGGCGAGGCATCCGTGAAGGTGCGCGTGCAATGGTCAGATATCTATAAAAACGAGGTGCGCATCGGCTGGCCCGGCCTGGACCGCTATTACATGACGGAAAAGAAAGCGCCGGAAGCGGAAAAGGCGTACTGGGACCACAACGTCCGCACCAACCGCGGCTGCCACGTGACGGTCCGCGTCCGCGGCGGGAGCGCCGTCATCGAGAACCTCTTCATCGAGGATAAGCCCGTCAGCGACTGGCTGAATGAAAACAAGAAATGATGATTTCCGCCGCTGCCATGTATCGGCAAAATATAAGCAGGAGTTCACCCATGCCATTAAAGAAAATTCCAACACCCAAGTCCGGAACCTACCCGACCGAGCCGATCGTCAACAAGGGCGAGCTGCCGGATCCTTTCCTGAAACCAGACGGCAGACGCATCACATCAAGAAAGGAATGGCCGAAGCTTTCGCGCCGCTGGCAGGACCTGGTCGTGGGCATGGAATACGGCGGCATGCCGCCCGAACCCACGGGCATCGAAATTGAATCGCTCAACCACAGCGCCGTCCGGCGCTTCCCGGGTGCGCCCAAGCTCCAGATTTTCCGCATCCACTGCCGCGGCGGCAGGCGCCCTTTCTCCTTCTGCGTGAAAATCCTGTTCGTCGAATCCAAGAAGTCCGCCCCGGCCATCATCAACGGCGACGGGTGCTGGTGGTATCTCACCGATGATATAGCCCGGGCCGTGGTTGAGAGCGGCTGCGCGCTCGTAATGTTCAACCGGACCGAAATGGCCGAGGACCTCGGCTACGGGAACCCGCCCGATAAAATGAAGCGCAAGGGAGGGCTCTACGACGTATATCCCGGCATGAAGTTCGGCGCCCTCTCCGCCTGGGCCTGGGGCTACCACCGCGTCGTTGATTTCCTGTATAAAATGCCGATGATCGACAAGCGGCGCATCGCGGTCACAGGCCACTCGCGCGGCGGCAAGACCACCCTCCTGGCCGGGGCCACCGACGGGCGCATCACCCTCGTGAACGACAACGCCTCCTGCGCCGCCGGCGGGGCAACTTTCCGCTACGTGGGCCACGGGGGCGAGACCCTCAACATCATTAATGTTTTCCCGTCCTGGTTCGGCAAGGGACTGCGCCCCTACCTCAATCGCGAGGAAAAGATGCCTTTCGACCAGCACTGCCTGCTGGCAACTATTGCGCCGCGCCCGCTGCTGCTCACCTACGCCCTCGACGACCGCTGGTCAAACCCGGAGGGCATGGTCCAGTGCGCCCGGGCCGCCGGCGAGGCTTACCGCTTCCTGGGCAAGAAGGATAATATCGCCTTCCACCTCCGGCCGGGCCAGCACGCCCACTCGCTGGACGACTGGAAGGTGCTCCTGGACTTCATCGGCTGGAAATGGTTCGGGAAAAAGCCAAAGGCGCATTACAACCGGCATCCCTACCGGCACCTGAAGCCCGCGTTTTCGTGGAAAGCGCCATAAGAGAGAAAACAAGACAAGGATAACCACGGAGTTCACGGAGACCTGCACGTTCGCCCAAGGCGTAATTTCGCCGGGCAGGCATGGAAAATAAATAGTCTGGCAAATTTGAGGGCAAAGTTTCTTTGGTCACAATTTTGCCATACCTCCTCTTTTCCGACCTCCGTGCCTCCTCTTTCTCCGTGGTTAATTATTTTTCCAATTCCAACATATATGATCACAGCCTATAATTATTGCGTTGCCCTGATATTCGCATCCGCGGCGGCTGTGTATGTTCTGCTCTTTTTCATTTCCGCCCCCTACGGCAAATTCCAGCGGCCGGGCTGGGGCCCCGCTTCGCCCGCCAAGTGGGCCTGGATGTTAATGGAGCTGCCGTCGCCCATGCTGATGATCGTATTTTTCTGTGCCGTGCCGGAAAACACGATCCCGCAGGTAATTTTCATCGCCCTCTGGCTCCTGCACTACATTCCGCGAACATTTATATATCCCTTCCGGCAGTCCGGCGGGTCCAAGCCGTTCCCGGCCGTGGTGGCACTGATGGCCTTCCTCTTCAACTGCCTGAACGGGTTTGTGAACGGCTTTGCCGTGTTCCACCTGCGCGACTACCCGGACGGGTGGCTGTTGTCATGGCCGTTCATCGCGGGGATGATTCTGTTCATCGCGGGTTTTGCGATAAACAAGTCCGCCGACGAAAAGCTGCGCCTCCTGCGGCGAAAGAATCCCGCGGGATACAGCGTGCCGCGCGGGTGGCTTTTCGAATACGTCTCCTGCCCGCACTACATGGGGGAGATAATCGAGTGGCTGGGCTGGGCGGTCCTGACGTGGAGCTGGGCGGGGTTGGCCTTCTTTGTTTTTACCTTCGCCAACCTGTTTCCGAGGGCGATCCGCTCGCACGCCTGGTACAGGGTTACATTTCCGGACTACCCCGCGCGGCGCAAGGCCGTCATCCCGTTTGTGGTTTAGGCAAAAAAGGATTGCCCGCAAGGAGAATGCAGATTCCCTGCGGAAAAATTATAACCACGGAGAACACGGAGCCACGGAGGTTGCTTGAATTTTTTTATCTCAGGTAAATAAAATTTTAAGCAACACCTTGTACGGGAGAATGCCGAGAAACACATTTTCCCATCCGGCGCGACGATAAAAATGGCCTGGTAAATTTGGAAGCGGCATCGGGTTGGTCACTAATTTACTGGACCCTCCTGACCGCTTTGGTGACGGCGGGCGCCTATGCTTCCCCTGCCTTCACCTTCCTGCCGTCGATGAAATCGATTATGTCGCGGAAGCACGCCTTCTGCTGCTTGCGGGCGAGGGCGTAGAAAAACCCGTGCTCCATCCTGGGATAAATTTTCATCTGCGAGGGAATCCCCAGCCGGCGGTGCTTTGCAAGAAGCTTCCGGTTCATATCGGAGTAAAACATGCATTCGTATTCGGCCTCGATGAAGAAGAGCGGCGGGTTGTTTTTCCCGATGTAGCGGCACAGGGAAAGGCGGCGGTAGCGCCCGGGATCTTTTTTATAAGAGGCGCCCGCTATATCCTGCATGGCCGACCATACCTGGGGGTAAATATCCTCCCACGGCTCGAAAGTGGCCGGGGTGGCGTGCAGGAGCCCGAAGGACGGAGCGACCCACTTGTTCGCGAATGAGTTGTTTTCGCCGCACGCGCCGGGCGCGGCGCAGACCAGCAGCGAGGCCAGGTGCGACCCGGCCGATTCCCCGTAGACCGCGATCTTAAGCGGCCGGCCCATCTCCTTCAGGATCGAGACAAACCGGTCGCAGGAGGCCCTGATGTCGGAGAGCTGCTCAAAGGCGTCCTTTGCTCCCAGGCGGTAGTCAGTCGAAGCCGTTATAATCCCCTCGTTATTGAAGGCCTCCATGATTGGGTGGAAGCTCTGCCTGTTGCCCCCGCGCCAGCCGCCGCCGTGGACGATAAAAATTGACACATCGCGCGTTATTTGTTCCGGAACGAAAACGTCGAGCGCCCGCCCCTTGACCAGCGGCGCATCCAGATAATATGACTTGAATTCATGCTTCATGGCTGATTTCCTCCGTCAATTCCGGCTTTTATGTTTCAGCGTTATTATTGCCAAGGCTGGCTTATGCCCGCAACCCACTTGTTTGATGACGCCTTCCTAAATGTGTTGCGAATTTGGTTCGAAAAAGACGTCCCACTTCGTCCGTCAACTGACGGACTCCGAAGGACAAGTCGGCGACATTGATCTGCCTCCACGCTCGCATCGGACATATTTGCCTTAGGCGAAAATGCCCGAGCTCAGACTTTGTCTACAAACCATGAACGCCGCTCTCAATGTTTCCTGACCGCATCGACGAACAGCGCGTCAATCTCGCCGCGGGCAAGTTCGCGCCAGGGGCGCTTTGTGGCGCGAGATGATTCGTGCGGCGCATTTCGTTTCCGCCTATGGCGGATTCGAAAAAATCCGGCACAGTCTGGCGCACCTCGCCTTGCGGGGCAGGGATGCGGATGCGCCGCCCGAAACGCTATACTCGCGTATGCGTGAGGGCGGAAAATCCGCAGATGCGCCGGAATCGCCGGATATTTTTCGAACGAAATGCACCGCGCATATGCTTCATACCATCATCATCCTGACCCAGCATCATTTTCCTGCTTTCATCGCAAATTTTCACATTTAAGTTGCAAACTTGCCGTATCACGGAACAAAGGACGGCATAAAAGCCTCCCTGCCCTTCTTCTTGCGCGCAAAATCCCTCCGGCAAACGCGCATCCTGGCGCCCCAGGCCCGGCCGTGGTTGGATCCCAGCGCGATCAGTATCTCGTGCCTGCCCTTCGCGGCCTTGAAAGGAACGACTATCTTGTCGTCGTTGGCCGGGTTGATCCCGTGCGGGTCATGCCCGATCTGCCGGCGGTCGGCCCAGACCTTTACCGGGCCGTCGTAGCCGAAGCAGAGCGCCAGCTTCATCGGTTCCCTGCAAACCAGCGTGGTCTTGTAATAGACCGCAACATCTTCCGGCGCGCAGTTCAATACATCCTCGTGCAGGTCCCAGAAAGCTGTCGGAAACTCGCGCGGCCTGAACCCGAGCATTTCAACATCGGCCGGGTACTGCAGGCGCTCGAGGTTCCCGGCCGATTTCTGCGGGCGGCTGACCAGCACCTTGCGGGGCGCGACAATCGAATCCGGCTCGGGGGATAGCGCCACCGCGGGCAGCTCGCGCCTGAGTATTCGCAAAATATCGGGTTGGTTGAATGAAACCGGCCCAAAGACCGGAAGGGAGCGGCCGGCGCCGTCGGTTACGTTGCAGTAAGGCGCATAACCATGGCCGTAGTGCAGGCTCATGGCGCGGTCAACATCGAGCGTCTTCAGGCGAGCCTCCGATCCTTCCAGGTCGACCCGAAATATGTGCGCTTCTGATTTTGGCGACCGCAGGACAAAACCGGCCGGCCGCCCGGCGGATTGCAGGCTGCCCATCACGTTGTCAAACCTCACCTTGATAAGGCAGTCGCCATGTATCTTGTCCGGGGCAAAATGTATATCCCGCAGCGTGATCGGCGGAAGCCCGGCATGGCGGTCGCCCAGCAATACGCGCATGGCCTGCGCCAGGCGGCGCCCGAGGCGCTGCTGGTCCTTGCCGCTTACGTGAATCCTGTCATCCAGCGCAAGATCAATGGCGGGCACGGTCAGGAGGCGCGGGATAAATTCCGGCATCCGGCGCTGCTCCTCCTGGATTATGTTCCAGTGCTCCGGGCTGTGCCCCGCAGGAGTGCCGCAGACGCCGGCGATCTGCACCATGACCACCGGCAGGCTCGGGCTACGGGTGTCGCGCCGGAGCGCCCTGACAAAATTGACCATGTTGCGGCGGTATAAATTGACAACCCCGGGTTCGGCGTCGGAGCAGCCCTGGTACCAGACCAGACCGGCCACCCTGGCGCCGTTCCTGTTGAAGCGCCGCATCATGGCGCCGTAAAGGCTCTTGCTGACCAGCTTTTTCAGTTGCGGGTCCCAGGCTTTCATGGTGGTGCCGCCGTGCGCGCAGGCGATCAGGCCCTGCGGGACGCCGGTGGCTTCCAGCATGGCCTTGCCGAACGATACGCCCGGACCCACGCAGCGCGAGGCGGGAATGCGCAAACGGCGGCGGGGCTTGTGCGGCCCGGGCCAGCCGTTGTGGACGGTGTCCACCGCCTCGGAAAGGTTGTGGATCGGGTCATGGGCGACCGCCCATTCGTCATTCATGTAAAACGCGCGCACCTTCGGGTGCGATTTTTCCGCATCGCAGCTGTGCCCCACCCCCTGCATGTTGGACTGCCCCCCGAGGAGCCAGACGTCGCCAACCAGCACATTGCGGGCTTTTGCCATTTCGAGGACTGAGCCTTCCCGGTCGCGGATTTCGAGGGTGACGTCATAAGGGCCGCCGGCGGCCAGGACATTTACGTGCGCCCTGAATTTGCCGGCTGCGGCGCGCCCGGCTTTCACGGGCTTTAAGGCCCGGCCGCGGAGCTCAGAGCGCACCCAGACCGCCCCCGAGGCATTGCATGTTCCTTCAACAAGCACATCGCACAAGTTGCGGCCAGTGCGCTGCAAGACCATTTTACTGAACAAACCTGAACTTATTTTCATTTTTTTGTCACATTTTTTTTTGCGTGGCCTGTTTTACATTCTTTTCCAAATACTGACACTCATCAAAGAGTCCGGCAGGTTTTGCATGAAACGCGGCAGAATTTGAATCACCATCATGATCACACTTAATAAAGTGTGATCATGGCACGGCGGCCGGCATTTCACAGCCAATCACGGTCAACCGGCCCCGTGAGCCGCAACGTCCGCGTTTATCCAGTCCTTTATTTCCTGCGGCAGGGGGCGGACGGCCACAACGAGGCAATCCAGAGCGGCGTTTTCGCCGGGAATTTTAACCATTTCGCCCGGACGGCGGCCGGCCAGGGCCTCGGCCAGCTTCGAGCGGCAGGAAATTATCCCGAGCTTGTCGTCGGAATCATATTCGCCGAGAATGTTGTAGACGAGCGTTTTGCCTTCGGGCATCCTGATCTCGACGCTCGTCCCCTGCCCGGCGGCTTCGTGCGGCAGGCCCGAAAAATCGCTGCCCCGGGCCAGCGAAAGCATCTGCTCGAGCTCGGACTTGCGGCGCATGAGCAGCCCCTGCATCTCGCGGGCCGCCTTGTACTCGAAATTCTCCCTCAGGTCGCCGTAGCTGCGCGCCAGGCCGATCTCCTTGCTGTTGCGCGGTATTTCCTCGTTGATTATTTTTTCAAGCTGGAGCTGCTTCTCGCGGTAGACGCGGAATGACGTGAGCTTCGGCTGGATAATAGCCACGGGCGGCACGCCGAAACAAGGCGCCGTTTCGGGAAAGAGCGGGATGACTTTGGCCGCTATTTCCGTTTTGTCGGAGGCCGCCAGGCCGGGCATCGTCCCTATCCGCCGGCAATAGTCAAGGCGCCGGCCCTCTTCCAGCGGCCGGAGCATTTTATCAAGGACCTCCCGGTCCGTGAACACCTCGCGCAGGAGCTGGCCGGCATCGCGCTTCCTGCCGCCCGCCATGATTTTCTGCAGGAGCGCGAGCGCGGTCTGGGCGAAAGAGCCGGCATCGCAGACGTTGTTCGCGACCGCCTCGTCAAGGTTGCCGCCGATCCAGGCCACCAGGGCGGCGCCGGGCATGTCGTTCTGCACCAGGGCGCGCATTTTCCCGAAAATCATGGCCTCCTTGCCGGACTGGCGGCAGAAAGCAATGGACTCGTTGAGGGCCGGGGGCTCGATCTCCGCCAGGACCTCCGCGACGCTTTCCGCGGCCGGCACTGAATTTTTCTCCAGCAGGGCAAGGAAGGGCCTGATCATTCTCGCGGGCATCGCCCGGAGCGCTTCAAGAAGGCTGGCGGGCCTGCCGTAAGCCGCCAGGTCGAGCAGGCCCGAAGGCGCTATGGAAGCTTCGTCGGCCAGGAGGAGCGCCCGGATCAGGTTGCCCTGCCGGTCCGCTCCCATGCCCCGCACCGCAAATTTAAGCCGGTCCTCAACCGCCGCTTTGAAATCCTGCCCGAGCTCGCGCGGGGACTTTTCCGCGTAAAGAGCCGCGATTTCGGCAAATATCCGCTCCACGTCGCGCAGGGCTGAGAATTCATCAATCCAGCGCGCGTCAAACTCCTTTTTCTCCGCAAGTATTTTTATGGGGTCGTTTCGCCCGGACGGCATCTGGACGCGGGGGTCCGAGGCAAGCTTCCCGCGGGCGGCGGCCCAGAACCCGCCCCAGTCTTTTTCCGGAACCACCAGGCCGGTCAGCATGGAGCGCAGGCCCTGGGCGCTCATCCCGCCGAAGAGCTCCAGGAACGACTTGACGATGCCGGTGGGGTCTTCCTTCACGCGGCGCGCAAACTCCTCCGGGCACCTGAGCTTAAGGGCAAGAATGTGGCAGTCTTCCAGCGGGATGACGGCCTCGGCGGCGTAGGCAAAGGCCAGGCGGTGGGCGCGCTTGCCCTCGAAATCCACCACCAGCTTGCGCTCGAAATCGTCCACGTCTGCCACGCGGCCAAGCCCCCACGTCTTTTCGTAGCAGCACCTGCCCGGGGCGAGCGCGCGCAGTATTTTCAGGCGCCGGAAAGCCTCGCGCGCATCAGCGCCGCCGGCCAGACCGCTGGCTTCCACAAAAAGCGCCAGGCGCCTGTGCCCGCTCCGGCAGAAATCGTTGATTTTTTCCAGGCAATAGGCGGCGCAGGCGGAGGAATCCTGCCAGGCGGGGCGGAGTTCCAGGAGCTCGACCAGCTCGCTTTCGGCGCCGCTTTTCGCGAGGGGGGCCTCGAGCAGGCCGGCGCAGGCCTCGGCCATTTCGCGCTTGCCTTCGGCCGCGAAACGCCCGATGACCCCGATCAAATCCTTGAAGCACACCTTGAAATCCGGCACGCGGTTCAGGAACTCCTCCTCAATCTCCGCGTCGGACATGCCCGGCCGGAACATATTTTCAGCCATTGCGCCCTGCCTTTCTCAAAGGCGCACATTATGCCCCGGCGGCGGATATTTGCAAGCCATGTCGCTTTATTTTTCAGGCGCACCGGCCTGGTGGCGCACGATGCGGCCGTCTACGAGGTAAATCAAATCCTCGGCGATGTTGGTGGCGTGGTCGCCGATGCGCTCAAGGTGGCGCGAGATGTGCATCAGCTGCAGCAACGACTCGAAATGGTGAGGGTTCTGCATGATGGCATCCTTGACCTGCTGGAATATCTCCTGGTTCATGGCGTCGATATCCTGGTCGGAGGCGCACACCTCGCGCGCCGCGGCCTCGTCGAGGTTCACAAAGGCGTCCAGGACTTTTTTAAGCAGCCCTTCTGTTTTATCGGCCATCTGCTCAAGGCGGACCGGGATGACGATCCGCGGCCGGCTGCAGAGGAAAAGCGCGCGCTCGGCGATGTGCACCGCCAGGTCTCCGATGCGCTCAAGGTCCTGGTTGATCTTGAGCACGGCCACGATGTACCGCAGGTCGCCCGCCACCGGCTGGTAGAGCGCGAGGATCTTAAGGCACTCCTCCTCCACGTTCACCTCCATGGCGTTGGTTTCCTGCTCGCGGCCCACCACCTCGCGGGCGAGGGACTCATCCTGGTTGTCGGCGGCGCGCACCGCCAGGCGGACGTCGTTTTCCACCTTGGCGCTCAGGGCCAGGAGGATTCTCTTCAATTTATCTATTTCCCTCTGCAACTGAATGTTCATGGGCATGCCTCCTTGCCGCATCCGCGGCGCTAGTTTCTAATTTACCAGACTGCCGGGCCCGGCGCTAGCCGTATCGGCCGGTTATATAGTCCTCCGTGCGCTTGTCCGCCGGCTTTTCAAATATTTTCGTCGTTGCTCCGAATTC
>JBAYWJ010000032.1:0-17478 GCA_041674125.1 Kiritimatiellia bacterium
ATGCCGCAGAATCCGCGTAAAGTCCGGCGAAGTCCAGTATGGTCGGCGTGATATCCGCCCAGGTGATGAGCCCGTCGCAGGTTGTCCCGCGCGCGCGGTGGAAAGGACTGCGGACAATGCACGGCAGGCGAAGTCCAGGGTCGTACATTGTGGTCTTGGCCTCCGGGAAGGCCGGGCCGTTATCCGAAATGAAAATTATGATGGTGTTTTCAGCTTTGCCTTCCTCCTCCAAAATTTTGAACAGGCGGCCCGCGCCGCGGTCCAGGCGGGCAATGGACTGGTAATACTGGGCCAGCTCAGCGCGCACCTCTGGCATGTCGTTCAGGAAGGGGGGTATGATGACCTCGCTTTCGGCGTAAGCCTGCTCGTAATCGCCCGGGAAGGCCTGCGGCGGGTTGCCGAAACTGTTGGGGCGCAGCGGGTGGCTTTCCACGAAATCTGCCCGGTGGGGGTTCATGGAGCACCAGTATAGAAAGAACGGATCGGGACCCCGGATGAATTCCCGGCAGGCCTCCGACATGGCCACGTCGTCGCGCCCGAACTTGCCGTCGGGATGGCCCCAGTCGAAAGGGAACATCGCTACGGGTTGATAATGCTGCTTGCCCACGCGCCCGGTGCGGTACCCGCCCGGCTTCAGGAGGGCGGGCAGGGTTTTGACAGTCGGGAAGCACGAAAAATGGTGCACGCCGTGGGTGTGTCCGTATGTTCCATTGGTATGGTTCTGCAGGCCGGTAAGAATGGTTGAGCGGCTGGCCGCACAGGTTGGAGCGGTGCAGAAGCTGTTGATGAAGCGCACGCCTCCGGCCGCGAGCGCGTCGAGGCCGGGGGTCTTTATGACCGGATTGCCGTAGCAGCCAACCGCCTCCCGTCCGAGATCGTCGGCCACCATCAGGATAATGTTTGGCCTTTCCCGTGTCATGTTATTCTCCTATTTGCCATCGTTGGCAATAATAATCAGGCATTGCGGCAGATTTGTCAAACGAAAAAGAATATTTACCGGCGGCTGGGGCGCCCGGCGCCGCAACGGTCCTCAGGGATTGCGTGAGCGAAGGAATTTCACGCAGACCGGCGAGCCGATTGCAACGGATTGTCCCGTGGCTTTCAAAGATCCGGCGTCCGGGTCAACGGCAAACACTGCCACGTTGCCGCTCTTTTCGTTCGCGGCCAGCAGCCACCTGCCGGTTGGATCGAGGCTGAAGTTGCGCGGGGTTTCGCCGCCCGAGGGCTCGTTCAGCATTAATTTGAGCAGGCCGGAATGTTCGTCAATCGCGAAGATTGCGATGGTGTCATGCCCGCGGTTGGAGCCGTAGAGGAATTTTCCATTGGGATGGACCTGGGCCTCGGCGGTGCTGTAGGAGGGCAAGACGGCCGTGCCCGCCGGCTGGGTTGAGGCGGTCTGGACCGGCTCAAGCGCGCCTGCCGCGGCGTCGTACCTGAACGCGGTTACGGTGCAAAGCATCTCGTTGATGACATAGGTGAATTTACCGCCGGGGTGGAACGCCATGTGGCGCGGGCCAGAGCCGGGTGGCACGGCGGCGAAGGGCGGATCGTTCGGCGCAAGCGCGGCTTTGGCGGAATCAAGCCTGTAGACCATGATCTTGTCCAGGCCGAGGTCGGCCGCGAAGGCAAAGCGGTTGTCCGGTGAGGGATTGATGGAATGCGCGTGCGGGCCCTCCTGGCGTTTGGCGTTGACGCCTGCGCCATGGTGCCGGACGACTGAGCCGGCTTCGCCGAGCGTGCCGTCCGCCTTTACCGGCAGGGAGGCGCAGGAGCCGTCGCCGTAATTCGCAACTAGAGCGCAACGGCCGGCGTGATCCAGGCTCACGTGGCAGGGGCCGATGCCTCCGGTTGACTGCCGGTTGAGCAAAACAAGTTTGCCCGTCGCCTGATCGATCGAGAAGGCGCTCGCCGCGCCGGTTTTTTTACCGTTGATGGCGACGGTGTCCCCGACGGCATAGAGAAAGGGGCGCGAAGGGTGAATGGCGAGGAAGGAAGGATTTACAGCTTCCGCGGCAAGCTCCGGATTTTCCAGCCTGCCTTTAACGGCGTCGAAGCGGCTGACGTAAATGCCCTTGCTTTGGCCCGGCCGTGTATAGGTTCCGAAAAAAACCAAGTATGATTCTGCGGCCATTGAGGATACTGCCGGGAAAAACATTATGACAATCAGCGTTGCATGGGATAATAAGCGAAACAAGTTGCCCTTCAAGCGCATATTGATTTTTAATTTGAATTTTATTACCAACTCAGCCCGTAACGGGTTCATCCAGCTTGTGCTTCCCGGGGCCGAAAATATTTCCCGAAGCAGTAACCGCCCGCGCGCCGGGAGGAATATCAGCCTTTATTTGCAGGCTGTCCCGCGCGGTGCGGTGCCACTCCACCCGGATGAGGCCGCGCGGGGTCGGCACCGCGCCCCGCGCTTGCGAAAGGTCGACCGGCCTGGGCGCCAGCGTGAATTCAGCAAATCCGGGCTGAGTGGGTTGCACCCCGAGTATGACCGACTGCAGGAAATAAAGGGGCGCACAGGAAAAACCGTGGCAGCGGCTGTGGGATGGCATGGCCTCCGGCACCGCCTTGTGAGCGGTGTGCATTTCCCAGACGGTATCGCAATCCTCCTCCACATTGTCGCGCCACATGGTACGGATGATATCCAGTGCCTCCGTGATCCTGCCATAGCGTGCGAGAGCCTGCAGAACGTAATGCTGGAAATAAAATTCCGCTTTAATCAGCTCGGGCGAAGTCAGGGAGGCGAGGGCAGCATCGCGCTGGGGCCCGGCGAACAAATCATGGTATAGACCAATGGCCAGCGGGTGCTGGCTGGAGCTTGGCGCCACGCCTTCGGCATAGCCCGTGCAATCATGGAAGCGCCCGCGGGACTGGTCCCAGAGTGCGGCGTTGAGGGCCGCCACGGTCCGGTGGCTTAAGAAGGCGTATTCCGCCGCAATCCCTTCGGTTCCGGATGTTTTTTCCAGGACCGCGGCGCGCTTATAGGCGGCGGCTATGAGAGCGTTCAGCACGGCCGTCTTTCCGCCCGGGGCCGGGTGCGGCTGGCCGCCGCGGTAACCCCAGTCCACGAAGTTCCACATGCCTTCCTGGTCAGCGATCAAACCATCCGCATCCCGCCATTTTTCGTAGATGGCCAGGGCGCGCTCCATGACCGGGAGCAGCTCGCGGAGCGTCTTGCGGTCGCCCGTGTAATTGTAGTAATCGGAAAGCGTGAAGGTCCACAGGGCCGGCAGGACCGGGAACGGGAGCTGGACCTGGGAGGGATAGACCGGCGGGATCAGCCCATCGGGCCGGGCGCCGTCGGCTCCGATTCGCAGGTTGTGCGCGGCGAAGACAGGGTCGCCCGTCATGGCAAGGTAGTAAAGGCTGGTGACGGCCTGGTCGTTTGTCCAGAGAGCCTGCTCGCGCCAGGGGCAGTCCATGAAGGTGTCGGCCGAGCAGGCGCGCACGGTGTTAACGCACATTGCCCAGAGCCGGTTCAGGTATTGGTCCGGGCAGGAGAATTCGGCCGGCGCCGGCCGGGAATAGGAACGGCTGACCAGTGTCACACCGTGCAATTTCACCGGGGCTGAGAAATCGCGGAATGCGAGCTGGAGAAACCTGAAGCCGCGCTGGTGCAGGCGCTGGCCCACGGTTTGCCGTCCCGCGCGGAGCTGGAAGCGGTCGGCAAAGCGGTAGCGGCCCATCAGTGAATGAACGCGCCCGTCAAAGATGCCGTCGGAGTGGGCCGCTTCCATGATCGTTTTTGCCGGGGCTTCGATGTCCACCTGGATATTGCCGAAAACCTCGCGGCCGAAGTCAATAATGACATAGGCGCCTTCGCGCCCCGGGCCCGGCTCGAACACGAGCGGCTTCATGGCCGTCATTAAAGGCGCCGCCGGCAGGGGCAGGGCCGTGTGGGGCTCCGTGGCGATCAGGGTGGCATAGTCCGGATTTTCGGCCGCGCCCGGCGTGAACGGCACGCGCCCGGTTTCAATGATTTTTGCAGGATGGAGAAGGGAGTTTTCCGGCGGGGCGATGGGGCGGGGAACAACCCGGCGTCCGGTGAATACATCAGGCTCACCCATAACGAGCGGCTTGAGCCAAGCACTGGAGCCGTCACCGCCGGTCATCCAGTTGGGGGGCTCGGCCGGCATTTCTTTCCACTCCGAAAATCCGATCTGGCCAGTGTATATAAGCGAATCTGGCCGGTGCGAGGGATCGGTGCGCACCTGCCAGGTCGCGTCCGTCGCGGCCATGCCGGGCAATTCTGCCAGCAGCGCCGGCTGGAAAGGGGCCATGGTATAGGTTGGCTTAAGGCAGCAGTGCACTTCCGCCGCAATCCAGTTTGAGCCGGGGTGCAGGAGGGAGGCGACGGAGTAGCTGTCGGCGAAATAGCGTTTATGGGTTCCGCGCGGCGGGCCGTTGCCAGCAAATTTTCCGTTTACATAAACGGCATAGCGGGCGTCGGCCGCGATTCGCAAGAGGGCTTTTCTGGGCACGGCGGCGATCTTGAAGTTCTTCCTGGCAAGAAAATAGTAATTCGGCGCCTTGTCGCCCGGCGGCGATATCCATGAGGCCGCCCAGCGGATTTTCCTGTCCCTTTCGTCCAGCATCGGGCATCCGCCGGCGCCGCTTTCCGGGGATGTGGATAGCCGGCGTGCGGCTGAGTCAGTTTTGCGCGTGGATTTCTTCCCGGCCATTTGTTTCCTTTCCAATGCTGGCTTATGCCAGTGTTTTAATATTTAAATGCTTCTTTGGGCTTTTCCAACAAGGCAGATACACCCATCCGAAGTTTAACCTACAGCAAGGTTAATTATGGTGACATTATTCATCCGCCTCAAGATTTCGCCGTTCTTCAATCGCCGCCACGATGGCCGGGCCGTAAAAGCGCCTGTCAACCGGTGCTTCCCACTCCGGGGCGCCGTATCCCAGCCGTTTCCATGGAATACCCGTGTGTTTAAGTTTCAGGAACGGCTTCGCGGTCCTGATTTTAAACACCCGGACATCGTTCGGCGGCACGCCGCATTTGAGCGCGCCGTCTTTTACGGCCGCCTCTCCGAACGCCAGCCACTCCTCGCACTCGCTGATGCCTGCGCCTTTCACGGTTACGGTTCCTTCCCACGCCAGCACCTGGGAAGGATTGCAGAGCGTTATAATCAATTCGTCGGGTTTGTCCGTGACGTTTACCAGCGAGTGGATGGGCCGCTCGCCGGTTTCAATCAGGCTGAAGGATTGCAGGATCGGGCCGATTTCGGCGCGGACGCTGTTCAGCGTGGCCTCATCCCGCGCCTCGGAGTCCCAGTGAGGGGCCTGGACGAGCACAAGACGCCCTTTCCCATAGCTGAAAATCCTGGCCAGGCGCGATGCGCCAAGCTTCTTTGCCTCCGCCGGAAGTTTTTCCCACTGGCCGACATCTGCTATTACAAGGCCGCCGGATTTCACAAATGAAAGCAGCCTGTCCCGCAGAGCCTTGTCGCCATCAATATTGTGGCCGCCGAGCAGGACCAATGCCTGGTATTTTGCGATGGCGTTGTCATCGGCATTGGCGAGGATTACGTCGAACGAATCCCCGAACGGCGTGGGGGTCACGATCCCGCGCTCGTCGCGGGTAGGGGCGGTGAAGGAGAGGTTGGAGCCGGGGTAGACCCAGCGGAAAAATTTGTCGATCTGCCAGTCGCCGTTATTGTAGGGAATATTTCCCCAGACGTATAAATTTCTCTCGTTTTTAAAGTCATGCAGGTAGGGATGCGGGAACCACTTGTCATGGTAATAGGTTGGCTGCGCGTGCCAGCCGTGCTCGAATGGCAGCATCAGTGCCACAGGCGTATGGGGCACGCCGCGCATGGGGTGCTTGCGCGCGGTCTGGATCGCTTCCCATTGCAGCCATCCAAGGGGAGTGAACCTGGACATTACCATGCGGTCGGTAATCGGGTCGTCGAATGGCAAGGCTCCCTGGGCTTCGTGTTCGCTCACGGCATTTGACGGGAAGCAGGCGCATTCGAGGCCCATGATGTTTGCGCCGTTCATGTAGGCCAGCCACCAGAGCCGTTTCAAGAGCCCGACGCTGGCGCCGTGCTCCGGGCCGGCAAGCCAGAAATCGAGCAGGGCCGACTGCGGCTGTCCATCTTTCGGGTAGCATTTGAAACAATGCGCCCCCTTGTAACTGAAGACGGAAGGGCAAACGTTCAGTAAAAGGTCATACTGCTTGCAAGCCCCCCGGCAGAAACTCATCCGCACCGTGTCGCAGGGCAGGAACTGCGAGGCTTCGAAGCCGAGGATTCTTGCGCCCAGCTCCCCGGCGTAGTGGGGCCCGAAACCCATGGAGCTCATCGAGAGGATCCGGTTCTGGTGCTTATCATAAGTATTTTTCAGCCAGTCCAGGTAATGCCGGCAGGCCTCCTTGCGGGAGCGGTTGCGGGAAAGCGGCATTACGCCCTTGACCACGATCCGGCCAAGATAGGCTCCATCCCATTCCCCCTCGTTAAATCCGATGAACCGCTCGCCGAAGCATTTCATGATTTTATCGAACACCGCGCGGGGCACTTCGGTGTCAGGCCCTGAATTTGAATAAAAATATATGCCTGATTTGCCGACTTGTTCGGCGACTTTTTCCCAGTTTTCCCGGGGATTGAAAGTTTTGCCGGGAGCATTTTTCACGGCGGCCAATTCTTCAACGCACAGGTACCAGGGGAAATTGGTCACGCTGCCGAGCTTCAGCTCGCACAGGAGCTGGCGGTAGATGTTATCGCCCCAGTTTTTTCCGGCGATTTGCCACACGGCGCGGAAATCAGTCTTTAGTTCCCTGCGGGTCAGCGGGGATACTTTGGCGTTTCTGTGCCGCTCCGCCTCCTCCGGCACGGTGGGATAGTTGTATATGGGCAGGCGGGCTGCGGGGCCGGGAATGGAAGTGGTCTTGCTCTGGCGAGTTGGCATAATATGATCACCTCGTCCAATTATTTTTGAATCGTTCCTGTAAAGTATGGTAAGTCTTACATTCAACCCGCCCCTGCCCCTCCCGGGAGGGGATCAAGATTTGCCAGAAAGAACTTTATAATTAAGCAGAGGGTAGTCTATTACCCCCCGGTGCGAACGCAATATAAAAAGTTCTTCTTTTGACCATTGCAATTGACAAAAACCGGCCTGATAATATAGTAACTTAACCATAAGACTGTGACAAAAAATCCAGTCGGATCCGGACGGACAAGAAATTGTTAACCACGGTTAAGAAATTCCAAATTTGAAGCACGTCGTTCCATAGGCAGATCCGCCTGTGGCGGAAAATACGAAACAATGCCGAAATTCTCTGTCACATGCGGATCCGCATAAAGCGGAAAATATTCAAAGTCCGAGAAAAAGATTGTTTTTCGCATTTTATTGATATTTGCTCATTCGGATTTGTTTCGAATTTCGGAATTAGGATTTCGAGTTTTTGTTGTGGGCACAGACAGCGTTAGATTGTTCTCGGATTACTCGTCATTGTTGCGAAATAATTCATCTTGTCACAATAAGAAGGAGGCCATAAGCCATGAGCAGACCAATCAGCAAGATATCGCCCGACTGGTGGGATTACACGACCCTCGATGAAAAATTGCTCAGGGAAGCCGCCCGCCTTACGGAAAAGGACATCCGCCAGCTGGCGCGCCCGGGCTTTAAGGTTGCCATGTACGAAACCCTTGAAGATTTTTACCTGGCCGAGGCACTCGAATACATCAACGCCTGGAAGCAGTCCACCGCCGACAACCCCGCCGGAATCTGCGGCCCGATAGGGCCGACCGAGCAGCTCCCGCTCGTGGCGCGCATCGTGAACGACCTCAACCTGGACGTGCGGGAAGGCGTGTTCTGGGGCATGGACGAGTGGTATCTGAACGGCAAAGAAGCCCCCGTTACCCACCCGCTCTCTTTCAGGCGGGCCGACATGGAGCTCTGCTTCAACCGCATCCGCAAGGAACTCAGGCTGCGCCCGGAAAACCTGCATTTTCCCGCGGCCAACACCAGGGCTTACAGCAGCAGCTATGACCAGGCCCGCTGCCTCCTGATGCAGGGCGGGCAGGGCGAGGTTAAGCACTGGGCGTTCAACGATCCGCCGCAGCGCAAGGGCAAGTATCTCAGCAAGCCGCCTTCGCCCGCCGAGTACCGCAAGCTGGGCACGCGCGTGGTGGAACTGCACCCGATGACCGTCATCCAGAACGCGCGCACCTCCGGCGAAGGCCAGGTGTTCCTGGTGCCGCGCCAGGCGCTCTCGGTCGGCCCGCTTGAAACCTGGAAAGCGGACAAGGTATCCATCTGGCACCCGGGGCACCACGACAACAAGTTCGGCATCCGCCTGACGACGCTCATGATCTCGAAGCGCCTGCCGGACGCGGCCGTGCCGATGTCGCTCCTGGCCGATCACCCGGATGTCCAGTTCAACTTCTACCGCCCCGCGATCGGGACCTGCTCGACGGAAATGCATTGAGGGAGAGGCCGGGGGACAGGGAAGGCAGAGTGAATATCAAGATGCGGTTTTGCTGGCTGGGACCGGCCCGCTGAAGGAGCTGCGATAGCGGGCGGGGGTGGCGCCGGTCAGGCGCCGGAAGTGCTTGGTAAAATAGCTCTGGTCGCAGAAGCCGGTGGCGAGTGCGATCTGGCTGCACTGGTCATCGGTGCTCTCAAGCAGCTGGCGCGCCTTGGCGATCCTCACCCGCATCAGGTGCTGCCAGACCGTCTTGCCGGTGTGCTGCTTCACCAGGTGCGCCACGCGCGAAACGCTTATCCCGATCTTTGAGGCGATCTGGTCCAGGGTCAGCTGCTCGTTGTAATGCAGGGCCACATAATCGAGGATTTTCCCGACGTGCGGGTGGTAGCAGTTGAACCCGCGGGCGTAAATGCCGTGCATGAAATCCTCGAGGGCCTGCATGAGGACGTGCGAGAGCGTCTCGAAATCCGGCGCGACGATCAGCTTGCGCATCCACTGGTGGTTGCGCTCGATGAGCGGCTCGAGGATTGGGTTGTCCTCGACCGCCGCGCGCGTCAGGTAGCCCATGAGCTCTATCGCCCGCGCGCGCAAAACGGCCAGCTTGGGCGAGAGCATGTACATGGCCCCGAGCATCTCGTTCAGAACCTTGCGGGCGCCGTTCCGGTCTCCAGCCCTGATCAGGGAGAGGAGAATGCGCTCCCTGTCCATGGAATAACCGGACTGGCCGGTTTTCTTGTGCTCCTCGATCGCCTCGGAGATGTGGCGCTGCTGCATTGCCTTGACCCGGTTTTCCTCCAGGAGCACCGGCTTCCAGCCGCTTTCGCGGTAAAATGATTCCTGCAGGAACAGGGCGGCCTGCTTGATCCGCGCCGCGGGCCATTCCGGGAGCTGTTCCGCTATAGTTCCCGCCGGCCCTGGCTCAAGGCCCTGCTCGATTAGCCCGGATGCGATCTCGTCCCGGTTGGATCCCGAGGCCAGCACCCGGCCGCCTAGAAGACCCCCGTGCACGCGGCGCTGGTCCACGAGGGCCGCCACCCAGCTGATGATTCCCCTGGAGGGATAAAACACGAATGGCTCGCCCCAGCGCACGGCTTCCTGGAGGCTGAAGGCGTTGGTCTGCGAGAAAGCCAGCGCTTCAAGGCGCTCGCCGCGGCTCCGGCCTGCGCCTCCGGCAATGACTTCTCCGTTTACATCTACGAGTTCGGCGCGCAGTTTGTAGGCCTTGTAGTAACGCGCGCTGAGGCTATGAATGAGTTTGTGTGATAGTATTGTCATAAAATCATCGTAAAAAGTCCTTGAAAAACCGCACTATTATCCTTTCAAGACAAGAATACAGCAATATCGTCATAATAAAAGCATTATCTGTCTAGCGGGTCCAGCGGCCTGCGGCTAGATTGGCTGGCAACAATAGAGGCCGGGTCCGCCCGGTAACCGTGTTCAAACACAGCAAGGAGGCAATGTGAGCGTACTGGAGCAGATCACCGAAAATTTGATCAAGGGCAAGGCCAAGGAAGTCAAGGAGCTGGTTGACAAGGCCATAAAGGAAAACGTTCCCGTAGTTGACATCCTCAATAAGGGGCTCCTGGCGGGCATGGGGAATATCGGCGAGCGCTTCAAGAAAAACGAGGTGTATGTTCCCGAGGTTCTCATTGCAGCCCGGGCGATGAAGTCAGGCATGGAAGTTCTCAAGCCGCTCCTTGCCAAGGCGGGCGTAAAGCCGGTCGGCACGGTCGTCATGGGCACGGTCAAGGGCGACTTGCACGATATCGGCAAAAACCTGGTCTGCATGATGCTCGAGGGCGCGGGCTTCAAGGTCATTGACGCCGGCATCAACGTCGAGCCAGAGAAGATGGTCCAGCTGGCCAGGGAAAATAACGCCAACGTGATCGGCGCCTCGGCGCTGCTCACCACCACCATGACCAACATGAAGACCGTGGTGGACTCCGTCAAGGCCAGCGGCCTTTCCGGCAAGGTCAAGGTCATCATCGGCGGCGCGCCGGTCACGCAGGCCTTCGCCGATGAAATCGGCGCCGACGGCTACGCGCCCGATGCGGCTTCGGCGGCGGATATCGCCAAGAAGCTGGTCGGTTGACGGCAGATTGCTTTATAGCGAAACACAAAACGCGCCATGGGCTTTCCGTGGCGCGTTTTTTTTGTCTGGCCGGGCAAGATGCGGCGGATTACCTGGCGGCTTTCACGTGGTGGGCGATATGCTCGAAATTATTTTCAATATTACGGTTTACTGTTTCAACATCCCAGCCCAGGGATATTTCCTGCAGCATGCGCTTTAAAGCCTTTGCGTATTTCCTTGCGCGGGCCACGTTGGCGGTTTCCTGCGGATCATTTGCCAGGTCGAACAGGACCGGCTTCTGCCCGTGATAGAGGATAAGTTTTAAATTATCTTTTTTCAGCATGCGCCCCGGGAAGCCGCGCTTTACGCCGATGGATTCTGCGATCACTTTGTTTTCCCGGTGCGCCTTTTTACCGTCCAAAAGCGGCCGCAAGCTGCGCCCATCCAGCTTGATGGGATTTTTATAGCCGGCCACATCCAGGAAAGTCGGAAAGAGGTCGAGCAGGGAAACATTATCGGCGATTCTTCTTCCACGGCCCCATTTTTCGGGGAAGGAGATTATCAGCGGCACGCGGACGGAATCCTCGTGAAAACACATCTTGTGCCAGAGCCGGTGCCGCCCGAGCATCTCGCCGTGGTCTGAGGTGTAGATGAGGATGGTGTTGTCGAGGAGCCCTGTTTTTTCAAGGGCGTTTCTGACTTCACCGACGAGATGATCCACGTGGGAGACCATGCCGTAATAGGCACGGATGGCGGTCTTGAGCTTTTGCTCCTCGATTTTCCTGTCAAGGGTCAGGCCCTTCCAGAGCGGCAGGTAAATATCCTCCAAAGGATCTTTTAAGCCAAGGGCGGGATTCATGGATTTGTACAAATCGAAATATTTTTTCGCCGCCACAAAAGGCGCGTGCGGCTGGTAATATCCGATGTAAAGCGCGAAGGGAGGACGGGCTTCTTTTTGAAAGTAATGGATGGCGTGCGCGTTAGCTTCCTCGTCGTGCGGTGCGGTTCCGCGGTAATTTTCCCCTATATCCTCAATGGCGCCGAGGCGGCTGTCAAGACCCTGCGGGGCAAAGCTGCCCTGCATAGTTTTGCCGGGTGCGATGCGTGGAACGGTCCTTTCCGCATCCCCGAACAGGCGCCGTCCAAAACCTCCCATGCGGTCGCCCCAGACCAGGTGCATGCGCCCGGATATTACGGTTTCGTAACCTGCCTCGCGGAGCACGAGCGGCCAGGTGGCGAGGTGCGGCAGGAGCGGGTCGGCGTTGCACCACACGTTTATTTTATGGCTGTAAAGCCCCGTGAGCATCGAGCAGCGCGATGGCACGCACACCGGGCCGTTGCAGTAGGCGTTTTCAAAAAGAACACCGTTTTGCGCCAAGACGTCCATGTTTGGTGTCTTTGCCTCCCGGTTGCCGTAGCAGCCGGCGACGTTCGGCGTGTGCTGGTCGCTCATGATCATGACAATATTGGGGCGATCAGGTTCTTTTCGTTGCAACATTCCGTTTCTCCTCATGCTTGATAGTGGCAGGCCATGGCTAGAGTTGCTATGTTTTATTGTTGCCGCCCCGCTGCCGTGGCGTCCATATCTCTACCACACGGCGACGGCTCGTGCTACGTAGCGAAGGAAGCCTTCGCTTACTTCGCAGAGTAGTAAGCGCCGTGGCTACAGTTTCTGATCTTAATCCCTGTAGCCGCCCCGCTCAGTCGGGGAGCTTGGTCTTACTAAAATCTTATTGGAAATATCTCCCCCTGAAAAGGCCAATCTTCTGCTCTATTGCACAACCCGGCGCGAACCGGATTATTCTGGACATAAATCCATTTTTCAGAATAACTTTCTCTGCTTCGCAATGCGTGATCGAAAAAACCTTCCTGCCAATGAGGTTTGACGATATTGTTTTTCAACAATGTCTTGCCCAGAACAGACTTCAAAGATTGAATCCAGCCCTGCAAGCGTATGCCGCACATCGGCATGCGAACAAATAAATGAACATGGTCCGGCATGATGATATATTTTCCCACACAAACATTTCGTTCCATGCCCTTTCTGCAGAATTCAATAAATACATCATGCATGAATAATTCATTTAAAATATTACGCCGATCATAGGTATTGAAAGTGATGAAATAAAACGGTGATAAGCCCTGGTGCAAATGCCGTAACCGCGTAGGCCGCCGCGGATATTGATTAGATTGGTTCATGACCAGCTTGTTATGTCTTTTTCTTTCTTATCCACACGGCAGGCGGCTTGTGCTGCGTAGCGAAGGAAGCCTTTGCTTGCTTCGCAGAGTAGTAAGCGCCGTGGCTATCCGTCAGCTGACGGATAGCCGCCCCGCCTGTTTCGGGGTGCTTGGCCGGCTTATATCTTCATCATAAATTAGCTTAAACACGCTTCACTTGCCGCAGCACTGCTTGTATTTCCGGCCCGAGCCGCAGGGGCACGGGGCGTTGCGCCCGGGCTTTGTTCCGGCCGGGCGCGGGTTTCTTTCCGCAGCCGGTATTTCATAGCCGTTGCCGGCGCGGGCGGAGGCGGCCAGGCGTTTCAAGCCGGGCAGCGCCGCGGCAAAGAAGTCCTTGTAGGCTCTGCAAAAATAATTGCGGCGGCCGGGATATGTGCCGATCGGGACATGGTGCTTCGGGCATCCGCCGTTACAGTATGGCAGGTGTTCGCATTGCCGGCACTCTTCCGGCAGATCGGTCTTGAGTCGGGCGAATTCCGCGAGCAGAGGGCTTTGCAGGAGCTTTTCCAGGGGTTCATTTGTAATGTTGCCGACCACCCATTCGCGGTAGACAAAATGGTCGCAGGCAAAAAGGTCGCCGTTCCATTCCATCACGTAGGCGTTGGCGCACCTGCGGCTGTTGCAGCAGGTGGAGGAGCGGCCGAAGAAAAGATAGTGCAGCAGATCATCAATAAACCGCACCGAGATCCTGCCGGCGTCGCTTTTTTCCCAGGCCGCATAAACCTCGACGAGGCATTTTTTATAATCTTCCGGCGAACACGAAAAGCCGGCTATGGAGCCGTCGGGATTCCTTTCAAGGATCGGGATGAACTGGATGTAGCGGACGCCACGGTTGACGAGAAACCTGTAAATCTCGGCGCCGTTGGCGGCGGTTACACTGTTCAGGGTCACGAGCACGTTGAACTCGACATTATTGCTTCTCAGCAGCTCCAGCCCGGCCCAGGCGGCCTTAAAGGAGCCCTTGCCGGAGGCATCGAGGCGGAAGCGGTCGTGGTAAGGCTCGGGACCGTCGATGCTGAGGCCTACGAGGAAGTTGTTTTCCCTTAAGAATTGGCACCATTCCTCCGTGAGGAGCGTGCCGTTGGTCTGTATGTTATTGGATATTTCCTGCCCTGGCAAAGCGTGCTTTTTCTGGAAATCCACCGCGGCCCGGAAAAAATCAAGACCGGCCAGGACCGGCTCGCCGCCCTGCCAGTTGAAGGCGCAGGCCCGGGGCATCAGGCGCAGGTACTGGGCGGTAAGATTTTCGAGGAGGGCGTTTGTCATCTTAAGGCCGGATTGCTTCCCATAAAGCTCGCCGGCCTTGGTCTTGTAATAGCAGTAGAGGCAATCCAGGTTGCAGGTCGAGCAGACCGGCTTGATCATTATGTTGAATGGTTCAATTGGCGGCATGGTTTATCCCGTCTCACCGGGCGGCCGGCATGAATTTCGAGATGAAATCCCATATGATTGCGATTATGACAAGTATAATCAAAATTGAAAAATATTTTTTTATCCGCTCGGCTTGCAGCTTGCGCGAGAGCCACACCCCGGCCTGCACCCCGGCCAGGCTGCCGGCAAGGAGAGGCAGGACGATCCACAGGCTGACCTGCCCTGTCCGGCCATAAATGATTGCGCCGGCTATTGAGCTGAAAAGAACCACACCCAGGCTCGTGCCAATGGCCTGGTGGATCGTGAGGCCTATCACCAGCAGCATGGCCGGCATGAACAAAACGCCCCCGCCAATGCCCAGCAGCCCCTTCACGCCCCCGATCAGCAGCCCCAGGGCGCAGAGTCCCGGCAGGGAGATGTTGTTGATGCCCGTTGCGCGGATAGTGATCCGTGGCCGGCCCGGCACCCGTGCCAGGAGCGGCGCAGAGGGGCGGACCTCGCTCCTGTTCCGCCAGACCAGGAACGCCGTAACGGCCAGCACGGCAATGAAGATGCCGTGCATGACCAGGGTGAAATGGAATTCACCCGCGAGCGCTTTTAAAAAAACATGGAGCCGGGCGCCCAGCATGGTTCCGCAGACCGCGCCCCCGCAGAGGATTGTCATGGTTTTCAAAGCCACGTTCCCCAGGCGCATGTGCTTGATCCAGGCCGCGACGCTGGTGCCGATGGTGAAAAGCATTGAGGAGCCGGTGGCGAGGGTGTAGGGGACGTGGAAGAGGATGTTCAGTAGTGGCGTGATGAGGAAAGCCCCGCCTACTCCGAAGAGCCCTGTGGCGACTCCCACGCCGAGCCCCAGCCCGGCCAGGGCCGCAAGCTGCCACGGATCGGCGATGCAGGCGGGCATTTCAAGAAAGCCGGTCATGCCTGTCCTCCCCGGCGGCGGGTGGTTTTCCGCGCCGGTATTTTTCAAAAACATGTTCCACGACCATGCCCCAGAGGAAGGGCAGGGCCAGGAGCAGGATTATTTCAATAATGTTCCGGAAAGATGCCATCGGCATCAGAATAGCGGCTGTCATGAAAATTATCAATGGGGATAGATGCGGGGAAAAAATAAGTATTGATACCTTGTCCGCTTTCGTCATAGAATATTTTAAATTTTACTTATTTTTTGCGTGTTCTTCCGGCGCGCCTGTGGCGGAAAGAGGGGCAAGAAAAGATGGCTGCGGCTAATATTATCCTTATACTCTGTGACCAGATGCGCGGCGACTGCATTGGCGCCGGCGGCAATAATCGCATTCAAACCCCCAACCTGGATGATCTGGCCTCGCGCGGTACAATCTTTTCGCATGCCTATTCGGCGGTGCCCTCATGCATACCGGCGCGCGCCTTGCTCTGGACGGGCCAGAGCCAGTGGCATGCCGGGCTGCTCGGCATGGGGCGCGGCCAGGGGCAGATGCCGGACGATTACCCGCATACCATCGCGGGGGAATTGACCCGGGCGGGATACCGCACGCACATGGTCGGCAAGGGGCATTTTCATCCGCAGCGCTCCCTCATGGGGTTTGAATCAACCGGGCTGGACGAGTCGGGCCGGATGCCGGATAGCGACTATCGCCAGTGGTTCCGCGCCCATGCGCCCGAGGGCGTTACGCCCGATGATCACGGCGTGGATTGGAATTCGTGGCACGCGCGCCCCTGGCATGCGGATGAGCGCCTGCATCCCACCTCCTGGACCATGAGCCGCGCCCTGGAGTTCCTGGAGGCCCGCGATAAATCCAAGCCGTTCTTCCTCAATATTTCCTTTGCGCGCCCGCACTCGCCGTACGTGCCGCCGGAATATTATTTTCACCTCCATCGGCCCGATGATATACCGCCGCCTTTTGCGGGCGGGTGGGCCGCGATCCACGCCGACGCGCGCCCTGCCAAAAACCGCAATGCCTGGCGGGGAAAAATGACCACGCAGCAGATACAGCGGGCCCGTTCCGGGTATTACGGCGAGATCGCCTTCGTCGACGCCCAAATCGGAAGGCTCATGAATTGGCTGCAGCGTTGCGATCACGATGCCTTCAATAACACCCTCTTCATTTTTACCTCCGACCACGGCGACATGCAGGGCGACCACAACCTGTGGCGCAAGACATATGCCTACGAAGGCAGCAGCAGGGTGCCGTTCATTCTCGTCAGCCCGCGTGGTTCAAAAAGGTCCAAGGTTGGGGAGGTGATCGAGCTGCGGGACATAATGCCGACCGTGCTCGAGGCGGCCGGGGTCAGTGTTCCGGAAACCGTCGACGGGCGCAGCCTGCTGCCGCTGCTTGAACGCCCCTCAAGCGACTGGCGGAAATATATCCACGGCGAGCACTGCACCTGCTATTCGGAGGAGCAGGAGATGCAGTATGTCACCGATGGCAACCGGAAGTTCATCTGGTTCCCGCGCCTCGGCAGCGAGCAGTTCTTTGACCTGGAAATTGATCCGGGCGAATGTATCAACCTGATTGACGATCCGGGCCGCCAAAAAGAAATCGGGCAATGGCGCAATTACATGGTTGCTGAATTGGAAGCGCGCTCTTGCGGCTGGGTCAAAAACGGAAGACCGTATTGCCCGGACGAAAAGCCGCTCGTGTCGCCGTATATGACGATGCGCTGGAAGGGAACATGATGAACGCAAAATTATTTTTGGATTAAAAAAAGGGCCAATGACATGAAAAAACCGAACATCCTGTTTTTTTTCAGCGACCAGCAGCGCTGGGATACCTGCGGCTGCTACGGACAGAAGATGGAAGTGACCCCGAACCTCGACCAAATGGCGCGCGAGGGCGTCCGGTTCGACAAGGCCTTCACCTGCCAGCCGGTCTGCGGCCCCGCGCGCGCCTCCATCCAGACCGGAAAATACGCCGCCGAGGTCAATTGCCACACCAACCACCGGCGGCTGCCCGCCGGCGAAAAAACTGTCGCGCATTGCCTGGCCGGGCTTGGCTACAGCACGGCCTACATCGGAAAGTGGCACCTGGCCTCCGGGCCGGGCGACGATCCGGCTGACAATTTCAGGGACAAGGCCGTGCCGCCTGACCGCCGGGGGGGATACAATGACTTCTGGCTGGCCTCCGATGTGCTCGAGTTCACTTCCCACAGCTACGACGGACACATGTTTGACGCGCAAGGCAACATGCGCAAGTTCCCGGAAGGGCGCTACCGCGCCGACGCCCAGACCGACTGGGTGATTGAATACCTGCAGTCATATAAAAAGGAAAATCCTTTCTTTCTCTTTGTATCCTACATCGAGCCGCACTTCCAGAATGACCACAAGCACCACGAGGGACCGCGGGGCTCGAAGGAAAAATTCAAAAATTTCCCCGTTCCG
>JBAYWJ010000033.1:0-17051 GCA_041674125.1 Kiritimatiellia bacterium
AATTCCCGGCTGCTGGAAACCCGGCGGGAGCCTGAAGGCCAGGATGAAATCGCGCTACCTCGCAGAATTCAATCCTTCTTCCTACATGCTGGCGCTCGAAAAAATCGTTGTCGATGAGGGCATCAAGCTGTTCTACGACACCCGCCTCTGCTCCATCCGGCGCGAAGGCAGGATGATTTCGCACGTGATCGTCGAGAACAAGAGCGGGCGCTTCGCGCTCTCCTGTGGAACCTTGGTTGACGCCACCGGGGATGCCGACGCATGCTTCCTGGCAGGCGAGAAAACCTGCTCGCTCAATTCCAACGTCCTCTCGGGCTGGTTCTATACCCTGCGCGGAGGAACGTTGAAGATCCACCAGCTTTCCAATAATTATTCCCCGCTCGGCACAAGGAAAGGCGCCCGGGGGCCGTTCTTCCGGGGCGATGACGGCGACCAGGTCACGGCGCATATCCTCGCAACCCGCGCCCTGGTGCGGCAAAAGCTGGCCGAAGAACGCGCCAAATACCCGGGAAAAGACATCCAAATCCTCATGCCGGCCATGATCGCCTGCCTGCGCATGACCCGGCGCCTTTCCGGGCTCTTCACGCTTTCCGGCAAACACATGCACCGCTGGTTCGAAGACGCCATCGGCCTCACCGGCGACTGGCGCCGCCGGGGCCCGGTCTATGCCATGCCTTTCGGATGCCTGCTTGGCAAACGCACCGACAACCTGCTCGCCGCGGGACGCTGTATTTCGGCCGATAACACCGTTTGGGATGTGACCCGGGCCATACCGCCCTGCGTCGTCACTGGGGAGGCCGCCGGCACGGCCGCGGCGCTGGCCGCGGACCGGGTCAAAGGAAATTTGTCGCAACTGAATATCCGTATTCTCCAGAAACAGCTCAAAAAGCAGGGCGTGCTGCTGGATCCCGAACTGCTTGCCCCAGCCAAGCTGCCAGTAGCACAGCACTAATATGCCCCGGCAAAATACATTCGCTGCTTTCTGTACCCCCGATAAATCCTGCAGCCAGATCCCATTCTGGTTCCTGAACGGGCCCGTGGATGGCAAAGAATGGACGCGTCAGATCGGGGCAATGGCCGCCCGCGGCGTGTACCAGGCCATGCCCCACCCGCGCTACGGCATGGATAAAAGGGATTACCTGACTGATAAATACTGGAAAGCTTTCTCGCGGCTGGTCCATAAGGCGGCAAAAACCGGCTTCACTCTTCACTTGTACGATGAATTCAACTGGTCGAGCGGGCCGGCCGGCGGCAGGGTCACGGCGCGCAGGGAAAATTGCGCCCTCGCCCTGGGCATGCGCGAAAAAACCGCGCATGGCCCGTCAAACGTCGTCTTAGACGAATGGACCGAAGGCCTGCACGGTATGGCGGTCCCGGAGAAATACCTGGCGTTCGCCATCGCGCCCGCGGGCAGGAAAGGTGGAATTGACCTTGAAAAATGCAGAAGCCTGCCTGTCCCCCGCGGCCCGGTTTCCAGGCTGGAAGTCAAAATTCCAGCCGGCAAATGGCGGGTGATGGTTTTTTATCTGCTCCGGACAATCCCCACCTCCCCGCTGCGCATGGGCGTGGGGGGAATCATCAATTATCTTTCCGGAAAAGCAACCGACTTGTTCATCAAGGTTACGCACGAGCAGTACGCCGCCAGGTACTCGAAATATTTCGGAAATGTCATCCCCTCCATCTTCTACGACGAGGTCGGCCCGTATGCCGGCGGCCCGTTCTCGTGGGTGGAAGATTTTCCTGCGCAGTTCAAAGCCCGGAAGGGATATGACATCCTGCCCCTTCTTCCGCTCCTCTTCCAAGACGGCGGGCCCATGAGCGAAAAGTTGCGCTGCGACTACTGGGACGTGGTAGCGGACTTGTTCGTTGAGCGGTTCATCGGTAAAATCGCTGCCTGGTGCGGGAAGCGCGGCATCGCCCTGACCGGCCACGGCTACGAAACTTCCAACGCTTTCATGACTTCCGCGAACCTGTACAGGGCGCTGCGCGCCCAGCAATGGGTTGGATTCGATTCCCTGTGTGAGGCCCAGCCATTCAGCACACTGAAACTTCCGGTGTCAGTCGCCCACGCGCGCGGCGAAAAAACCGTCCTCTGCGAGTCGCTGGGCTGCATGGGCGGCTGGGGCGCCGCGCCGCGCATGGCGCGGAGAGGCTACAACCGCCTTGCCATGGCCGGGGTCACCCATTTTGCCCCGCACGGATTTTTCCAGACAGTGAACAGTCCCAAGGTGGAATGCCCGCCGAGCTTTTTCGAGGACACGACCTACTGGAAATATTACCGCCAGGTCGCGGAGCTGACCAGCCGGCTCTCGCTTGTCAACCGCCTTGGCGTCCACGTCGCCGACGTGGCGGTGTTTTACCCGATCGTTTCCTGGTGGGGCGACAGCCCCGGCGGGCGCGGCTACGCCTGGCCGTGGCAGGTCGCCAGCTGGGACAAATGCCGGGCCAGGCCGGACTGCGAAGCCTTCGACGCCATCATCAACCTGCTTGTTGAAAACCATGTTGACCTGGACGTCATCGACGGCACCGCGCTGGCCGGATCATCGGTGTATAACAGGCGCCTGGGCGTGGCCGATGAACTTTTCCAGGCGCTCATCCTGCCGCCGATGCACACGGCAAGGCTGGCCGACATAGGCGCCTTACTCAAATTTGCGGAAAGGGGCGGCACGGTGATTGTCGTCGGGCGTTTCCCTTCCGTTTCAATGGAGCATGGAAGACACGACAGGAAACTGGCAGACATGATTTCCAGGCTGCGGAGGCTGGCGCTCTATGCAAAAACACCGGAGGCACTGCCCGGGCTTGTCCGGAAAGTGATAAAGCCGGATGTGTCGGTAATCAAGGGCGACCCGGGCCAAATTAACATCAGCCACCGCAGGACCGGCGAGGAAGATTTTTATTTCCTGAGCAACACATCCACAGGCAGCCACCATGTCCGCCTTGGACTGCGCGCCGGCGGGTTTGCGTCGCTCTGGGATCCCGCCACGGGATCCGCTTATAAACTGGAGTCCGTATCCAAAGGCGGAATAACGGAAGCCGACGTGCGCCTTGAACCCGGCGAAGGATCCTTCCTGGTCATAAGCAAAAAAAAGGCTGCCGCGCAACCTCTGTCGCCATGGCGCAAATCCGAACCGAAACGCGCCCTGAGCCTGGAGGGCGCTTGGAAATTCATCCCGGTCCAGCGCGCGCTCGATAAAAAATGGTCCTGCAATGCCGGCGACCGGCAGGAGCTGGCAGTCCATGTTTTCAAAACGGCTACGGACACCGCCCGCCCGGCTTCAGGACCAGCCAGCAAAGACGGCAAGGTTATTGATTCCGGCCGTTGGTTCAAGGATGACTTTGAAGACAGCGACTGGGATACTGTCCACTGCCTCAGGGAGCCGCTCATTTACAACGATTTCGGGAGCAGGCACTTTCGCGCTTGCATCCCGGACTGCGCGGATGCCGTCAAATTACCTTTGCCAATCGAAAAGGAATATGCCTTGTATGCCGGCGGGAAGCTGCTGAGGGTCGTTCGCGGCCGCGCCAAGCTCGAATATGGGTGGCTCAAAATTCCGGGGCACGGGAAAAAAGGCCGGACGATCGCCATCGAATGCGCCTCCATGGCCCCGGACTTCGGCTTGAAGGGGCCGATCATCTTCCGGTGCAAATATACGGAAACAGATTTGCGTTCCTGGACTGAAATGGGGTTGTGGTGGTACAGCGGGCGGTGCATTTACAGGAAAAACTTCACGCTGGCCGAGCGGGACCTGCGCGCGAAAAATATCTGTTTGAATTTGGGCGACGTCCGCGAGTGCGCCGAAGTATGGATCAACGGCAAACTGGCGGGAACAAGGATCTGGCCGCCTTATCGGGTCGAAATAACAAGGCTATTGAAAAAAGGCCGGAACGAATTGGCGGTGGTTGTTTCGAACCTTCCATCAAACCGGTATGCCTGGGATGTTTGGGGATCGCGCGGCCGGGGTGAAACGCTTGTTTCCGGCCTGCTCGGGCCGGCGTTCATTGAGTTTTATTGAGGTGGTAGATCCGGCTGATGCCCCTCAGCGTCAGGAACGGATCTATCCTGAACCCGAGTCCTGAGCCGGCCAGCACGGCTTTTGAATAGCCGCCGGTGGCGCAGAGCCGCGCGTTCCTGAGCCCGTTTTCCGTTTTAAGGCGCGACACGATTTCCCTTATCATGCCCTGGTATCCCAGGCGCATGCCGATCGCCATGGCCTGCCTGGTGCTCTTGCCTATCGCCGTCTGCCGCGCGCATGCCGCACCAAGGGACGCCGAGGATAAACGCGGAAGCAGCGCCGTCTTCTCCGCCAGGTATTCGTAAAAAAGCGCCGGGCCGGGCGCGATGATGCCGCCGGCATAGGCATTGGAGGCCGATACAATGTCAAAGGTAAGGGCCGTGCCGAAATCGGCCACAATCACCGGGGCGCCGTATTTCGCAGCCGCGGCCGCGGCGTTCGCCAGGCGGTCGGCGCCGATCGTGGCAGGCCTGGGGTAATCAATGCCGATGCCGAGATTGAGTGCGTGGGACACCTTCATCACTTTCCCGCCGGCGACTTCCCGGAGCGCCTCCAGCCACAACCGGTCCAGGGCGGGCACCACCGAGCACAGGATCGCCCCGCTTATCCGTGAACGGGAGGCGTAAAAACCAGCTATGCGGTGGATGGCGCTCTTGTCTCTCGGCGCCGAAGGCAGCCTCCTTGCCAGAAGCAGCCGCCCGCCGCGCTCAAGGCACACGTGGGTGCTTGTGTTGCCGACATCAACGAGAATGATTACCGCCCCTTGCATGCGTTTAATATTTCCTTCGCCCCAACAATCCTGTTTCATCCCGTCCACTGGCCACCGTCTACTGTCTACTGACTGCTTACTGCTGACTTCTACCTTCTGCCATCTGCCTTTTGCCTTTGATACTGCGTTGGGCCCATTCGTCTATGATTGCCTTTTTGTCGCCGCGCTGGACCATGTAGTAGCAAATGTCGAACTCGGCCAGGAGGTTGACGATGACATCGTCCGGCAGAACATCGGCGCCTTCCACCAGGCAGGAGGTCGCAACATCATCCCCAAGCGGCTTCAAGTCCTCGCGGGTGTGCAGGACGTTTATGCCGATCCCGACCACGACAAATTCCAGCGTTCCGCGCTGGATCCTGGGCTCGATCAGCACCCCGCCGATCTTCCGGCCGCCCACCAGCATGTCATTCGGCCACTTGAGCATGACCGCGCCGATATTGAAGCGCTCCAGGGTCCGCGCCGCCGCCAGGGCCGCAAAAAAGGCGATGTAGGGTGATTCGGTCGCCGGCCAGCGCGGCCTGAGCAGGAGCGACAGGTAGACCCCCTTGCCGGGAACAGAAAGCCACACCTTGCCGTGCCGGCCGCGCCCGGCGGTCTGCGAGCCGGCGATGACCACGGTCCCCTCCGGCGCGCCGGCGGCGGCCTTCTCGCGCAGCACGTCGTTGGTGGAGGAAACCTCGTCAAAATAATAAAGCGGCCGGCCGAGCCGGCAGTCGGAGAGCTGCTTGATCATCCTGCGGAGCCTCGGCTTTAGCTGGCGGCTAATGGCACACCTCCAGCGACAGGTCGGCGGCCGCCGCCGAATGGGTCAGGGCGCCTATGGAAATCGCGTCCACGCCCGTGGCGGCTGCCGCGCCGGCGTTTTGCAGGCTTATGCCGCCCGAGGCCTCGAGCCGGCAGCGGCCCGCGCAAATCCTGACGCACCGCCGCATGAGGGGTACGCTCATGTTGTCGAGCATGATCCACTCCGGCAAAGCCGCAAGCGCGTCCTTAAGCTGGGCGACGGACTCAACCTCGACCTCGACCGGCACGCCGGGGTACCTGCGCCGGGCTGCCCGCACCGCCGCGGCCAGCGAATATTTTTCTGTCCACAGGAAGCGGTGGTTATCCTTCATCAGCACCATGTCATAAAGCCCCATGCGGTGGTTGCGCCCGCCGCCGCAGCGCACCGCGTATTTTTCAAGGAGGCGCATGTTGGGCGTGGTCTTGCGCGTGTCGAGGATGACCACCCGGCGGCGTCCGGCCGCCTTCACGTAGCGGGCGGTGAGGGTGGCGATGCCTGTCAGGCGCTGTAGAAAATTGAGCGCGGTGCGCTCCGCGGCCAGGATGGAGCGCGCCGGCCCCTCCAAAACCATTATGCGCCGGCCGGCGACGGCGCGCGCGCCATCCCGCAGCAGTAGCCGGCAGGAAATTTTGCTGTCCATGGCCCGGAACACCAGGCGGGCCACCTCCAGGCCGGCGACCACGCATTCGTTGCGCGCGATGATGACGGCTTTCAGCCGCCTCCCGGGCTCAATCAGCGCGCGCGAGGTGATGTCACCGCGCCCGATATCCTCGGCCAGGGCGCTTCGCACGAAGGCGCGCACGCTGCTGTCAAGCCATGGCTTGCGTGCAGCCGAATTGACCTTTAAAGATTTCATAATGTCTTCATCACCCTGTGCCTGCCCGCCACAGCCCAGTAGCATGCGTTTCGCTTAACCACAGGGTGGCGGCCTTTGAGCCTCAGAAAGTACGTTCAGAATATTACTTGATCCTTGACAATTCGTCGAGAATTGTGTTTATTATTACCGTGATGGAGTGAAGCACCCCGCGGTCCCGACTCGAAGAGGTCGGGACGGGGCATCTTTGCGGAACCCTGCGACTTGTCCTCAGAAGCTGGCCGAGCGAAGGAGGAAGCCACGGAGGCCATTCACCCCTGTGGCAACCTACTTCGCCCAAGGGGCTACGAAGGTCAAGAGCCACAGGGCTTTCTGGCGAAGAAGGGTAAAGGAGCACGCGAAAATGACAGAAAAACTCACGCCGGCTGTGATCGAGTGGATGATCAGCATGTCCCGCGAGCTGGGCGGGGCGCTGACGATCGAGGAGGCGCTCCACATCATCCTCGAGCACATCAAGAATCACTGCCCCCACCAGACGCTCGCAGCGCTGGTAGTTAGCGAAAACTCGAACAACCTCACCATCAGGAACTCGCGCAACCTGAGCTACTCCTACATCAAGAACTTCACCCGCCCTGCGCGCGGCAGCGTGATCGACCGTCTGCTTATGAAGCACGAATACGTTTTTTTCAACGATATGCCCCCCTCCCACGCCGCCTACCCCGAGGTGAAGCTTGAAAACGATTTCAGCCATGTTTGCCTGGTGCCGATCATACAGAACCAGCGCGCCATAGGGTACCTGCACTGCGACCGGGGCGCCTCCTGCCCGCCCTTCACTGACAACGAAGCCAAAGAGCTGCTGCTGATAGGCTACCTGATCGGCCAGCAGATCGCCAAGCACGAGCTCATATTCCTCACGCGGCACCTGGCGCGGATCGACGAGGCCAGCAAGGCTCTCAAGTACCACGCCTTCCTCGAGCAATACCAGCGCGAGGCGGCGCGCGCCAGGACTTACGGCAACCCCCTTACGCTGATGCTCTTCAGCGTCGACAATTACACCCAGTACGTCACCACCAGCGGCGTTGCCGCGGGGCACGCCCTGCTCGAGGAAATCTTCCAGCTCATCCATTCCAGCGTTCGGGAAATGGATATTGTTGGCCGCTTCGCGGCCGATGAATTCATCGTGTGCCTGAGCGGCATGAACTCCCCGGAAGCCGCCAAAACCATGGGAAACATCCGCGACGTTGTCCAGAAACAAACGGCGCTTTACTCGGGCACACCGATACTTGTCAGCGGCGCCTCCATGACCTTCCTGAGGAAGGAAGACTTGAACCTGCCCCTCGAACAGATTTTTGCCAAGCTGGGCAGCGGGCTGATGCTGGCCCGCAAGCAGGGCCAGAACCAGGTCGTATCGGTATAGCCCTCCTTGCGACGAGCGCCGCACTGAAAGCCAACGCGACCACCCACCCGGCAAAGATGAGCAGCCGGCTTGCCAGCTCTCTTCATTATCCTCCGTTCTCATCTCCTGCGCGAATCAAGCGCGGTTATCAAACTTCGCGTGCATCCGCCTTGGCAGCTGAAACAGCTTCATGGCACGCACCGCCCTGGGCATATCGGATATGATCGTTGCCGGCGTTATAGGCGAACGCCTTGTAGTGCACAGTCTCCTTCGGATGGGGCACCGCCTCCGAAAAGTGTTCCGCTACGCCCATGAACACGACCTCGCTGTCACCGGCCTTCTCTCCAACGCAGTACGTCTGCCCGTCTGCGGGCGAGAACTGCGCGGGCGTGCCGCTCTTCTTGACAATCAATACACCGGTGGCCGTATTCTGCCACCGGATATCCAGCTGACCGGACGCGGAACGCCCGACGGACAGCCCGGCGATATTCTGGCGAGGGGAGTTGACCCTGCTCCCTTCGTATTGCCAGGAGAACGGCTTCTTGAGGGCTAAAACACGGTGCTCAGGCTCATAGAATCCCTGCGGTATTGCCGGGTGGTCGTGCACGTAGACCTTTGACTCGAACGAATCCCGGCCCTGGCTGAAGGTGAAAAGCGTGCTCTGGGCGGAGATTATGTTGTATGGATGCCTGTAGCGGCAGATCGTGCCGACATTGAAATGGTGGCCCCCGAACGCGTTCGCATACTTTCCCTTGCCGTTGAAGACTTCTTCGACCCGGTGGTGCACATGCCCTGAAATCCACAGGTCGACAGCGGAGGCGTTCTGGCCGAGCAGGTTGCGGAATTTCGGACTGTCATACTGGTCAACATCATAAACCTGGTGCAGTGTTGACTGAAGCCGCTTGTCGGGTTGATGTCTGCACTCCGGATTGAACGCCGTCATATACTGCCCCATCCAGGATTCGTCGAGCCCGGTACCTATGGTCGTGTCCTTGAGAGGGTGATGGCAGAGAACGGCAAGGATCCTGTCAGGGTTTGTGACCACTTGGCGGACCAGCCACCGGTAAGTATCCAGCGTGATGGCGCCGTCCACAAAAAATCCGCCCTCGCCGCGCCCATAAGGCGCAGGGAGGTCGTTGCGGTCACTCAAGAAAAGGCATCGCAGGTTGCCGATGTCCACAAAATAATGTTCGTAAGTCCCGCTTACGGGAAACGGCCTCCGCGCGTTATCGACTCCGGATGTTCCGGTAAACTCTCCCGCCGGGTCGATGATCTTCCGGTAATACTCGTTGTCTATGGCAACCCCGTCGTTCAGGACCGAATTCTCGTCGTTGTTCCCGCCCGTGTGGTACCAGGCGTGACGGTCTTTGGCGCCTCGCTTAAGCTGCGCGAGGTACTTCCTGAAGTTTCCTTCGGTTTCATGGTCATAGTCCAGCAGATCCCCAAGGTGCACGCCGATGTCATAGTGAAACCCGCTCGGGCCATCGGCCTGCTGGAGGGCAACGGACATCGATTCGCGCGGCACGGCCCGCGAGGCACCACTTTCTCCAAGCGCCTCCCTGACGATGTGCGCATCTGATGTGGCCCACAATGTAAATGTCTTCCGAAGGCCATGGCTCCCGCTCTTTCTGGTCTCATTCATCGCTTTCTCCTCGCTCGCGCCAACGGTCATAACGAGCGGACCCTTTCAGCCGGGCCCGCACGAATCCGAGAGCAGCTCATCGTCCATTATTCATTCTTTCGTCGAACGTCAATGCTTAGGATCGGCGAGCTTGCGAGCCGTATCCTCCGGTACTTGGTTGGGTGTCCGTTTGTCTCTTCGTTTCAGCACCGTTCGCGTGACCAAGAAAGCGATTCCCGGCAACCACAGGAATCCGATCACGATTCCGATGGCTGCGCCGAACTTGCCCAGTGCCCACATGCCAACAAACCACGGCCACAGCAAGACAAGCCAGAGGGGGAACGCAAGTGAGATGCCGGGTTCACCATGGCTCGGGAACAGCCAGATCGAACCGGCTAAGAGGCCGAGATGGATCGCGGCCACGAGAACCGGCCACAGAATCAGCCAGAATCTGTTTGAGAATCTCCTCATATCATTCCATCACCCAACGGAGCGAGCTGAGCGCGAGACGCCTAATCCCGCCCCGGCGGGACAGGAACGGCGCACTGCACGGCAATTCGCTGGCAACTTGTCCGCCATAGTCTGACGACGGCGGAAGCAGCCCGCCCCGTCGAGCGGCGCTGGGCGCGTTAATCGATCAAAAACCGGCCGGGAAAATATTCAGTCAATTACAAACACCCACTTGTTATCAGCAAGGAGCATGAGAAACGACATGCCCCCTTTATCGCCGGCGCCTTTAGCGTGAACCCTTGCCATGAATTGATCACGCATTTTCTTCCCTTCCATTTTGTAGTTTCCCTTGAAGATAAGAATGTGGTCCAGGGAGAGGTCCCTCTTTTTCTGTTGTTTTGCGAGTTGCGACCGCCACATTTCCTTCTGTTGCTCGTGGACGCAACTCACCATCGTGTCAATCTTCTGCTGATTCATGGCATCCAGAAACACCGTCGCTACTTCGATTATTCCGGCAGGATTGACCTCTGCTGCGGACTGGAATGTGACCTTCACGCCAGCGTGGACTTCCTCACGCGACTCACCTGCAAGAGCGATTGAAACGATGATGGATAACCAGCATGTCGTCCACATTCTCATTCTCTTCCTCCTTGCCCATGGCGGCGGCTCCTGGCATCACACATACTACTCCGACTGCCTTCGTCATCTTCATCTGTCTTCTCCTTTCGCTTGCAAATGGCCCGGATGAGCGCGGGCGCAGGCTGACAACGGCGCTTTGGCCGGTTGTCAGGCGAGCACGCAGCCCATCGGCGGGTTCTGAGGCGCGCAGCGCCAAAGAGCCCAACCGTGGAGCGAAGCTCAGCGGCCAGCGTCCAGTCGTCTGGTTGTGTCAGCCTCATGCATTCCGCGCGTGGTCTTGCCGCCGACGGAACATGAGAATGCCTACAAGCACCAGGGTTGACCAGACGAGGTGCTGCACAATGTTCAGCAAAGAAAGCACACGGCCCAGGGACATACGACCGCTCTCGACCAGTGAAAAGGGAAATGTCACATTGGGCGGAGTTGTCTGCAATCTATCCACGGACACCTCGATCCAGTTGGCCACAACAACGCCGATGAGCGGAAAAAGAGCCATCGGCATTATCAGCCACAGGAAACCCGCCTGCCCCAACTGGCGGTGCTTTAACGCGAGAGCCACCGCGATGAGGACAAAGAGCGCGACGTTGATTGAGCCCAGAATTATAGTCATGTTTATTTTCCTCTCGTTACATTTCTACACCCAACGGGGCGAGCAGAGCGCGAGACGCCTAATCCCGCCCCGGCGGGACAGGGTCGGCGCGCCGCACGGCAGTTCGCTGGCGACTTGTCCGCCATAGTCTGACGACGGCGGAAGCAGCTCGCCCCGTTCGATTTAGTTTCGGTATACATCCTTCCGATGTCCGACTTTCACGACGCACACGATCAGAACATCGTCCTGGATTTCATACAGCACCCGATAGACTCCACAACGAAGCCGGTATTTCTCTGATCCGGAAAGTTTTCTCGACTGCGAAGGGCGGGGATCGTCGGCAAGGGCGCCGATGGCTGTTATTATTTTTTGGACATCCTTCCTGGGGATTGGATCCAGGTCCTTGCTGACCGACTTCCGAAAACGCACTTCATATCTTGCCATTACGTTTGAGCTCCTTTACAAAATCCTCGAACGCAATGGTCGGCTCGTTTTTCCGCGCGTCGAAAACACCCAGGTCATCCGCGTCCTCCGCAAGCTCGTCGCGGATAGCATCGTTGAGCAAATCCGAGAGTGAACGCGACGTTTCAATAGATTTCAGACGAAGAGCTTTGTGCAGGCTCGGCTCAAGATAAACCGTCGCCCTTTTGGTTAATGTTGTCATTCTATACCTCCATTTCTTGCAACAGCATAACAGCACAACGTTATAACGTCAAGACGTTTTTTAAATTTTAAATCGAACGTTCATACGCACCGGTTGCATGTCCGCCAGGGTTAGCAACATGTAGCGAGGTGTTGTTGGGGCCTTTCCATTCTCGTTCTCACAGATTTCCTCCGGCCCACAGGTGAATGTAGATGGCCGGCACGACCAGCAGAAGGTAATACGCGAAACACTGGACAGACACCGCGACAACCGTAACAACGGCTCGGCCGACCGTGCTCTTTATGAATTGAGTCAGCCGGAACGTGCCCGCTGAAACGAGGGCCAATGATGCCAGCCAGACCGGTGTGATCAGAAATGGCATCATGGGGTCAATCGTATGGACGCGCGGAGCCCGAATTACGATGAGCAATGCGCTGAATGCCAGCGCAACGATCCATCCGGAAACAATGAGGCTCCAGCGAGCATTCCTCTTCTGTTCCGGTTCATTCATTCGTTCTTATCTCCTGCCCCAACGGGGCGAGCTGAGCGCGAGACACCTAATCCCGCCCCGGCGGGACAGGGATGGCGCGCTTTGGCGGCCGTGCTTAGGCGGCGAAGCGCTCCAGCGAATTGTTGGGCGGCGCGGTTGCGCGCCGCACGGCAATTCGATGGCAACGCAGCTCGCCCCGTTGAGCGGCGCGCAGCGCCGCTCAACGACGAAAAGCAGTTTCCGAGCGTTTAGCGAGGCAAACTGAATTTTCTTGTTCGCTTTGTTTTCTTAGAATCTGACGCCTTTATCAAGCTTCATTGCGCCAAGAACAAACCAGTTGCCGTTGGTCATGTGGCAACAGGCTCTGATCTCGTTCTTGCCTTGATCCCAGACAAATTCCCTGATTGGAACATCCTTATTCTCTGGTTTTTCCCTGGGATAGACTGAGAAAAGAATGCTGTGATTCCAGTTCTTCGTGGCGGCTCTGCCGATGGTGTAGGAAAGCACGGTTGTAGGGGAACCAAGTGCTTTGGTCATTTCCTCGACCGGCTTTCCTTTCCACTGGTCAAGGACCTGAAAAGGAAGATTGGTTTCATCCGCGGATGCGGCTGTTGACAAGCCCATCACAGCCAATAGAACTATTATCTTCATCTTCATTATTTCTTAAGCAAACGATCAGCGTTGAGGCTGAGACATGCTTGGCGCGCCGTTAGTCTCCGACGCCTTGTTCGGGCCTGTGTTTATTTTCACAAACGGCAACAAATCGATGTGGTAGTAGGCGCTATCTCTGGGATGTTTCACGAGAGGCATCGGGGTGTCTGTCCGAGGTGGCAACCAGAAGAAAAATGTTGCACCTCCAAGATCAGACTCCAGAACGGAAAAGGTATATCTGACAAACTGATCGCCTTTTGCCTCGGTCATCTTGATCTGCTCATACGTAATATTGGGTTTCTTAACTGAGGTGTTCGCAAAGAATGTGGCGGGTAGAGGAGCATTCGTCTTTGCCGAGATTGCTATGGTGAAATCAACTGCATTGCTGACCGACTTTGCCTCGACAGAAATCGCCAATCTCTGTTGGTTCACATTATCTGGCGTGACATGAGACACTGACGCTCTTGCCCAGCAGATCGAACTGGCCATTGTCAGAAGCGCTGCGATTATTCCCCATTGCTTCATTTTCTTCTTCCCGAACGTTTGAGCTGAGCAACTTACACCTAAGACGGTGCGCTTGGGCGACGTGCTTAGGCGGAATGTTGCTCAAGCGAATTGTTCACATAATTATTTTTGAATCTAACTGAGATAGCACACGAATGGTTAATTGAAACCAGGAAAAAAAACATTGATTAAGAGGGGTCTCTTTATTAACTGCCATTCAATTAACCCGCCTTAATTCGCCCACTTGCGGCCGAAGCGGGCGATGAGCTCGTCGGCTGCGGCCGGGCCGCGGCTTTGGAAGGGATAGGGATCGGGGCGCACCTGGCGTTTGTCAATTTCATGCAGAACCGGCGTGAACACATCCCACAAGGCCGCCAGCTCCGGCGTGCTGACGAACATGGTCTTTTCCCCCTCCAGCACGTCCAGGAGCAAACATTCGTAGGCGTCCGGGATGGGCTTGGCGAACACGGCCGAATACTGCATGTCGAGCATGCACTGCGCCAGCGACACTTTCAGGCCCGGCACCTTGTTGATGATCTTGAAATAGATGACCTCGTCGGGCTGGATGCGGATGACAAGCTCGTCCGGCCACTGACCGTTATCGAATCCGCTGAAGATATTGGCGGGGGTAGGCTTGAAGCAGATGCGCACCTCGCAGAGCTTGGTCTCAAGCGCCTTGCCCGCCCGCATGAAGAAAGGCACCCCGTCCCAGCGCCAGTTCTTGATGTTGAGAACCGCGGCGGCGAAGGTGGGCGTACGGGAGCCGGGCGGCATGTTGAGCTCCTCGAGGTAGCCCTTGTGGCGCCCGGAGGAATCCGTTGATCCGGCATATTGCCCGAGCACGATGTCTTCAAACTTCAGCGGGGGTATGTCGCGCAGGAGTTCCACGGTTTTGCCGCGGATGGAAGCCGCGTCCGGGCGGGTCGGCGGCTCCATCGCGGCCAGGGCCATGATCTGCAGGAGGTGGTTCTGCATCACGTCGCGGATAATGCCGTAGGAGTCATAGTAGCCCCCGCGGTCCCCGACGCCGATATCCTCCTTCCAGGTTATCTGGACATGGTCAATGTAATTCCGGTTCCAGATGGGCTCGAAGATCAGGTTGGCGAAGCGCAGCACCAGCAGGTTGTGGATGAGCTCCTTGCCGAGGTAGTGGTCGATGCGGTAAGTCTGGTCCTCGCTGAACACCTCGGCCATGTCGCGCACAAGGGCATCCGAGGAGGCGCGGTCGGAGCCGAAGGGCTTTTCGACCACCACGCGCGCCCAGCGGCCGGCCGGCGCCCGAGCGAGTCCGGAGCGGCCGATGGCGCGGGCCACATCCAGGAAAACCGCCGGCGGAATTGCCATGTAAAACATGCGGTTGGCCCCATCCCTGCCCTCCAGGCGGGCGATATGCTCCGCCAGATGCCCGTAGGATTCACCCCACTCGTAGGTTCCCTGGCAGTAGGAGCAGCATGCCAGGAATTCGGCGCTACGGTCGGCCACGCCATCGGCGCAGCGGCGCTTGAGATGGCCGGCGATTTTTCCGCGGAATTCATCGTCGCTGAACCGGCTGCGGGCATAGCCCACGATGCGCAGCTGCCCCGGCAAGTAACCCTGGCAGTAAAGGGCGTAAATGGCGGGAATGATCTTAGTGCGCGCCAGGTCGCCCGAGGCGCCCATGATCACAACTGTCAATGCGCCGGCGGGATGATCGTCTTTTTTAAACATGTATTTGCTCCAATATATTTTTCAGGAATCTACTTGATGCATGGCAACGCTGGCAAGCAAATAAAAACAAGTCAAACCAGTCCGGGTGTAGGACAAATTTTTGGGGACCAAATTCCGTGCACCCACCCCGGCCTACGGCCACCCCTCCGGTGGAGGGGACTCAAGAAGGTCAGGACAAGCCGTTATGATCCCCTCCCGGGAGGGGTGCCCAACGGGCAGGGTGGGTAAAATTTGTATCTGTATACCGCCAACTACACAAATTTTTGTCCTACACCCACCCAGTCCCGTCTTCATCGGCATATCATGATTTTTTTCCTGCCGGCGAGAGTGATTTTCAATTCCGGGCCGGAATATTTCCAGGCCGATTCGGCGACGCCCTCCACCCGCCGCACGGCGGGCATGTTTTTCAGGCGCAAAACAACCTCGCCCGGGGCTTCCAGCTCCACCATCAGGTTCGAGCCGGCGCGGTGTGCGCAATAGATTGTTGCGTCTTCCGGCAGCACGGATTCGATCCACGGCCCGGTTTCAAAATAATCGCGCGGCAGGGGATGGCGGGCCAGGGCGCGCGAGTCGGCGCCGTTCACAAGGCTCAGACCGATCAGGTAGTTGGCGGTCGAAGCGATTTTGCCCTTCACTTCCGTCCGGATGTAAGCCAGGCCGTTGGTCCGCTCCAGATAAAAACGCTCCAGCCAGCCCTTGAGGAGCGCGGCGGACTTGTCATCTCCCGCGCAGACCGCGGCCGGGAAATCAAAAGCGGCCACAACCGCCGCCGGGACCTCCCCCATCCCGCCGCAACAGTCGGCAAGGGGAATGTTTGTCAACCCGGGATTGGAATCTGAAAAGGCCGTCCAGTCGATATGGCCGGCGGTGCGCTTCCATACCTGCCCGACCCTTTCCGGGTCGGAGGCCCACGGGTAATACCAGAGCACCGACCAGCCGTCGAGGCCAGGTACGCCGCGCGGCACAAAGATTTTATAGCGCGGCATGTAAAGGAGCTTGAAGGCCCCTCCGCCGAAGATTGTGCCGAATCCGGACAAAGCAAATTCCTCCCAGCGCCGGCGTTCTTTTTCCCAGTTGCCGTAACCCATCGCCTCCAGGGCCAGGAGCCCCACCTGGGGATGGTTGTTGCACGGGAAAAACACCAGCCCGGGCTCACAGCAGACGCCGCCGCAGTCCGAGCTGCGCATCAGGCCCGCGATGGTTTCGGCCAGCTTCATGGTGTCGTAATGGATACGCGTGCTTTCGTCCCAGACAAAATCAAAGCCGGCGGTGCGGTAACGGTCATCGCCGGTGATGGCCTCGTAATACGCCAGCAGGTGCAGCAGGTGCCCGCTGTACATGATGTTTTCAAAGGCAACCGGGTCGGGAAAGGTCGGCGCCTGCCGCCAGTAATATTCCACGTAATGCCAGGTGAACTTATCCAGCATGCGCGCGATGAGGGAGCGCATTATTTTTGCGGTGAGCTCCGGGCAGGCGGGCGTGTGCATGCCGGCCAGGGCGGCGGCATAGCCGGCAAAGGCGGCATGGTAGCGGATGGAGCTTACGCCGGTCTGCCGCCGGCCGCCCATGCTCCAGACGCCGGAAGACTCCTCGGGCGGCAGCTGCCAGGTAACGCTGGAAATAAACCTGAGCGCCTCGGCCTCGGCCTGGGACATGGGGCGCGGGTTATCCCACCAGTTTGCATGGGGCCCGGCTTCCGGACCCGGTATTGGTTTTGCCGCCAGGGGCCAGCGCAGCCACAGGGCGCCGTAAACAACCGCGATCAAAATGACGATGATAATCGCAAGCCGCTTTAATATGCGCCGTGCTTTATCCATGCTTTTGATTCAATAAATTCAGGCTAAACAGTAAAGAACCCTGCGGTCCCGACTCGAAGAGGTCGGGACAGGGCATCTTTGGTAGGGCGACGGCCTCCGGGCCTACTCCGCCGTAGTAAAGCCCTTGGCTACGAAGGCTGGACCGCGCCGCGGCAGGGCGGGAC
>JBAYWJ010000034.1:0-17015 GCA_041674125.1 Kiritimatiellia bacterium
CGGACGTGCCTTATCCCGTGTCGGTTTGGGGGAGCTGGCCCGCGCGCGGGATACCTTACGCCTGGTTTTTCCGGCACATCCGCGCCTTAAGCCTGGATAATTTGACGGTTGATTTTCGCGGCGCAAAAGGTCCGTGGCTCGGCGCCCTGCGCACCGAGGAGGTCGCAGATCTTAATGTTCACAACCTGACAAGCCGGGGGGAAGATATAACCTGGCATGCTTGAATGCAAGCGGCTCGTATTAATCCGGAGAAATGCGATATGAAGGATAATGTTTTTTTCAATGTGAACGGCGGCGTGGGGCGCGGAGTCTATGAACATTCGGACTTCCCGGACATGGAAAGTTTCATCGCTCACCTGGATTACCTGCAAATTGACCGCTCGCTCGTATGGCACGTCGAGGCCAGGAATATAAATCCTTCATGGGGAAACCGGAAGTTGCTGGCTGAGATAGACGCCGGAGGCTTCGCCGAACGGTTGATCCCGGCCTTTGTCGTCACGCCGTCCTGTTATTTTGAACGTGGTACCCTTGATTTTCTGAAGGCAAACATGTCGTGCGGGCGGGTGCGCGCCTTGCGCGTGATGCCCGAACTCTCCCGGTTCCCGATACGTGAGATCGAGCGGCTGCTGGCAGAGCTGGCCGCCTTCAAGCCGCTGGTGCTTTGGGACTGTCCCGTATACCACGATGAGTTAAATATCAGGGATTATGAATTCCTGGCCGCAAAATTCCGGAAAGTTAATTTTGCCATAACCCAGAAAATGTGGCCGGGGTTCGGCGCCGTTCTGGACCTCATGTGGCGCTGCCCGAATGTTTACGTGGATATTTCGTGGCTGCACATGCGGGACACCATCGGGCTGCTGGAGGAGCATTTCGGGGCTGAACGCATACTTTTCGGGATCGGTTACCGGAGCCATTACGGCGCCGCCGCAGCCTCCCTGGCGCATGCGCAAATCAAGGGGGCGCATAAGGAGCTGATCGCCCATGGGAACATAGAACGGCTTCTCGGTCTGAAGCCGCTGCGGAATAAACTCTCCGGGGAGCCGGCCATCCTTGCCAAAAAGCCGATCTGGAAGAAATTTGTCTCGGGGCTGCCGGCGGGAGGCGTGAAGATCATCGACGCCCACGGGCACGTCGGCCCATCCACGCGCGGCTGGTTTTTAAGGGGAAATGACCCGGATAAAAAGATCCCGGCACTTGTCCGGCAGATGGACCGGCTGGGCGTTCAAAAGCTGTTCATAAGCTCATCGGAAGCGCTCTTCGGCGACCCGGTTGCCGGCAACCGCGCGGCCGAAAATGCCGCGGCAAAATACCGGAGTCGCTTCGCGGGTTACCTGGCTTTTCCGCCGCGGTTCGGCCGGGAAATGGCGGCGGAACTGGATGATTTTTTTGCCCGCGGCTTTTTTGTCGGCTTCAAGCTCCTGCCGGCATACTGGAAGATTCCCCTGTCCGATCCGGGATACAGGCCGGTGTGGCGTTATGCCCATAAACATCGCCTGCCGGTGCTGATCCATACCTGGGATGACAAGTATAACTCTCCGGCAATGCTCAACGATATCGCCCCGAAATACCCCGGCGCTTTTTTCCTCCTGGGCCATTCCGGCGGTGGCACCCGCGGGAGAAGCGAGGCGGTGGTGCTCTCGCAGGCCAATCCGAATGTAATTCTTGAATTCTGCGGCACTTTCACCACGCCCGTGCCGTTTGAGGAAAGCATGCGGGCGGTTGGGAAACAACAGGTCGTCTTCGGCTCCGATACCGGTGCGCATTGCGAGGCCTGGGAACTCGGGCGGTTTTTGTCCATGCCTGTGCCTGACAAAGACCTTATCCAGGCGCTTGGCGCCAACATGGAGCGAATTCTTGCTAAAGCGAAACTGGGCTCAAGAAAATGAAAACACTTAAGCTGGCCGAAGTTAAAGGCGGTCATTTCCCGCCGGGATTGCTGCGGCTGGACTTCAGTGGTGCCGCAGGCAGGAAAAGCCGGTCCTTCATCAGATCGCCTCGGCGATCGAATCATCATACGGCGGGATGCCGGAGGATGTCCCGGAAACATACCGGAAGCATTCGGCCCAGCAAAACCCGGCAAAGCTCTCCATGCCCGTATATCTTTCGCACGGAGGCGCCGATCTGATCATACCGGTTGAGCAGTCGAGGGGCCTGGCGGAAAGGATGAAGGGAAACAGAAAGTTTGTTTATCACGAAATCCCGGGCGGCAACCACGATTCGCCGCTTTATGAAACAAGCAGCTTTGATTGCCTGCTGGGTCAGCTTGGAGTGTAGCTTTGACAGGCACCATGAGAGAGGCCGCAACATCCCGGAAGCCGAATGTGTTGATTGTGCTGGTGGACCAGATGCGCCGCCAGGCGATGGGGTGCGCCGGCGACGAACAGGCCCAGACGCCGAACCTTGATCGGTTTGCCGGCGAAGGGGCGTCCATGGATTGCGCCGTCTCAAATATCCCCGTCTGCACACCTGCCCGTGCCTGCCTGCTTACGGGACGCTATCCGCTGAGCCACACCGTCCTGACCAACAACTCGATGCTGCCGCCCGACATGCCTTCCATGGGAAAAATGATGAAGGCCGATGGCCACGCGACCGGCTACATCGGCAAATGGCACCTGGCCGGCGAAGGTTTTATCGGCACCACGAAGTACAACGGCGGCCATGAAGGCTATATCCCGCCGGGAGAGATGCGGCACGGCTTCGACTACTGGGCCGTGCATCACTGTTCCCACAAATACCGCAATGCTTTTTATTATCGCGATGATCCCGTGCCGATCCAAATTAACGGATGGGAGCCGGACGGGCAAACTGACCTTGCGATTGATTTCATGCGCCGCCATGCCGCCGATTGTCAAAAAAAGCCTTTCTTCCTGGTAGTTTCGTGGGGTACGCCCCACACGCCTTTCAGCGCTCCGCCTGAATTCGAGCGCCTTTTCGATCCTGGCGCGATGCGTTTCAGGGAAAACGTTGAAATATCGGAAAGCATTTTGAAATGCGACAACCGTCTCAGGGAAATTACCGATCCGGAAGAGGCCTTGAGGATTTACACAGCGCGTTACTATGCGTCGATTGCCAATATTGACTGGAATTTCGGGCGGCTGCTGGAGGCGCTCGATAGACTCGGGCTGCGCAATGACACTATATTGATCTTTACTTCAGATCACGGCGAGATGCTCGGCTCCCACGGCCAGATGCACAAGGTCCAGCCCTGGGATGAGTCAATCCGGATTCCATTCCTGATACGCTACCCCGGCCATGTCAAGCGAGGGTTGCATTCGGATGCGCCCTTCAGCTTGACCGACGTGCTGCCGACTGCCATGGGCCTGGCAGGGACGAGCATCCCCTCCGGGATTGAAGGCGCTGACTTTTCGCCCATGCTCAGGGGCTTGCCGATGCGCGCACCGGAATCGTCTTTCCTGCTCTGGCCGTGCAACGCCGTGACCTGGGGCAAGCGCTGGGGCAATTGCGCCGATGAACCCAGGGGATACCCGGCCGGCTTCATGCGGCCATACCGCGGCATCCGCACAGGTAAGCACACTTATGTTCGGGACCGGAACGGCCCCTGGTTCCTTTATGATAACACCTCTGATCCTTTCCAGAAAAATAACCTTGTCGCAAAGGGAGGCGGCCGGGCGGTGCCGCCCGAGCTCGAAAAAATGCTGGCAGACTGGCTCGCCCGCACCGGGGATGCCTTTGAGGATTCTTCCTTTTATCAGGACAACATAGATCTCGAAACCGGCCTGGCGACCGGTCGCGGCCTTTTCCTCAGGCGCACGGCAAGATAATAATACTGTGTTAAAAAAAACAACAACTAGGGATTAAGAAATGAAAACGGCGATTACATGGAAAACCGGCCCGGTGGAAGGCGTAATTAAAGTCCTGAACGGCAAACTAGGGCGCATGGAATCCGCGGCGGGCTCGATTGCGGGCGCCAGGTTTAAAATGCCGCGCGGCGGGCGCCTGGAAATCGAGCTGGCCGAGTTCACGCTCAAGCGCGGATCTTTCCCTACCATCATCCATGTTTCTTCAAAAACAAATCCGTTTTCCTTCAATCTGAGGGACGTGGGCTCCGGTTGCCCCGTATATATCCCGGAGTTTGGCGTTGCGGTAACACCGGCGTCCGACCGGCGGAGTTTCGGCGAGGTGGCTGGAGCCGTTGCGGCGAAAAGTGTGCTTTCCGACTTCCAGCGGTTTGAAAACGAGCCGGAAGAATCGTATGCCAATGCCGCACGGTACAACCGGGACCAGTATTGTTCCACTTGGCTGGGAATCGCGCGCGACATGCGCATGTTCCGGGTGGGGTATGAAGAAAATCAGAAATTCTGGGGCAGGATCAGGCCTTGCTATCATTCGTTTTCGCAGTCTATTCCCGGGATGGAGCAGTCCGCCTACCAGATCGGCTTTGTGATCGGGCAAGGGGCTTCCTGCCGCCCGCGCATTTCACGCCGGCTGGAAGATGGGGTGCTGCCGATCCTGCATTCCGCGCAGGTTGAGCAGGATGTGCACTATAACCTCACCATTTTCGCCACGCTTGAAAAAGAATACCTGGGGCAACGGAATGTGCGCGGCACAGAATGGCAAGCCGGTTACGCGAACACCCACGGCAACATGCTCAGGGCCGAGGAACGCGAAAAGCTCGGGCCATTACTGGAGGCCGAGATGCGCAAGCGCGATCAGGAAGTCGTCTGCTTTGTGCGCGTGGAGGCGGTCAATGCCGGCCGGGTGCCGCGCTACGCGTGGTTCAAGGCCGCTTATCCGAGTCCGCAGCCGCTGCCCGCCGGAGGGAAATTGCCGGAATACAAGTTCAAGGATGGATACAAGGCTTTCACGCCGGATGGCAAGGTGCTTGCGGTCCAGCGCATTGACGGGAAACCCATGCCTGAAAAGGAGATGGCGATCCTGGTGCCGCCCGGCGGCAGGACGGTCTTTGACCTGATCATACCCCATTCGCCGGTTTCGCGCGCGCGGGCGGAGGCGCTCATGAGGATGGATTATGACAAGCACCTTGAGGGATGCCGCAAATTCTGGAATGCAAAGCTGGCCTCGGCGGCCAAGATCTCGGTGCCCGAGAAGCCGATAGATGAAGGCATCAAAGCCGGGCTCCTGCACTGCGACCTGGTGACCATGGGCCGGGAGACTTCCGGGCCGGCGCTGGCGACTATCGGCTGGTATTCGCCGATCGGCACCGAGAGCGCGCCCATCATCCAGTTTTACGATTCCATGGGGTGGCACAAGCTGGCGGAGCGCTCGATCCAGTTCTTCCTGGAGCGCCAGCAGGCGAACGGTTTTATCCAGAATTTTGCCCGCTACCAGAGCGAAACCGGGCCGCTCCTATGGACGATCGGGGAGCACTTCCGGTACACGGGGGATGTTAAGTGGCTCCGGCGCGTGATGCCGAAGGTTAAAAAAGCCGTCAATTACCTTATGGAATGGCGCGAAAAAAACAAAAAAGAGGAATTCCGGAAGAAAGGTTTTTACGGAATGGTTGACGGCAAGGTCGCCGACCCCGAGGATTATTATCACCAGTTTTTTCTCAACGCCGGCACATACATCGGACTGAAGCGGGTGGCCGAAATAGCGGCCCGCGTTGACCGCGGCTATTCGGACCGGCTTGAAAATGAATGCCGGGAATACAGGCGCGATATCCGGGCAGGTTTTTATTTTGCCCAGGCCAGGGCCCCGGTGATGCCGCTCGGCGACGGATCCTGGGCGCCGCTCATGCCGCCCTGGGTTGAATACACGGGAGGCATCCAGCTCTTCGCGGACGGCGGCACCTGTTTCACCCATGGCGCCTTTGCTGCCCGCGGGTGCCTTGTCGGTGCCATGTGGCTGGTAATTTCCGAGGTGCTGGATCCGGAAGAAATCGGCACAACCTTCCTCCTTAAAACAAACCAATACCCCGTCACGCTGGAAAACGCGGCCTTAAGCCAGCCCTATTATTCCCGCCACGATTTCGCGCACATCCGGCGCGGGGAAGTGAAGGCATTCCTGAAAGCATATTACAACCAGATGACGGCCCTGCACGACCGCGAAACTTACACCTGGTGGGAGCATTACTACCACGCCAGCGAGCACAAGACCCACGAGGAAGCCTGGTTCCTCATGCAGACCCGGTGGATGCTTTACCTTGAGGATGGCGACTCTCTCAGGCTCCTGGGCGCCGTTCCCAGGAAATGGCTTGAAAACGGCGAGTCAATCACGCTGGAAGGGGTCAAATCCTATTTTGGCCCGCTCCGCCTTCAGGTGAATTCCGAAACAGAAAAAGGAATAATCACCGCCGAATTCCGCTGCGCCGGCAAGAATCCTCCCCGCGAGGTGTTCCTGCGCCTGCCGCATCCGGAAGGCGTGCGCGCCGCCGCATGCGAAGGGGGTGTTTATGACCCGTCCGTCGAAACCGTGCGCCTCAGGCTCAGGGGCGGAAGGGCAAAAGTCACCTTGAGGTTCTAGAAAATCCAGGCGCGGCAGCGCAGGCGCGCGCGGCGGAAGCGGATTTTATCAGGAGGCGGAAGGCAGCAGGGGCGGCACGGGGCAGTCGAGGGCTGCCGCCACCGATCGCAAAAGCTCGGCCTCAACTATTCCGGTCTTGCCGTCGTGCGCGACACAATCGAAGCACGCATCCAGGAAATTTTTCTTTATGCCCGGTGCTGCGCCCGCGAGGGCGGAGAGCGCCCGGTCGGTCTGCTGGAGGCCGCATTTTTCCTGCGGCAGGATGGCGGCCGCCGGGCGCCCGGGGAGCTTGGCCGCCGCCGCGGAAAAAGCCTTCCCGGCGGCTTCCGCGCCGGCGCTGCCGTAGTACGCCAGGGTGGAAAGAACGACCTGCATGGCCGGCGCGAAAAGCTTTGGATCGGAAGATGCAATGCGCGACCTGTTAGCGCGTCCGGTCCAGATGCGGATGTTGGCCGCGACCACGGCCTGGGCCATGTATTCCAGGAGCGTGATCGAGCCGTCGGCTTCTACAAGAGCGCGCAGGTGCGCGGCAAAAGCCTTTAGGTCTTCAGCGCGCATCCCGCGCAGGGCGGAGGATGCCAGCTCGATCAGCGGCAGCAGCGATTCTCGCGCGCAGCCTTTTGCCTGAGGCTCCAGCGCCAAGACCGCGTTGTATGAGCCCTGGCCCGCTTTTTCCCTGATGTAAGCAAGCTGGCTGGAGCGGGCGCCCTTGTCATCAGAGAGCAGGATCGCCATGATAAGCGCTCGGGCGGAATCCGGAGTCCGCGCTGCCGAACGGAGCGCCGGCGGCAGCGCGGACAGCCAGAGCGCGGCCGACTGCAAGGCGCCCGAATCCATTTTGCCGACCGCGTCCAGGGCCTGTTTGGAGTTGAGCTCCGCCATGGGTAGCGGAGCGGCCCCTGCCATGGCGCCGCGGGCGGTTGCGGAGGCGAATGCGGCTCCGGAGGACTGGGCCTCTTCGTCAGCGAAAACCGGCCGGAGCTGGGTGCGCGGGAAGTTGCCGTTGAAGGAAGGATCAATCCTGCGCACGCGCTCCTCCAGGGCGGGGTGGGTGGACATCAGGCCGAAGAACGACCGCGCGAGCCCGTCGGCAAAGAAGAAGTGCGAGGCGTCCTCCGCGTTCGGGCTGTCAATCCTTCCGCCGAGCTCCAGGCCGCCGATTTTTTTAAGGGCGCCGGCCATGCCGCCCGGGTTGCGCGTGAACTGGACCGAGGCGGCGTCGGCCAAAAACTCGCGCTGGCGCGAGACGGCAGCCTTGATGAGGCGCGCGAAAAACACGCCGATGTATCCGATGACGGCCAGCGCCAGGCCGGCCAGGAGAATTGCGACAGAAGCCCCCCCTTTTTTGCTCCGGCCGCCGCCGAAGGACGAGCGGGATGGCTGGGCTGATATCCTGAAAATCCACCAGCCGATCAGGCTGATGAGCAAAATGCCGTGCAGGACCCCCATGAGCCTTATGTTGAGGCGCATGTCGCCGTTGAGGATGTGGCTGAATTCGTGGGCGATAACCGCCTGGAGCTCGTCGCGCGAGAGAAGGTTCATGCAGCCGCGCGTAACGCCGATGATAGCGTCGTTGGCCGAAAATCCGGCGGCGAATGCGTTGATGCTGGCGTCATCGAGGATGTAAACAGGGGGAGGTGGCATGCCGGAGGCGATGGCTATCTCCTCCACCACGTTCAGCAGGCGACGCTCGGGCTGAGACAGGGTGTCCGGGGATATGCGCCGCGCCCCGAACATGCGCGCCACGGCTTCGCCGCCCGAGGAAAGCATGCTTGTCTTGTAAAGCGTGCCGGCCAGGATAACCAGGATCGTGCCGCAGGCGGTCAAGATGAAGAAGTCGGGGTCCCATAATCGCACCGCTGCGGCAGCCCAGTCGCCGGCGGCGGTGGCGGGTTTTCCGGCGGCCAGAAAAATTGACGACAGCGCGGCGTAAACGGCCAGTATGATCAGGGCGACCGCGGCCATGAAAAAAAATACCAGGACGACGGTTTTGCGCCTGGCGCGTTCCTGGTGTTCAAAGAAGTCCATCTTTGCAAGAGGTCAGAAACAACCAAGGATTGGCAAGGATCCCGGCTGTCTGGAAGGTCGGGACAAATTTATTCTTCACCATCCGCGTTAATCAATGTCATCCTTGGTAAACATTCTTGGTTTTCTTCGCCGTTCCTCATGTTTAAGGCGCTATTTGCCTGTGCCGGTGAAAGACACCTTGACCGCTTCCTTTTCCACGGGGTTGGTGATCTCGAAAAGCTGCGCGGCCTGGAACCCGAGCATGCCGGCCAGGAGCACGGCCGGAAACGTCTCGCGCGCCGTGTTGTAAATCATGACCGAGTCGTTGTAGGCCTGGCGCGCGAAGGAAACCTTGTTTTCCGTGGAAGTCAGCTCCTCCATGAGGGACTGCATCGTCTGGTTGGCCTTCAGGTCCGGGTAGGCTTCCATCACCGCGAAGAGCCTGCCCAGCGCTCCGGTGAGCGCGGTTTCGGCGCCCATCAGGCCCTGGATGGCGGCGGCGTCGCCGGGATTGGCGGCGGCCTTCTGGCCGGCGGCCGAGGCCAGGTTGCGCGCGTTGGTGACGGCTTCCAGCGTGCCGCGCTCGTGCTGGATATAGCCCTTGGCGGTTTCCACCAGGTTCGGAATCAGGTCGTAGCGCCGCTTGAGCTGGACGTCAATCTGCGCGAAGGCGTTTTTGAAGCGGTTGCGCAGGGCAACCAGCTTGTTGTATATGGCTATCAGGACGATGGCCAGCAGGACTATTATGCCAAGCACGACCAGTGCGAACAAGCTCATCGGTATTCCTCCGGATTGAATGTTGATGCAATCTATGTTTAAAAAATAATACCAGCCGCCGCCGGCTTGTCAAATGCGTATTACAATGATATTTTCCGGGGCAGTCATGAAAAAGCCTCTGGTAATCGGGATAGGCGAAATACTTTGGGACATGCTCCCCTCGGGCAGGCAGCTCGGGGGAGCCCCTGCGAATTTTGCCTGGTTTGCCTCCGCGCTCGGGGCGCGAAGCTGCATCGTGAGCGCCGTAGGGCGCGACCGGGACGGCCGCGACATCCTCGGCCGGCTGAAAAAAATGGGGCTGAGCCGGCGATACATCGCGCGCGACAGCGCCCGCCCGACCGGGCTGGTGGCCGTTGCCCTGGACCGGGACGGCAAGCCGGAATACGACATACGGCGCAACGCGGCCTGGGATTTTATCCGCATGACCCCGGAGCTGCGCGCGCTGGCCGGGCGCGCCGACGCGGTCTGCTTCGGCTCCCTCGCCCAGCGCTCGCCGGCCAGCCGCGCGGCCATACGCTGTTTTCTTTCACACGTGCCCGCCCGGGCCTTGAGGGTGTTCGATATCAACCTCAGGCAGTCCTTTTACAGCCGCGCCACGGTTGAGGCCCTCCTCGGGCTCGCGAATATTTTCAAGCTGAACGACGAAGAGCTCGTTACGGTGGCCCGCATGCTGCGCCTCAGGGGCGGCGAGCAAGAATTGGCCGCTTCCCTCATGCGCAGGTTCCGGCTTGAAGCGGTCGCGCTCACCAGGGGCTCGCGTGGCGCCGTGCTTTATTGCCGGGAGGGCTCCTTTGAGGCCGCGGCCCTCGCGCCAATGGTTGTAGACACGGTCGGCGCCGGCGATTCGTTTGCGGCGGCCATCGTCATGGGTTTTTTGAACGGCGCCGGCCGGCAGGCGACCGTGGAATCGGCCAACCGCCTGGCCGCCTTCGTTTGCGGGCAACGCGGCGCCACCCCGGTGCTTGCGCGGTCCGTGCTCAAGGACTTGCGCCCGATTGCCCGGCGGCAAAAATAAGTTGCCGATCTTCATTGACACGGGCTTGGGAGCGTGTTAATAAGCTGCCCTTTGCGGATAATAAATTAAAGCGGGTTGATTCTCGCGTAATAATCCAGTATAAACCCGGGCAAGAAATGAGAAAAAAAGCAAACAAGAAAACAAAAAAAACACAGGCGCGCTCCGCCGCCAAATCTGCGATTCCCGCGCGCGGCAAATCGGGCCGCAAGGCCTTCAACATCACGGTGGACCAGCTTGCAAAAGGCAGCGGCGCGGTTAAGGGCAACAAATACCTTCCCCTTGCGGAAGCCAGGAAAAAACGCGATTTCCTGATGCGCCTGCGCGAGCATGTGACCGGCCAGATAAACTTCCTTGCAACCGACAACCTCAGCCGCTCGGATAAGGATAACGAGGTCAGCTACCGCTCCGAGGAACAGGGCACCGATAACTTTGACCGCGACTTCGCACTCAACCGCGTCAGCCTCGACCAGGACATACTCTTCGAGATAGACGAGTCGCTGAACCGCCTGGGCATGGGCACCTACGGCGTATGCGAGAGCTGCGGCAAGGGCATCGAGAAGCTGCGCCTCAAGGCCGTGCCCTATGCGCGCATGTGCATTGCCTGCAAGTCCAAGAGCGAGGCCGGCGGCAAAAAGTTCAAGACCTTTGAGTCCTCGCCTTATTTTCACTCGTCCGACAAGGCGTCCGCCGAGTCGGCCGCGGAAGATGAATGACATTTGAACCCTGATCCCCATCCGGTCGCAAGCTCACGCCGGCTGGCGGCCACGCTTTTGCTGGCTTTTGTGGTGCTGGCGGCCGACCAGATAACCAAGCACGCTGTGCGCTCGGCTTTCGTGCACGGCGAGTCCAGGGCGGTTATCACTTCGTTTTTCGACCTCACCTACGTGCGCAACACGGGCGCGGTGTGGGGCTCGCTCCAGAACCAGAACGAATGGCTGGCGATTTTATCGCTGGCGGTTCTCCTGCTGGCGGCCTTTTCCCATAAGTATCTTTCAGGGGGCAGGATGGTTTTCGCGGCGGCCCTGGGGCTGATCATGGGGGGCATCACCGGCAACCTGGTTGACCGCGTCAAGCTGGGGTGGGTGACCGACTTCCTCGATTTCTACTGGCGCGGCCTCCACTGGCCGGCATTTAATATTGCCGATGCCGCCATCTGCACCGGGGTGGGACTTTATTTGCTGGCGTCGTTCTGGCCGGTTATCACCCGCAAGGCCGGCCCGGCTGATCCTGCCTGAATTTCACGCTAACAACGCGCGCCTGGCCGTTGGAAAACCTGATTACAGAAACGTTCAACATTCAACATTTAACTTTCAACTATGAGCTTTGAACTGTGAGCTCTTAACTGTGAACTTTAAACCCCAAGTATATATCCTGGCCGGACCTACCGCCGCCGGCAAGAGCGACGTTGCCCAGCGCATCGCCGAGGAAAAATCATACGATATCCTTTCGGCCGATGCCATGATGGTTTACCGCGGCATGGATATCGGCACGGCAAAGCCATGCCGGGAATTACGCGATCGGGTCCGTTACTGGGGGCTGGACCTGGTGGCGCCCACGGAAGCTTTCAGCGCCGGGCAGTACCGCGCGTACGCCATTGAGGCGATCGGGAAATCGTTTGCGGACGGCCGGGAGATAATCATGGTCGGCGGCACCGGGCTTTACATCAAGAGCCTTACCCACGGCCTGGGGAAATTGCCGGCGCCCGACCCGGCCGTACGCGCCGCGGCGGAAGCGTTACTCAATGAAAAGGGGCTTGGCGCCCTCCAGGAGCTTGTGCGCGCGAGGACTCCTGAACTCTACGAGGCGCTGGCCGACAAGAACAACCCGCGCCGCCTCGTGCGCCTGCTTGAAGCATCGGACAAGGGGGCGGCGGGTGGAACATGGAAGGCGTTGGGCAAGGGGCCGAAAATCACGGGGTTATCCATGCCGAAGGCCATTCTCGATGAGCGGATCCTCCAGCGCGTGCGGAAAATGTATGCAAATGGCCTGCTGGAAGAGGCGGAGCGGCTCCTGGAAGAAGGCATCGAAAAATCCCCGACCGCCATGCAAGCGATCGGCTACGCCGAGGCTTTCGCGGTGCTGCGCAAAAAGATCACGGTCGAAGAGGCGGTTGAGCTGACCTGCCGGCGGACGCGCCAATACGCCAAGCGCCAGATGACCTGGTTCCGGAACCAGGCCGACGTGGACTGGGTAATGGTAGAGCCCGGAATGACGGTTGAACAAATCGCGCTCCAGGTCCGGAATTCATGGCGCCAATACGGCCCGGCCCCGATAGCTTCTTAAATGGTGAAGTCTATTCCGACCGGCTTTAATCCGTGATGGATAATACCATTTATTGAACCTACCTTATTTCGTTTGATAGTGTCTTTGTTGTCATCCTGTAAATCGGCTTTACCATGCATAGCTAATTCGTAAGACTTCAGTCTTGATTGGAGACGGCCTGACCACAGGCCGTATAAGACGGGACGAGGTCGTCCCGTCTCCATGGAAATATTCATATAGCTGAGGGGAAACAGTTATTCACCTTCAATCATTGGCATAATATTTTGTTTTTTCTAATTTTTTCCAAAACCGGAATAATCTTTCGTATTTTTATGAATCGAGCACAGCCTTCTTCTCCTCGGTTCCGCTGGTCTCCACGGTTGGAAACTCCGAAATTTGTATTTGCAGGTTGCCGTAAATAAACTATTATTCATGGCTTTACCAAGGGGCAAGAAATGCAAATACATCCCACGGCGCTGGTTAGTAAAAATGCGGAATTAGCAGATGATGTTGTCGTCGGACCCTATGCCGTCATCGAAGACAAGGTCCGGCTGGGCGCCGGTGTGAAGGTCGGCCCGCACGCAGTCATTTACCCCCATACCTCGGTCGCCAGCGGCTGCTCAATCCACGCCCACGCCGTCATCGGCGACCTGCCCCAGGACCTTGCCTACAAGGACAGCGTCAGCTACGTCCGCATCGGCCCCGGCACGACCATCCGCGAGGGGGTCACAATCCACCGCGGGACAAAGCCGGAAACAGTCACGGAAGTGGGGCAGAGCTGCTACCTGATGGCCAATAGCCACCTGGCGCACAATGTGAAGCTGGGCAACAGCGTCGTCATTGCCAACGGCGCCCTGCTGGCCGGATACGTCGAGGTAGGCGAGCGCGTTTTCATCAGCGGCAACTGCGTCATCCACCAGTTCGTGCGCATCGGGCGCATGGCGATGCTCGGCGGCAACAGCGGTATCAGCCAGGACGTGCTGCCGTTCTGCACCGCCGCCAGCGTTCGCCTCAATGTCACCGCCGGCCTGAACGTGGTGGGGCTGCGCCGCGCGGGTATATCCGCCGCCGACCGCCTGGTGGTCAAGCGCATATTTATGACGATTTTCCGCTCGGGTTTAAACATGTCCCAGGCGGCTGAAAAAGTCAGGAGGGAAATCCAGTCTCCCTACGCGACCGAAATGTGCGAATTCATTGAATCCTCAAAGCGCGGCATTTGCGGGTTTAAGTCCGGCCAGGAAGATGAAGACTGATGTCCGCAAATTCCAATATCCAATTTCCAAATCCCAAATAAATCCCAATGATAAAATTCGAATAATCAAACATTAACGGGATAGTTTCAGGATACAATGGGCCTTGCGCTCACAGCACCGGCATCATCAGATAGCAGACGTTTTCAGATATTTTGCGCCAGAGCTTCCTGCGCCGCCATTCGCGGGCGCTGATTTCGCGGCTTGAGGCGAAGTCGGCGCGGATGATCTCCTCCAGGCGCCCGGTGAACTCGCCGTCGAAGACAAGGGCGTTGGACTCGTAGTTTAGCCTCAGGCTGCGCATGTCCAGGTTGGCGCTGCCCACCAGCGCCGCGCGGCCGTCCGCGAGCAAGGCCTTCGCGTGCATGAAGGGCGGCTTCCTCTCGAATATCCTCACGCCCGCGTCGAGGAGCTCCTCGTAAAGCGCTTTACTGGCCAGGCCGGTGTAGATGTGGTTGTTCTTCTCCGGCAGCAGCACTCGCACATCCACGCCGCGCGCGGCTGCGGACTTGAAAGAGCGGAGGATGTCCTGGCTCGGGACGAAGTAGGGCGTCACGACCAGCAGCTCGCGGCGCGCCCAGTTAATGCACTCGAAGAACACCTTGGCGGCCGCCTCCATTTCCTCCGGGGTGGGCCCGCTGCTGACCACCCTGGCCAGGGCCGGCCCGGCCGGGGCCAGAGCGGGGAAGTATTCCGGCTGCAGCAGCTCGCGCGGGCTTTCGCCGGTCATGAAATGCCAGTCGTCGAGGAAGGAATACTGGAACTCGTGCACGACCGGCCCGCGGAACATGAAGTGATAATCGCGGATGGCCGGAGCGGCCGGGCGGCTGAGGTTGTCGTTGCGCAAGTTTATGCCGCCGGTGAAGGCGGTTTCGCCGTCCACGACCAGGATTTTACGGTGATTGCGCAGGTTTATCTGCAGCTGCCGCTTCAGGAGGTTGGCCTGCGTCCAGCCGTGGATGCGCATGTTGGGTGCGCGGGAGTAGCGCTCGAACAGTCCGCCGACAAACGCGGCGGTGGATCCGAACACGTCGTACAGGAAGCGCACCTTGACTCCTTCGGCGGCCTTGGCGGCCAGGAGTTCCATGAATTTGCGGCCGGTGTCGTCGTTGCCGATGATAAAGGTCTGCAGGTGGATGTGGCGGCGGGCCCCGGCGATGGCGGCGAGCATGGCCGGATAGGCCTGGTCGCCGTCCACGAAGGGGGTGGCGCTGTTGCCGGCAAGGAGCGGAGTTTCCGGCGTCAGGCGGTCGAGGGTGCGGTTCAGGTAAATGCAGCTTTCGGCGTCCTTGCCGGAAGCGAGGAATTCGCGCGCGCACTGCAGCATGGCCCCGGAGATGGCTATTTCGGCGCGGGTCTGGCGCTCGGCCTGCAGGCGGCGACTGGCCTTCTGCTTGCGCAGGGCCTTGCGCGGTACGCGGTTTATGCCGAACATCAGGTACAGGAGCGGGCCGACGACCGGGAAAGACCATGCCACGAAAATCCATAGAATGGTGGCCGCGGATTCGCGCCGGGTGGTCAGGCAGCTGTAGCAGACCAGCAGGAAAATGCCCACGTGAAAGCCAATTTCAACGGGAAGCCAGGACAAGACGTTTGCGGCTTCCCAGTTTGCGAAAAGAGTCATAGTCAGCACCGGAATATTTATGTTTCCAAACGAGCATAGTTTAATTATTATTAAATTGAAACTATAAAATCATAAACCGCGCGGGCGATGAGCGAAAGCATACACATTCTCTGCATCCTGAACCCGACCTCCGGGAACGGGCTCGGCCGCCAGCGCTGGCCGGCGGTCGTCTCGCTCCTTGAAGAGTTAAACATAACGCACGAGCTCTTCATGGTTGACGGCGAGCCGCTGGCGGATGCCGTCTGCCGGAAGATGACCGCGGCCGGCGCGGGAGAATACGGCGTCGTCTGCGGCATCGGCGGCGACGGCACCCATTCCCAAATCATCAACGGCCTGATGCGCTTCCGCGCGGAAAACCCGGCCCGCAAGCTGCCGCCCTACGCCCTCATACCGCTCGGGACCGGTAACGACATCGCCAAGTCGTTCGGGCTCGGCGCGCGCGAAAATGTCTTCGCCAGGGACCTGCGCCGCGCCGTGGCGACGATCCGCTACGGGGCTGACTATTACCTCGACATAGGCAGGATGGGGGATCTTTACTTTGTCGACGCCCTCACCATCGGCCTGGATTCGCGCATCCTGGAGGAGCACAACCGCTACAAGAACGAAATCATTAAATACCCGCTCCTGCGCCGCATCATCAAGGGGAACATCCTCTACACTTTCTGCATGGGGCTCAGGTTCTGGAACCACGATCCGATCGAAGCCGAGGTCGCCGTCGATGGCTCCCCGTGGTACAGCGGCCCGGTTCTCAACCTGGTTGTCAACAACACGCGCATCTACGGCGGCGAGTTCGTCATCTGCCCGGACTCGTTTGCCAACGACGGGCTTTTCGAGGCCGTGGTCTTTGCGGGCCACTACGATTACCTTGCCCGCTACCTCCTGGCCCTGCGCGGCAACCCGCGCGAAATCCAGCGCATGGCGGACAAGCTCAGCCGGGTTTCAACCTGCAAGCGGGGCGCCGAGATCAGCATACGGCTCTCGCGGCGGGAGGCCGTGCAGTACGACGGCGAAATGCTCACCACCAGCGACAGGTTCGATATCAAGGTGATTCCGCGCGCCATCCAGCTGAAGATACCGGCCGAACAAAGGTTTTGAGAATGAACGAAAGCAAATCCAGAATGAAGGATTTCCGGCGCCGGGCGGAGCGCGTCACCCGGGAGATCATGGCCCGCCTGCCGGAGGAGCTGCGCGCGCAGCTCGATTCCGCCGCGGTTGTTTTGCAGGAGCGCCCTGACGCCCGCCAGCGGGAGGAGGGCATCGAGGGCGACTGCCTGGGACTCTTCACCGGCCCGTCGCTGCGCGACGGCGACGACAACGCACCCCTGCCGCCCCAGATCTTCCTTTTCCTGGAAAATATCCACGAGGAGTCGCTCGCGAGCGGCAGGAGCTTCGGCGATGAGTTGCGCCGGACCTTCCTGCACGAGCTCGGACACTACCTCGGCCTGGACGAGGACGACCTGCGCCTGAGGGACGTGGATTGAAATCCGCCCTGCGCGGCATGCCGCCGGCATCGTGCCGGTTAATTTGTCATTTCCACGCACCCGGGTTGGGGTCGGGATTGTTGAACTCATTTGGGAACTTACCCTCGGCCACGCCCCCGCATTGGTCATCTTCCGGCGGCGGCAGTTTCCATGGC
>JBAYWJ010000035.1:0-16955 GCA_041674125.1 Kiritimatiellia bacterium
GAATCGGGGTGAACAGGATTGAGCGGTCGCCGGAATCGATCGCATCCAGGAAATTATCCATGATGGCGCGATCGCCGCCGCCGTGGGTGCCTTTCCTCTTAACCTTGAGGGCGTCCTCCAGGAGCGGCTCAAAGCTCCAGGTTTTTATCAGGCCGCTGATGCCGTCATATTCAATTTCGCCGTTGGTCATGCTGATTTTTGTCATGCGTCTTTCCGCGCCGTTGTGCCCGCACATCGTGAATGAGGCGGTTATGTTGTCCTCAAACTGGACCTGGACGACCTGGTTGTCCACCACGTCGTTGTCGCACTGGAACACGCAGCGCCCGAAGCGGTTCTTCATGAGCAGTTCGCGCAGGTGGTTCTTGTCCCGGACCACTCCCATCTGGCGCAGGAAGGCCGGGTCGGAATCCTCGTCAAAGTAAAGCTTGAGCACGTGATAGGGGCAGGTGTGGTAGTGCCGGCATCCTTCCAGACAATATTTCGGCGCACCCTTTGGGCAGTTTTCGCGGCGGAAGTATTGGAGCGAACCGAAGGAGGCCACCTTGAGCGGCCGGCGCCCGGTCAGGTGGCAGAGCAAATCCATGTCGTGGCAGGATTTGGCCAGGAGCATCGGGCTCAGGCGCTGCGAGTTGAAAAATCCGCGCACGAACGAGTGGGCCATGTGCGAGTAAGAGAGGTTCTCGCTGTGCTGGATGCAGGTTATTTCGCCCAGGCGCTTCGAATCAATGATGTCCTTGATCGTGCGGAAGGTGGGCGAAAGCCGCATCTGGTGGCAGACGATGAAGATGTTCCGGTAGCTTTTGCCGGCGTCGTAAAGCCGGATCAGGTCCCTGGCGTTCACGCAGATAGGCTTTTCCATCAGGATGTGGTAGCCGCTTTTCATCGCCAGCATGGCCGGTTCAAGGCGCCGGTCTTCGAGGGTGGCAATGACCACTCCCTCCACTTCCGTGAGCTTTGCGTCGAAAAAGGATTTGATGTCCGCGAAACAGCGTCCTGGCACAATCCCGTGCTGGCTGGCGAACGATTCCCTCTTGTCACGGTCGGGCTCCACCACCGCCGTGAATTTCACCCGGTGGGGCATGTCGAGGGTGTACTGGCCGAAGATGCCCCGCCCGCGGTTGCCCGCGCCGATCAGCGCCAGTCTGGTCTGCTTGTTCATGTTTTGAATTGACTCCTTGGAATCCGGCAATGTAACCAAAAACCCAGAAAACAATAATATGATTTTGGCGGCAATCAAGCAGATATTATCGCCATGTTGCAGCCCATGAAATTCCTTTTATGGCTGCCATGTTTGATGCGTGATTATTCTTGACGTATTGAGCCGGAATTGAAAACCTTCCGGACATAAGATTCAGGTTCGTATGGCCTTACGGGGAAAATTCATTATGCAATGCAGCAATTCCAGAACCGTTGCCTTTGCTGATGCCAGTCAGGGTGTAAATAACTACTCCCGCTTCACCCGCCTGCCGCTGGGCTCCATCAGGGCGCGAGGCTGGCTTGCGCGCCAGATGCGGGTGGAAGCCGCCGGCATGAGCGGCCACATGGATGAGCTCGAGCCGGACATGATCGGCAAGCCCTTCATTACCCGCTCAAAAAAACGCGGAATCAGCACGGCCTGGTGCTCGGAGATTTCCGCCACTTACTGGACCGGCCTTGTCCAGCTGGCCTTTGTCCTGGATGATCCCGGCCTCAAGAAAAAGGCGGCCAAGTGGGTCAAGGGCGTCCTCGCCGCCCAGGAGCCGGATGGCTACATAGGCTCATATCGCCGCACCGATAACCGCAAGCAGGATTTTAATGCCTTCGGCGTTGCCTGGGCTGTCCGTGCCCTGATGGCGTATTACGAGGCCGCCGGCGATAAAAATGTGCTCGAAGCGTGCCGGCGCGGCCTGCTCTGGTTCGTCAACAACTGGGGAAAACACAAGACCGGCTACGCCGGGCCCATGATCATTGAATCCCTGGTCATTGTCTACCTTCAAACCGGCGACAGGCGCCTGCTGCAATGGGCGGAAGGCTACATGGAGTGGCTTGGGAAACAAAAGGATTTCCCCAATTCGGTACGGGACTTGTCCGGGCCGCGATTAGATTACAATTCCGCCCACGCGGTTGCCTACGGCATTTGGCTGCCCCTGGCGGCGATTCTCTACGCGGCCACCGGCCGGCGCTTTTTCCTCAGGGCCAGCGAGACAGCCGCGCGCAAGGTGGTCCGTAAATGCTTTCAACTTACCGGCGCGCCTCCTTCCAACAACGAAATGATCGGTCCGCCCGGCGCCGCCTGCGAGACCGAATACTGCAATTTTGTGACCTATGCTCATTCATTTTCATGGCTGGCCCAAATCACCGGCCAGCCTTCATATTGCGACCTGGTCGAAAAGGCTGTCTTCAACGGCTCGCAGGGCGGCAAGAAGAAGGATGGCCGCGCCATTGCCTACATGACCTCGCCCAACCAGTTTTTTGCCACGTCATTGTCGGCCATGTTTAGCAACCGGCCTGATATGGAGATTTACGCGCCGGTTTACCCGGTGGCCTGCTGCCCCGCGCAAGCAGTGCGCGTTCTGCCGGAATACGTCCGCGGCCTTTGTCTTTCCGACCGGGCCGGAGGTGTTGTAATGCCGTGTTACGGACCGTGCCGGATTGAGTGCGCGCCCGCGCCCGGGCTGAGGCTGGTTATTGAGGAAAAAACAGAGTACCCGTTTCGGGACACAGTTGAATTCAAGCTGGCGCTCAGCCGGCCTGCGCGCCTCCCGGTTCGTTTCCGCATACCGGGCTGGTGCCGCAAAGCCAGCCTGCAGGTCAACGGGCGCCCCCTTCAGGCAAAACCGAAGCGGGGCAGCTATTTTGAAGTTGCCCGGGAATGGAAAACGGGCGACACAATCCGCCTGACTCTTCCAATGGAAGTGAAAGTTGTGGAAGTAAATGACAGTGATTTCAGCAATAAGCGGCCGCTGGCAATCGAGCGCGGGCCTCTGCTCTTCTGCCTGCCGATCAAGCCGGACTGGAAATCAATCCCCGGCAAGCCCCTGACGCCCCTGCCGAAAGGCTGGTCGTGGTTCGAGGCGCGTCCAATAAATAAAAAAATCCCGGGAGTATGGCATTCCTGGAAGCTGGTTACATGGAATTACGCCTTGAGCCGCCGACGCCTGGAGCGCAAATCCGCCATGCGCGTGGTTGAAAGCCGCGCGCGGCCGGCAATGCCGTGGGTCAACAGCCCGGTCAAAATACGCGTGCCGGCCCGCAGGTTCACTTCGGTTTTCCCTCCCACTACCGACAAGAACGTGGAGATTTATAAAGGGCCGGACGGGCTATTGGACCGGGAGGAATTCATCGAGCTTGTGCCCTACGGCTGCACAAATTTGCGCGTCTCGTATTTCCCGCAGATCAAAGACAGCGCACGGTGATCGCGTGATCGCCCTCCGCCAGTTCGTGGGCTCCTGTTTCGCGTCCCGGCCTGCCGTCAACAGAGATCGAGGAAACCCGGCCGTTGCTCCGGTCCCAGATGAATTGTCCGGTCAGCCCGCGCGGCACGCGCACTTGGCCTTGCCAGGTCGCACCTTCCTTGCGCCATGCCGCGTGAATCGTCCCCGCCGGCGTCGGCACGCGCCCGCTTGCCTGCGTAAGATAGCCCAGTTGCGGGCGAATGTCAAAGCGCCGGAAGCCGGGCTCCCGCGGCCTGATGCCCAGGACGTAAGCCGGCAGGATTATGGCCGGCGCGGCGCTCCAACCGTGGCAGAGCGAAGTTTGCCTTTCCCACCTTTCCCAGCAGCTCGTGGCGCCGAATTCAAGCATCAGGCCCCAGCATAGCCGCATGTATTCCAGAGCATCGATTGTCCGGCCGGCCTCCATCAGGGCCGAAAGGGCAAAATATGACCAGAATGGAGTGGCGATCCGCATGAGATTTTCGCCGATATAATTCCCGTCCTGGCCGGGCCGGGCGTCGCCTTTGCAGAACGAACGGTAATAGGACTGGTAATCGCCCAGGTTCGGCAAATAGCGGCCGGTTATGCCCCGCATGGCATCAAGCGCCAGGCGCCTCTGCGCGGCACTGCCAACCTTCAAGAGATAAAATAAAAAATTTTCGTGCTGGCCGATCAGTTCCGGGTCGGTGCCAGGCAGTCTTTCCGGGCTGTCAGGGCGATACTTGCGGAAGGCTTTTCCGGCTGGCGACCAGTAGAGCCGCGCCAGCGAGCGGCGCAGGCGTTCGGCCCGGCGCAAGTAATCTGCCGCGGATGCTTTATCTTCGGCCGCGCGCGCCATGCGTGCGCTTGCTTCCAGCGCCTCCAGGTACCAGCCTTGCACGGCGCCGTCAGCGTTGCGCGAGTCCACCCGGGTCCAGTCAACGAAGTTCCATCCGGGCATTTTTTCCAGGAGGTTTTCCCGGTTTTCGTATTGCGCGAACCAATGCATCTGCTTTTTCACTGATTGATATGCAGCCTGCATGGCGGCGCGGTCGCCGCTGAAGAGATAATATTCCCACGCCAGCACGGGCCAGCGCATGCCCCAGGTCGGCAGGTTAGATGGCTGGCGGGTGGGGACCACCCCGGGCACCCAGCCTTCAGGGGTGTTCGCCCCGGCGAATTCCAGGACCGCCTTGCGCGCCAGGGCGTATTCGCCGAAGCAGTAGTATGCCCCGAGCGCCTCCGGCTGGACGTCGCCCACCCATTGCGAGCGCTCGCGCCAGGGGCAGTCCGTGAAGGCGTCCTCCATGCAGAGGTTGATCGTCCGGGCCGAAAGCGCGAAGATCCGGTTCAGGAGCCGGTCGGAGCAGCTGAAAGCGCCTAGTTTCGGGGCGGGATAGATCATTTCGTAAGCCGCCAGGGATTCAATTGTCACTGAGCGGGAGGACCGCCGCGCCGGGTTGCCCAGCCTTATGACCATGTAGCGGAAGCCGCGCGGCTGGTTGAAGCGGTGGCGGGTCAGTCCTTCGCGTGTGATGATTCTTTCGCATTGCCCGAGCAGCGGGAGTTGCCATTGCGTGGCCACGCGGTTGTCGCGGAGGCATTCGCTGCAGCCGAAGTCGACAATTGTTCCCGCCGGGCCCCGGGCGCTGATTTCCACGGCCGCCAGGGTCTCCATGCCGAAATCAATGACGATGTAAACCGCCTCGCAAGGCCCCAGCTGCACCGTGACCGGCCCGCGCGGCCAGGAACAGGGCGGTTTGAGGGCCGGCTTAAATTGGATTTCTTCCGCCGGTGCAGTCCGCATGTGCCACAGGCCCGCGCTGATGCCCGAAACGTTCGCGGTAACGTATTTCAGCTTTTCAGAAGTTATTTTCATCCCGGGCCATAAATCCGCGCAGACCAGATCCCTAATGCCTTCCGATTCAATCAAACCGCCGCAGGGGACTTTGTCGAGGCATATGCCGGCGTCAATTATCCGCCGGGGCGCAAGGCGCTTCTCGGTAAGGAAAGGGATGGGACGCGGCAGCATTTTAACCGGCGGCGCCAGCTGCGTCCTGAAGAGCTCTACCGCCGCCGGCCACCGGCTGTCATCAAACCGCGGCCCATGCCAGTTTGCGGGCTCCAGGCGGGCGTCAAAGCATTCCGGGAAAAGCCGGCCCGGAAGGCCGCTAAGGGCTTTTGAAACCTGCGCCTTCCATGACCTGTCTGTCGCGGCAAGAACGATTTTACCGGCTTTCACCTGGCACCATAGCCCGCCCGCCACGGCCGCAAAGGTGAACCTGTGGGCCGCGGGGGAATAATGTTCAACCAGGAACGCCGCCGTGTTTATGCCTTTTCTAAGCTCCACGCTCCTGGTGTCGCAGTAGGGGTTTTCCGGGTTCCCGCGCGCCGGGCCGAATCCGATGTATTTACCGTTGAGCCAAAGCCGGTACTTTGAATCTGCGGCGCAGCTTATCCGGGCCCGGATGCCGCCGCGGTCAGCGATGAAGGTTTTGCGGAACATCGCAAAGTGCAGCAGGCCCCTGAAAGGGCCGCGCGCCCATATCCATTTTGCCGTCCTGGATTTTTCAAGCAGGTCGTTCATAACATTTCAGTGCCGTCGCGGTTCAAAGGGGCGGCGCATGGGATTATACCGCATGCTGGCAAAAATGCCGGCAACCGCCTGCTTAAATCAGATATTGCTTTCAACCGGCAGGCCCTTCTGTTTCAAATACTGCTTGAGCTCCGGGATGCCGATGAGGCCGAAATGAAAGACCGATGCCGCCAGCAGGATGGTGGCGCCCGCCTGGGCCGCCTCGTAAAAATGCTCGAGGGTCCCGGCCCCTCCGGAAGCCACCACCGGGATGGCGCTCACCGCCTTGATCTTGCGGATGAGCGGAAGGTCGTAACCGGTGCGCATGCCGTCGGTGGTCTTGCTGGTCGGCAGGAGCGTGCCGATTCCCATGGCGCCCAGGCGCCGCACCCACTCGATGGCGTCGGCCCCGGTGGCGGTGCGCCCGCCGTCGATGTAAACCTCGTAGCCGGAGGGCAGGGCGGGGTTCACGGCCACGTCCACGGCGGCCGTCACCTTGGCGGCCCCGAACTCGCGGACCATGTCCCGGATGACTTCCGGCTTGCGGAAGGCTGCGCTGCTCACCGATACTGCGTTGGCGCCGGCCCCGAGCACTGCCCCGGCCGCGACCGCGTCGCTGATCCCGCCGCCAACGGTGAAGGGCACCGTGGTCACCGCGGCCACCCTGCGGACCACCTCCAGCATTGTGGCGCGGCCCTCGACCGTGGCGGTTATATCCAGCATCGCCAGCTCGTCAGCCCCGGCCTTGCAGTAGGCCCGGGCGCATTCCACAGGGTCGCCGGCGTCCTTCAGGTCCACGAACTGGACGCCTTTGACCACCCGGCCGTTTTTCATGTCAAGGCAGGGCATTATTTTCACCGTGTCTTTTTTCATAAGTTTCTCCATGGGGGCTGGCGGCCTTTGGCCGCAACCGGATTGTTGCCGGCTTTCATGTTATCAGACATCAGTTTGCCGCCAGTAAATGCGGCGGCATGCAGTTTCATGATTATTCGCAAAAGCATACGGCCTGAAGCGCTTCACGGGAATCCACATTAGCGGAGCAGGCGCTAAAGTCAAGACCCGGACACGGCGGGTCCGCCATTCACGGCGTGTCGTATTTGGGCGGATGAACCGGGCGCAGCGGCCTGGCAGGGATGATAACCCGGAAGCGTTCATCGAAGTTCGTCATGACCCCGGATTCCCGGAAGTCATTTGCCGGCCCGCCCAGCCAGTCACCGCCGGCGAAGGCTTCCGTGTTGGTCACGGCGATGAACAGGAGCATCTTTTTATATGCACCGGCGCGGCACTGGTTGCGCGAAATAAATCCCCTGTCCTTTATGATTTCGTCCACCCGGAAGCCTATTTCCGGGACACTTTCGGCGGCCGGTTCCGCCGCGAGGATTGTGATCGGGGCGGTCTGTTTTTCAGGCGCTTTTTTGAACTCTTGCTTGCCGGCGGCATCCCGGGCCGGCTTTTTAATGCCGTCGAGTTCCTTGGGCACGCCGCCATCGATCGTTTTCGGCACCCCGCCGTCAATGGATTTCGGCACCCCGCCGTCAATTTTTTCCGGCACGCCGCCGCCGGCGGCCGGGATCGCGCATATGCAAAGCAGGCCCAGGGCGCAAATTATCGCTTTCATTCCTTCAGCCTCCAGTCCGCATGTTTGTGTTTTACCCGCCCATCCGCGCCGCGGTTGCACAAAAGCGCGCAGGGGCTAACCCGCGTTTCAATCTCCCGCTTAAGCTTCGCTCCCCTTTGCCCGGCACATGAACACGCGGTAGGGAAAACTGAATATGAATCCCCCCGGGGTTTCACGGTAAAGGTCCGGCCTGTCCCTGCAGGTCCTTGCCAGGTCGGCCTGTATCCTTGCCATGTTTTCCGGCGTGACGTTGTAGCGGCCGGCGAACTCGGACGAGGGCATCGCGAGCATCGGCACGGGGAAATCCTCCGTGATTTCGAACCGGGCCTTCTGCAGGAGCTGCACTAATGCGTCCCTGTGCGGCACCCATTTTTCCACCCCCGCCATCTCGAAGAGCACGTCCAGGGCCAGCGCCGCCTCGACGTCGCCCGAACAGCCGGACTGGTGCACGAACCATTCGCCCGGCTTTAGCTGCGCTCTCAGGTGGCCCAGCCAGGGCCTCTGGAGCCCGATCCCGCCGTAGTGGAGCACCGAGCGGCAGATGAGCATTATGCTTTCGCCGTCTTTGACTATATCCGCGCGCCTCAATGACTGGATGGATCCCTTCCTGGTCTTTATGCGAGGATGCGTGCAGGCTGCGAGCTGGGGGCCCGATTCATCCAGGTTGATGAGCCTGGTTTCTTCCGCGATCCCCGCTGCGACCAGCTCCTGCAGGATGAAGCCGGTTCCGCCGCCCAAATCGACAATGGCCGCGGGATTCCCCGCCCGCGCCGCGCGCATGACCGCCGCCACGTAATCGGCGGAAATATTCCGGTCGGAAAAATAACCCTCGTATATCGCTGCCCAATGCTTCCCGTGCACGTGGGCTTCAAGCTCAACGTTCCTGTCGGCCATGGTTTTACCTTTCGCTTAATAAGCTTTCAGAATCTCTTTGCCTGAATATAGCTTAATATTAGCGCTAAATTCAAATGAGAATTCGTTGGCCTGCCAGCCTGCCTCAGCGCGTTTCATTCCGATCGTTTAAAAACCTGCTTTTATTTGCGCGAAATTAAGGTATCAATTGTTGCGGCCTGTTGGTCTGGGTGCCTAGAACCTGTCTCAAAATTCGCTTGGGCATGGCAGAAGCTCGCACCATGCTCCATGCCAATTTTGAGATAGGTTCTAAGGAAAAACTGGCAGCGGCGCGAGCCCTGGCGGGCTCGACATGCCGGTGGTTATAAGGCAGAAATTATAACACAGGAGAGAGCCTTTGATGAAGACCATGACGCAACGCGAACGATTTCTGAACGCATTGAGCAGGAAACCGGTAGATATGCTGCCTTGCGGCGACGGGCTGTGGGGCGAAACCAGAGCCAAATATGTCAGGGAGGGCAAGCTCCGCGAGGACGAGGATGCCACTGCCCACTTCGACATGAGCTGGCGCACGGCGGGGTGGCTGAACAGCCTGGCGGACCTGGACTTCAAGGAAGTGCTGATCGAGGAGACCGGCGAAACCGTGCTCAAGTTGAACGGCAACGGGGCGCAGTTGCGGTGGTGGAAGGACAGGTCGGGCACTCCCGAACATGTTGATTTCAAGGTAAAGGAACGGGCGGCCTGGGAAAGCCTGATCAAGCAGCACCTTGTCAAACTGGACCGCCGGCGTATCCCGTTTGAAGGTTACCGGCAGCAGAAAAAGGCCGCCGCCGAACAGCAGCGCGTCTTCGGGTGGGCCGGGGTGGCGCCGTTCGAGCAGATGCACCCCGTGTGCGGGCATGAGAACATGCTGGTGGGGATGGCGCTCGATCCCGACTGGGTGCTGGACATGGTTATGACTTACGCCGATTTCACGATCCGGCACCTCGACGTGCTGTTTGCCGAAGAGGGCCTGCCGGAGTTCATGTGGTTCTACGAGGACATGGGCTTCAAGGACAAGCCCTTCATGTCGCCCGCCATGTACGGGGACCTGGTCATGCCCGGGCACAAGAAACTCTTCGATTACGCTCACTCTAAGGGCTTGAAGGTTGTCGTCCACTCCTGCGGGTTCGTTGAGCCGCTGGTGCCGGGGCTGGTCAAGGCGGGGATGGACTGCCTCCAGGCCATGGAGGTCAAGGCGGGCATGGACATGCCGCGCATCGCGCGGCAGTTCGGGGACCGGATTTCATTCTGCGGGAATATCGACATCCGCGTCCTGGCGTCGAACGACCGCAAGGCGATAGACGAGGAGCTTAACCGCAAGATACTGCCGGTGCTGGGAATGGGCGGCGGTTACATCCTCCATTCGGACCATTCCATACCCCCGGAGGTCGAGCACGACACGCTTGCGTGGTTCTTCGATCACGGGCGGCGGATCACGCAGAGGATGCAGTGAACGCCATCGCCCGGCCTGGAATTTGCGCGCGCCAAGCCCGCGGCTGCTTGAAGCGCAAGACTCAACGCTATAAAAAAATACGGTAAATATAAAAAGGTGCAAACGCAAAAATATGAAAATTAATGAAATCGGCAGTAGCCCTGAGGAGGCGCTGGAATATGTCCAAGCCGCGCCCCCGGCGCAGGGCAGTACCATGATGAACGTGCCGTTTGAAAAGCGCGACCCGGTCCGGTTCGGCTTTATCGGGATGGGGTGCCGCGGCGCGATGCAGCTGAGGGAGCTGCTGGCGATTGAAGGGGTAAGCTGCGCCGCCGTAAGCGACCCGGTGGAGGAACAGATGCTCAAGGCCGCGGAAAAAATCAAGCAGGCCGGGCAGCCCGCGCCCGCCATGGACAGGGACTGGCAGAGCCTGTGCGAACGGCCGGATATTGACCTGGTCTACATCTGTTCGCCGTGGGATTTCCACGTGCCGCAGGCGATACGCTCCATGGAGTGCGGCAAGCACGTTGCCATTGAGGTGCCGGCCGCAAACACTCTGGCCGACTGCTGGCGGCTGGTGGATGTGTCCGAGCGCACGCGCCGGCACTGCGTCATCCTGGAAAACTGCTGCTACGGCCACGCGGAGCTGATGGCGCTTAACCTGGTGCGCTTGGGGCTGCTCGGGACGATCACCCATGCCGAGGCGGCCTATATTCACGATTTGCGGAAACTCCTGCTGGCCGGGCACAGCGAGGGCGTCTGGCGGCGAAAGCAGCACCAGGACCGCAATGGAAATCTGTATCCAACCCACGGCCTGGGGCCGGTAGCCTGGTATATGGGGATCCATCACGGCGACCGCTTTGCCAGGCTGGTTTCGATGAGCAGCCTGGAGGCGGCGCTTTCGGAGTACCGCGATGCCACTTTGCCTCCCGATGACCACCGGCGTGGCGAGAAGTATGTCTGTGGCGACATGAATACATCCCTTATCCGGACCGCGCAAGGCCGGACTATTATGCTGCAGCACGATGTTGTCACGAACCGGCCCGGCACCCGGATCAATCTGGTCCAGGGTTCCAAGGCCGCGTTCATGGACTATCCGCCCCGCGTTTATTTTGCGGACCGGGCCCTGGACAGGGCGGCGATGAAGGCCGAGTATGAGCACCAGCTTTGGAAGGAACACGGCGAACAGGCGCTAAAGCTGGGCGGCCACGGCGGCATGGACTACATCATGAACTACCGCCTGGTGCATACCATCCGCGCGGGGCTGCCGCCGGACCTGAACGTCTATGACGCGGCGGCCTGGAGCGCGCCCGGGCCGCTTTCCGAAATCTCAGTGGCATGGGAGAGCATGTCGCTGCCTTTCCCGGATTTTACGCGCGGCAACTGGCGCCAGAAGGGAACCATGCCGCTGGCCTGAATGCCGCATATGCTTTATGCCGATTTTAACATAGGTTCTTGATTTAGCCGCAGAGTTTTCACATCATGGGATGGTTTTCTGGAAAGCATTGCCGTCTGATAAAAAAAAAGGGGGAAAGCAAAATGGTCAACCGCTCATTAATGTGCATAGGGGCGCATGCCGACGACATCGAGTTTTCTGCGGGGGGCACCTGCCTCAAATTTCATGACGCCGGCTACAGGATAGATTACGTGATGTCCACGAACAACATGTCGGGCCAGTTCCATATCGTTGAAAAGGACAAATCGGTCACGCGCACGGAAATCGCCGCCGCGAAAATGGAGCCCCTGCGCAAGCAGGAGTGCGTGAAGGCCTCCGCGGTGCTCGGGACAGAGCCCGTGCATCTCGACCACCCCCAGCGCCATTATACCGCCGATGATCTGAAAAAAGTGAACGAAGGCTACGGGGTGCCGCCCCCGCGCGGGGTCACCCTCGGTCGCCCGGCAATCATGGTGGCGCACGAGGACCGCGAATCGGTAAAACGCGTGACGGATCTCATCCTCGCGCGCAACCCTGAGGCGGTCCTCAGCCACGCGCTCGTGACGGATTCGCCCGAGCATTACGCCACCTCGCTCCTGGTGCAGAAGGCCTGGCGGGCTGCCCGGAAGGCCGGTTATGGGGGAGTGCTGTTGCTCTGGAACGAGTTTGTGGAGAGCACCGCGCTCGACAAGTCCTTCTGCCGCTGGGATTCTTTCATAGACATATCCGGCCTGCGGCCGCGCCAGTACGAGCTGATCCGCTGCCATATAACAATGGTGCCTTTCCCGGAGCGGATGGACTACCTGGATTTTACGCCGTGGCTTGGAATAAGGGATGCCGAGCTTTTCAAGCTGGCGGATACTGTCCGGCCCCTGAAGCCATCGGGAGATTTCACTGCTGAAATAGCCCGTAACTTCAAACCATCCGGCATGGCATGAGCCCCTCGGCTTGTCATCGCTTCGATGCAGCTTCATCAGCGTTCGTCCCGGCGATCATGTGCGCGCTCGCGCTCTGCGCCGGCTGCGGCGTTAATCCCGCCATCCGTCCCGTCGGGCCCGTCACAGTAGTGGTGGCTTTCGGCGACAGCCTCACCGCAGGCACCGGCGCGGCTGCCGGCGAATCTTATCCGGAGGTGCTTTCCGGGATGATTGGCTGCAAGGTTGTCAACGCGGGCGTGCCGGGGGAAGTTACGGCCGGAGGGCTTGCCCGGCTGCCGGGCCTGCTGGAAAAAGAATCGCCCCGGCTGGTCATTCTCTGCCACGGCGGCAACGATATGCTCAACAAACTCACCCGACAGGAAACCGTCGCCAATCTTGATGCCATGATCGCCATGGCCCGGGGCGCGGGGGCGGACGTCATCCTCGTTGGAGTGCCGGAGCCGGGCCTGCTGCTAAAGGCAGCCCCTTTTTACGGGGAGCTGGCGGCCCGTCACAGGATTCCGTACGAATCCGGCGCGCTGGCAAAAATTCTTTCATCGCGTTCGCTCAAGAGCGACTACGTTCATCCGAACGCGGCCGGCTACAGGCGCCTGGCCGGATCCATTGCGGAGCTGATCAACAAAAGCGCGCACAGATAAGCCGAAGTCGCCCGGCTGCGGAATAAGGACAGCCTGCGAGAAGATGATTTTCTGCGTCACGGAACAATCCTGACCTGGCAGGCGGCCGGGTCGCTGCGGTTGCCGTAGATATCCTCGGCCTCGATTTCAACCAGGCACGGCCCCGGGGGCCGGGGGGCCATGATGACCGGGATGGAACCCACGCCCCCTTCAGGGATCGTTATGCGGACGGGCGAAACGTATTCGTATTGCTTCCATTTTTCCGGGTCGGGGCCCCGCCGGCGCTCGACAAGATAGACGGGGCGCAGCGTCGCGCCGGGCTCGACCTCGAGGCTGGTTGGCGCGGCATCATCGTTTTCGGCCTCCAGAACTTCCAGGATGGTTCCGATCTTCCCGGCCATGCGCGTGATCAGGATGACATCCCGGTAGTGCCCGAGGCGGCCGCGCCTGTACTTTGCATAGCTGACCATGAGAGCGCCTGAGCCCGACATGAATACGCCGCCGAGGGGGGCGAGGGGGCGGCCGGCATCGGCGGCGAAGCATGGCATGCACAGGTCCCATGCGATGGCGTATGTGCCGGTGCCATCCGCGGGCAGAACGGCAACATCCCCCAAGTAGGCATACTCGCCGGGTTTTTTTGTCAGGGCTGGATCCAGGATTCCGGCGGAAATCAGGAAGGCGCCCTTGCCCTCGGTGATTTCAAGGGAGAGGGCGAGGGGGGCGGATTGAGCCAGCTGGATTTCGCCGGCAACCTTGCCCCTGATCGCCAGCACGGGGGCTGAGGTTGCGCCTGCCATGGAAAGGTCGTGCACATGGTCGAGGAACCCGGCCCAGCCCGTGCGTCGTGCGAAAGAAATCTTTTCATACTCCGAAAATTTCTCCCTGGGATTGTCGGGTTCTTCATCTCCGCCCGCTTCGGCGGCGGAAGTGCTTTGGGGCTCGTCATCATCGTCATCATCTTCTTCTTCAGGCTCTTCCTCCAGGTTGCCCCAGCCGTTGACGGGATACCAGATTGACAGCCCGCCGGCGGAAGTCCGGGCCGAGCCCTGCACGCGGGCCAGGACCATGGCGTCAACGGAGTTTGCCACAACGCGCGCCGCCCCGGAGAGCCTGGATCCCGCCCGGGGGTCATCCGCCAGCCTTTTGGCGAACTCTCCGAGGTCGGCGTATTCGGTCGGGGCGCCCAAATCAACCAGCTCCGGCACGCTGTATTCAGTGGTCTTGCGCCTTTGCCTCGGAATATTGAATTTATCCGGCCCGGATTCATCGCGCAGCACTTTGGCAAAGGAACGGAAAGCCTCCTCGAATGCTCCGTAGCGGTCCAGTTCGATCACGCTGTGGCCGGCCAGGACCTCGTCGGCCGGCTTGTCCGCGCGGATGTGGCGCTGTTTCCAGAATTCCGCTTCCCGCAGGCCGAATTCGCGCGCCGTTGCGGCCGGGTTGGCCTTGAGCCATTCCAGGGCGGCATGGTAGTCCCAGCCGTCGCCGTAATCAATTTCAGGGCAGGCGATGAGAACTCCGGCCAGGCCGGCCATGTCCGCCAACACTTCCGCCCCGGCCATGAGGCAGGTGTCAAAGGCCATGAACTCGAAGCGGGCTATTCCGGCGGAGGGCATGGCCTCGCGGAGGGCGGAGCGGATCTGGGCTGGGGTCATGGCGCCGGTGTCTTCCAGAGTGCCGTCCTGCGTGTCGCCGCCGAAGCCTTCCCACTGCCCGCCATGGTCCCACAGGATGAGCCCGTAGCGGTCGGCCGGGCGGGTTTGGGCGGCCCAGGCTATGAAGGCGGAGAGCGTGGCGGGATTGTCGTGGTTCATTTCCGGCAGGCGGGCGAGTATCCTGGAGGAAATTTTATCATGGCTTGAAGCCCTGGTGACAAGGAAGCGCGTCGTGCCGGCAGCCAGTTTCCGCGGCAGGCCTTCTTCCTCGAGTTCCTCCGCCTGGCTGGCGTCGAAGTCCGTCTGCAGCAGCACGTTGAAATCCGGGCCGCTGCCGGCCTCTTCCATGGAAAGCATGTCGCCGATGAGGCTGGGGGCGAGGTTATGGTCGCCGTGGCCGTAGATCATGATGGTCCAGGAAGGCGCGTTCGTGTCGGCGCGGCCGCGGGGCGCAAGGCCGCCGATGAACACGAGACCTGACACGGCAAGGCCCAAAAGGACATGTCTTTTCACGGCTCTTTGATTGCAACCTGATTGTGTGCCGGGCGATCCTGGTGCTCGGCGTACGGGCACTGGTGGTTGAGCCGCACGAAGGCGCAGTCCCTGGCGCAGGGCTCGACGTGCACCGCCACTTCGCTTTCGGCAAGGGAGGTGGTGATATCGTGCTTAAGCGCCGTGGTGATTTTATGGGCGTTTTTCACGGACATATGGTCCGGCATTACCAGGTGGATATCAACGAACTGCTTGCGGCCCGCAGACCTGGTCTTGATGTGCTTGAAGTCGCAGTAGCGGTCGTAGTGGCTGGCCAGCGCCTTGAGCACGCCCATCTGGCTGGGCTCGCCGATGGAGGCATCCAGCAGCTTCATGAAGGCCTCGCGCAGGAGGCGCGCGGAAGGCACCGCGATCAGGGCGCTCACAATCAGGGTTGCCGCGGGATCGACGTATTGCGCCGCCCACGCCAGCCCGGCGCGATCCAGGGCGATAAAGATGCCGAAGGAGATGGTGATTGAAAGCGAAATAATGCCCTCGAGCCGGTAGTGGATTCCCTCTGCCCGCAGGGCCGGGGAAGAGTGTTTCCGGGCCAGGTTCAGGATAAAGGCCGCCCCCCAGAAATTGATCAGGATGCCCAGGGCGCTGGCGAACATGCCGACAACCGGCAGGGTCACCTCGGAGGGCCGCACGAAGTGCATCACCGCCTGGACCGACATGGAAAGCGCCAGGCCGATCAATACCACGCCCTCGATGGCCTCGGCGACATTCTCGATCTTGCCGTAGCCGTAGTTGTGAAACATGTCGGCCGGCCTGTTGGATAGCCTGATCGCGTAATAGAGAAGGATTGAAACCCCCAGCGAGATGACCGATATGCCCAGATCGGCCGCCACCGCAAGCGAGTTGACGACCACGAGCGTGGCGAGTTTGATGAGAAACAGAGCGACGTTGCCGAAAAGGCTTACGCGGACCGCGAGCATCATTTCATTGTTTTTTTTCATGCCGCCATGTTATGGCCGCCGCGGCCAAAGGAAAGACAAAAATATCGCCTGAGCCCGGAGCTTCACTGGAAATAAAAAGGATTGCTCCAGGCCATTTTGCCGGTTTTGTCCGCCAGCTCGATCCTGACGTAGCGGCAGTCTTCGGGAACGGACCACGCGGCGCCCCGCAGGGCGCCTTTCCCGGCGAAGAAGCAGGCGCCGCGGTAGCGGTTGGAGACAAAGTTGATGCGCGCCGCCGGCGAGCAGGCGAGCCTGATTTCCCGCCCGCGGATTTTGACGGATTTGATCTCCGGGCCCTGCGTTGAATAAAACCGCCCGGCGCGGATGGCTTGCAGGATGGCCCCGGCTGAACAGCCGGCGGCCTTGAGCATAATCCAGCCGCCGCCTATATGGGAAGCATGGTGCGTGTCGTCCACCGCGAAGCCCAGCATGCGGTGCCCGGCATCGAGGAGCTCGTCCCAGTGCACCGAGGAATACCCCTTGGCCTTGGTCAGGTCGCAGACGGTATTGTAGACCTCGACGCCCGGGCAGGCTGTTTTGCCGGGATATACGCACCTTGCGGAGGGCGTGCCGCACCAGCAGGGGTGGGCCTGGATGACAAACACCTTTTCGCGGCGCGCTCTCTCAAGCAGATGCAGCGGCGACTTGAACGAGCGGGAATCCCATGCTTCCTTCACCCCCAGGCAGACAAAATGGTAGGTGTGCCTCCTGTGCGCGAACCCGATTTCCACGGCCGGGATGAGCAACGGCCGCGGGCCGGCCCCCGGGCAGGCGGTAAACTTGTTGTGGTCGGTGAGAAAGACGAAGTCGTAACCGAGCTTTCCGTATGCCCGGCCGATTTCATCGGGCGCAAGGCGGCCGTCGGACCGGGTGGTGTGGGTGTGAACATTGCCCTTGAGCCATCGGCCA
>JBAYWJ010000036.1:0-16931 GCA_041674125.1 Kiritimatiellia bacterium
CTGCCGGACTCTACCATTGAGCTATCGCGGAACAGGCCCCTTGTTTCAAATAATTATATTCAGTACTCTATTTAACTAATCCGTCTTCGCCGGATGAAACATCCGTCTACGCCGGATGAAGCATCCGTCTTTGCCGGATGAAGCACCCGCAACCTGGTGATTAATCCGGCAGCTGCCGGACTCTATCCGTCGACTGACGGAAGCTATTGCAAAACAGGCCCCTTCAGCCATGCCTGCCAGGTAATCAAGGCGAAAACACGGCCAGACTATCAATTTTGGAAAGGTTGTCAAGCGGGTGTTAGCATGAACTGTCCTTGTTTTTTATGGAAGATTCTCCGCTGGCCTGGCTTGTTTTATCACTCGGCGTCGGTGTTCCAGTACTTGTGCGGCGCCTCGGCCTGTTCGAGAGCCGGTTCCGCCGCCCGCGCCTGCTTGTCCGGGGGATGCCACAAGGCCTTCTTGGGCATCTGGTCGGCGCCGCTTGAATCCGCTCGTTTTGTGTGACACATGGCGCGACAGCCGGTCAACACAACTCCAGCATGCAAACAGAGAGGGCGCATGGCTCCAGATTTCAACGGCCGTATAATTGCAGAGGCCGGCAGAATCCGGCAGGGCCTTTCCAAATGTTTATGCCCTTTGGGCCCGCGTGCGTATGAGGCGCGGAATCAAAATCTTGATTCCCGAGCGCAAATCGGATAAATAATCGGCAGTTTGTTCTGATTCCGCAACCGGTCATATAGGGAGGAAACATGAAACGCCTGGTTTTGTCCGTCTTTGCGCTCGCCCTGCTTGTGCCGCTTGTGCCCGCGGGTGAACTTTTTATCGCTAATTATTCGGGCAACAGGTGGGACGTGGAAGTGTTCCGCACTTCCGATTCCGGAAACGTGTATCCCCAGCGGGTCATTTCCGGAGCAGCCACCCTGATGAAGTGGCCCTGGGGCGTGGCCGTCGATGCGCAGAGGATTTACGTGGCCAACTACACCTTGGAATCCACCAACCTGGTCACGATCTACAATTTAAACGACAATGGCTCCAACGTAACGCCGGCGCGCGCGATCTCCACCGAGATAGGCACCCTGGGCAGGGCGATTTTCGTGGATGCGACAAGCATCATCGTCGGCACGGCCACATCAGGCATCCTGACCTTTCCCGTTGATGCGAGCGGCGTTACGGCGCCGACCTACCGCATTTACGGCCAGGAGATCGGCATGGACAGCCTGGGCGGAATGACCGCGGATTCCATCTACATTTACGCCGGCCTCAATTCCGAGACTGGCGCCGTACACGTGTTCCGGCGCACCGACGATGGCATTGTCGCGCCCCAGCGCACCCTGCGCTGCGCGGCCCTGAACATGCGCTACATCGGCGCCATGGCCGTGGATGCCCAATATCTCTACGTGCTCAGCGACCCGGGCACCACCACCAACCAGAGCATAATGGTGTTCGACAAGACTGCCTCGGGCGAAACGCTGCCCCTGCGTCGCATCATGGGCTCCAACACCGGGCTTTCCGACTCCATGGGCATTGCCGTGGACTCCAGTTATATCTATGTGACCTCCCGCGACCGTAATTGCGTGCGGGCATACCCGATCAATGCCAACGGAAATGTGGCCGCGCACCACGTGATCAGTCCGGAATATCCCAATCCTTATCTCTACGCCACCTACGGCATTGCGGTCAGCGCGAATTCCTCCGGCCCGGACGCGCGGGTAGGCCCCGGCATTACCGCCGACGGCGTCCGCGGCGCGGTGACGGTCAGCTATCCCGACCCGGTTGCCATAGCCGTGGGCGTGAACGCGGGTGCGTATGCCGGAATCCCGGTGGACTGGTTCGTGGCGGCCGTGCCGGATGCGGGTTCCGAATGGTTCTATTTGAATGCTGCCGGGGCTTGGGCGGCTTTTCCCGCCAACAATTTGGCGGCCTGCCGTCCGGCTTTGCAGGGCGGCATCGCCGATATCAGCCAGCCGCAGGTGATTTTGAACAACTACCCGCTGGCGCCCGGCGCGTATTCATTCTTCTTCATCATGGATTATCCCATGGATGGAGTCCTGAACCTGATACCCGGCCAGTACCTGACCGATACCGCCCGGGTCGAGGTGCTTAATCTGCAATAGGCGCCGGGGCGGTTAAAACAGGAATACTTTTTCAGGCAAGCAGGGATTCGGCGTCAGAGCGGTGCCTGCGCAGATTGCCTTCTACCGCCTCCCGGGAAGAGTTGGCGTAGCAGTAGGCGCACAGGTGGCGGCAGGTGCCGTAGCTGCCGATGTCCTTGCTCGCAATGCACCCGCACTCCTTGCGCTGGCCCCGGTCTTTAAGGCCGGGCCGGGCGGAGCCGGAGAACAAATCCGGCCGGCATCCCAGGAACTCCATCAGCGCGCGGTCATGGCTGAAAATTTCGGCCATGAGTCGGTCATCAATGCAGCGGTTATGTCCGATGCCGTAAGGAGCAAGATTGATTTTTTCGGCGCAAGTGGATATTTTCAGCCCCCAGGCGCGGTTCAGGGCCTGCAGGCGCCCGGCGGCCGCATGCATTTCGTCCAGGGTGAATTCGCGGCAGCGGAAGCCGCCCGGGCCGAGCGCGCGCCGAACGTGCCGGTATTTCGCTATGTCAGCAAAGCTCACAACGAGGCGCTCCGTGCAATCCCGCACAAGGTCGCCGACTGCCGCCACGCGGTCCATTAAACGTTCCACTCCGAGCGAATCCGTCAGGACGAGCGGGTCGAAGCGCCAGATGACCCGCTTCTTGCCGAGGATGTCCGCGAGCATCTTGAAGGTTTCCACGCGCCGGGCCAGGGTCGGGAGGCCGGGTTCGAGAGTCTCCGGCTCGTAGTTGTTCAGGGTGAATTGAAAGTAATAATTGATGCCCATCCCGTTTATTTCCGGCAGATATTTTATAAGCGGAGCGGGGTTCTTGCTCCAGAAGACAATAACGCGCGTGTGCCTGAAGGAAACGCATTGGAATTTTCCGGCCTTGAAGGGATCGGCCCGGAGCAGGTAGCCCGCCCGCAGGCGGTTCATGAACCATTCCGCAAAGAAAGCCGGGATATCGGTCGCCCGGCTGGCGGATACAATCACGGGGCAGACGGCCTCGGCTTGTGAGCCGCCTGCCAGGGTGATCTTTTCCTTTTTCCAACCCTTGAATGACATATTGTCTGCCTTGGCGTGAAGGGCACGTTAATTGATTGATTATTTCCGATGCTAATATAAAATGCCCGAATATAGGAAGTGTATTTTTCCAAGGAGGGCTAAAATGACTTTGCTGCGAACAGCATGGAAATGCGGCGCGCTTGGTTCAGGCGGACGTTATCTTGTTTTACTGGCTGCCTGGGGCCTTCTCGCTGCCGGCACCGCCCCGGCCCAGAAGCTCGCCGTTCCCGGCGCGGATTTTGACGGCGATGCCAAGGCCGACCCGGCCGAATTTAACCCGGCCGGCGGGCTCTGGCGTATATGCCTTTCCACAGCGGGTTACCAGTCTGTGCCCCTCAGCCTGGGCGGCGAAAACAGCGTGCCGGCGGCCGCCGACTTTGACGGCGACCGGCGGGCCGACCCGGCCGTGTTCGATACGGCGGAAGGATTGCTCACGGCCAAGCTCTCCGCCGCCGGCTATGCTGCCGTGTCCGTGCAGTTCGCCGAAAAAAATGCCGCGCCGGTGACGGCTGACTTTGACGGCGACCGCCGCTCTGATCCGGCGGTCTTCGCCCCCGGTACGCGGCAGTGGACAACAATGCTTTCTTCCGCCAACTACATGCCGGTTTCGCTCTCGTTCGGCGATGCCGGCAGCATTCCCGCGGCCGCCGACTATGACGGCGATGCCAAAACGGATCCTTGCGTGATTGACGCGGCCAACGGCGTGGTGGGCGTCAGGCTCTCCAGCGCCGGCTATCTTATTATCCTGGCCCGGTTCGCCATCCCGGACGGGGCCACGGCCGGCCGGCAGCGCGGCCTTGGCGCAAGCGGCGACATAGCCACCGCGCCCGGCGACTACGATGGCGATGCCAAGGCCGACCCGATGGTTTACCGCGCATCGAGCGGCACCTGGCACGGGCTTCTTTCGGCCTACGGCTACGCCGGGGTCAACTTTGCTTACGGCGGCCCCGGCTGGCAGGCGGCCGCGGGCGACTACAGCGGCGAAGGCCAGGTTGATCCGGCCGTGTACAGCCAGACTTCGGCGGTGGTGAACGTTTATTTCGCCAGTAGCGCCGACACGCCCGGCTCTTTCCAGCAGACCAACCTTTTGCATTCCGGTTCGGCCCTGCAGGCGGTATCAAGGGCCGGCGGCGGGCAAGTCGCCCTGCTGCACGGGAAATACATCGAGGGCTCTTATTTGGAAACATCATGTTTGCAGTATATCGGCCACGGGGGCGAGGTCCTGAGCGACGCGCCTGTATATTACAACGGAAGCATACCCCTCTCGGCCTCTGCCGGGGCGGCGCTGGCCGTTGACGCGGCGGGGGAGCCGCATGTATTCATCCGCTATTATTCATCGAACCTGGAGCACCTTTACCGCGCCGGCTCAACCTGGACCAACGAAAATGTGTCCGACCTTGGCGGCCTATCTGCTTCCCAGGTTGGAGCCGAAATAATAGCGCGCGCGGACGCGGAAGGTTTTATCCACGTTGTGGCAACCGGCTGGGACGAGAGCGCCGCGGATACTGCGGTGATTTGTTATTTTAACAACCGTTCCGGGGCGTGGCAGGCGCAATCCACGAGCCTGCGCATCGGCGGCAGCATGTGGCTGCGGGACTCGGACTTTGTCCTGGATTCCGGCGGGAACGCCCACGTCATCATGAGCTTCCAGTCCCATCCAAGCGAAGATGTGACCTGGCCGGGATATGTCTATTATTTCAGCAACCGGGGCGGGGCCTGGTCGAGCGAGCTGGCGCTCCAGCAGTCGCACAACTCATGGGATTCGTATTTCCCCAACATCAGCCTGGCGGTCAGCGGCGCCGGCCAGCCGGCGCTGGCGGCCTGGCTGAAATATAACGTCATGACCGGCTCCGATGCCCTTTCCCAGCTGGTCTGCTGCCAGCGCAACGGGGCCAACTCCTGGAGCAGCCGGATCCTGGCCGACACGGCCGACAATTATTTCGGGACCGACGGCGGGCATTTTACGGGCATCCAGCCGGAAATTGCGATTGACAGCCAGGGAGACATCCACATCGTGTTTTCCGACCTGGCATCCTCGCACATCGGCGGGCATGAGTCCGCCTGGTTCGGCCAGATCCGCTATGCCCGTTCAACCTCCGGCGCCTGGGGCATCACGACCCTTTTCCCCCAGTCGCTTGCCCGGAACGAGGAAATCCGGAAAAAGCATCTTATTGTTTCCGGCGACGGGCGCGGGATGGACGTGGTGAGCCAAATCTACCCGGGGACGAACGTGATGCATTTCACCACCAGCCGCCGCAGCAGTTTTACCATTGAATAACGGGCCCTGCCGTCGCAATGCTGTGCGCGGCATAAAGCCTGGTTTTCCGGCGGCTCGTATAAAATGCAATCCTCTTTGGACGCGATGCTATTGTGGATGATTCTTCTGTAGGCCTGCATATTATGCAGGCATTCTGTCCTTGCAGGGCGCTTGGCAGGCCCGGTAGATATTTGTGCCTTATATCTAGTTTATAGGGCGTGTTGCCCAAATACAGATAATGACAAAAACCGGGGTCAACGACCCCGGCTACAGAAAAAAAGCCCGATATTTCTGCTGTAGCCGGCTCCCGCCTTTCGGGACAAGCTCGATGCCTGCCACGCTTTAGCGTGGAGGCCGGAGATAATTTTGGCAACACGCCCTCTAGAAGCCGTTGAAAAAGAGAAATTAAAGCCATAAGACGGCTCGGCAGGGACGCCTCGCCCTACCAAAACACCCGATTCTTGAAGGCAGGGTGAAGCCTCTGGCTGAGCCGAAGGAGTTTTTCAACGGCTTCTCTAGGTCTGACCCTGAGATTGCATGCGGCATTCACCCGCCCGGCGTCAGGGAAGAATCCCAGCCGCCGAGGGGGGCGCCGCCGTGTTTCAGCCAGCGGTCCATCCAGCTCAGCATGCAGGCGCGGGACAAATCGGGGAAGGAGTGGCCGTCGCCGAAGACCAGGAAGGCGTGCGCCTGCTCGGCCCCCAGCAGGCGGTAGAGCTCGTGCACCTTGAGGTGCAGCATGGCGCGGTGCTGCTGGCTGGAGGGGTAGCCGTCGTTGAGCGCGAAGAACTCCAGCAGCGGCCGGGGCGCTATGAGCGCCATCATCTCGTGGAAATCGCACTGCACCTTGCGCCCGGCGAGGAAATCCTTCCTGAGCTGCGGGAAATAAATGTACCAGCGATCGCGTGACCAGTGGAGGGGCTCGGGGTTCTCGCGGAATGTGGAGGCGGCGCAGCTCGGCACCGAGCAGCGGATGCGGTCGTCGTAGGCCGTCAGCCAGATACTGCCCTGGCCGCCGAGCGAATGGCCGGTCACGCCGATGCGCCGGGGGTTGACCTCCGGGTGCGCGGCCAGGACCGAGCAGGCGATGCGGCTATCATACATGTACTTGCCCACCGCGGACCAGCCGGGATGCCTGCGGTAAAAGGGGGCGGTCTCGAAGCGCCCCTCGGCCGGCAGGCGCTTCCCCGCGCAGAAATGCTCGGGCGAAATCGTCACGTAGCCCCTGCGCACGAGCTGGCGCGCGGAGTCCATGCCGAACATGCCCTTGTTATAGTCCGGATCGCCGTGCTCGGGCGGCAGGCCCAGGGTCCTGCGCGCGCCCCAGTTGGTGGTTCCGTGGAGGCAGATTACCGCGGGAAAGCCGCCCTTGGGAACCGGGGCATCCGGGACCGCCACGTAGGCGTGCGCCCGCTCGTCCTCCTCGACCTGGTAGCTGATGTACCGGATGCGGAATCCGCCGCCTTCCCACTCGCGCTCGACTTTGAGCTTCCGGTCGCGGGGCGGCCTGGGTGCGGCTTCGTCGCGCAAAAGCTCCAGGAATCTTTTTTTGACAACCTTGCGCTTTTTTTCCCAGTCAGCGGGGGAGCGAACGCCCCTGAGCAGGTCGTCCCAGCTTGTCTTGATCGGGGTGGTTTTCCATTTCATGGGTTTGGTTCCATTCTTGATGATTAACCGTGCGGATCGCTCCTACAAAACGCCCTTGCTGGAGGGAACGCCTTTTTCGCGGGTGTCGCGCGCCACCGCCGCGCGCATGGCCAGGGCCAGGGCCTTGAACATGGATTCGTAGGCGTGGTGCGGCTCGCGGCCGTAGAGCTGGGCGAGGTGCAGGTTCATCCTGGCCTGGATGGAGAGGGCCTGGAGGAATTCGCCGATGAGCCCGAGGTCGAAGTCGAGGATTTTGCGGCGTTTGCTTGCGACCTGGCACACCAGGAAGGGGCGCCCGCCCAGGTCCACCACCGCGCGGCTGAGGGCGTCATCCATCGGCGCGTAGGCGGAGCCGTAGCGGCGGATGCCCCGCCGGTTGCCGAGCGCCTTGTTGATGAGCGTGCCGAGGCAGAGGCCGATATCCTCGACCGTGTGGTGCAGGTCAACTTCCAGGTCGCCGCCGGCCTTGAGCGAGACGTCAATGAGCGAGTGCCGCGCGAACAGGCTGAGCATGTGGTCGAGGAAAGGGATACCGGAGCTGATCCTGGCGATTCCGCCGCCATCGAGGTTGATCGCGGCCGTGATGCGGGTTTCGCGGGTGATGCGGCGCAAAGAGGCGGTCCTTGCTTTCATGTTTTTTTCCCCTGGATGCTTGCGATGGCTTTTACGAGCCGGCCGGCCTGCTCATCCGTGCCTATGCTGATGCGCAAAAAATCCCGCGTCAACGGCCTGGCAAAATAGCGCACGAGGATGTCGCGCGCGCGCAGCTGCCGGTAAATTGCCTCCGCCTTCATGGCCGAAGGTTTCACAAAGAGGAAGTTGGCCTGCGAGGGGCAGACGAGGAACCCCAGCCCGGCCAGGCTCCGCGCGAGCCGCCCGCGCGTGGCGGCTATGCGCCGGGCGTTGGCGCGCATCCAGGCCTGGTCGCCGATGGCGGCCTCCGCCAGTACCTGGGATATCCGGTCGACGTTGTATGAATCCTTTATCTTGTTGAGGGCGGCGATGAGCGGGCGGGGCCCGACGGCGTAGCCGACCCTCAGCCCGGCCAGGGAATAGGACTTGGAAAGCGTCCGGAGGACGATGGCGTTTTTGAGCTTCAGCGCCAGGCCCATGCAGCTTTCGCGCGCGAAGTCCACGTAGGCCTCGTCGATGACCACCACGCCCTTGAAGCGCCGGCAGAATGCGGCCACCCTGGCCCTGGGGTAGAGGATGCCCGTGGGAGCGTTGGGATTGGTCATGAAAAAAAGACCCGCCCCCGCGGCCCGCGGAGTGTCCGGCGGAACGAAATCCGGCCCGAGCTTGAGGGCCAGCTCCTTCACGTTGCGAATGCGCGCCAGGACGGGGTAGAGGGAATAGGAGGGGTCGAAGTATGCTATCCTTCCGCCGTCCTCCACGAAGGCCCGCGAGCAGAGGGCGAGGATCTCGTCCGAGCCGTTGCCGATAAACACCTGTTCGGGCCGGCAGCGGTGCAGAACCGCGATGCGCGCACACAGGCGTTTGCAGTCGGGATCGGGGTAGCGGCGCAGCATGTCGGGGCCGATTTCGCGCAGGGCCCGCATGACCGCCGGCGAGGGCGGGTAGGGGTTTTCGTTCGTATTCAGCTTGACGGCCCTGAGGTCGCTGGGCTGCTCGCCCGGCGTGTAGGCCGACATTTTACGCACGCATTCTCTGACGAGGGGACTCATGCCGTCTGTTTCCGGATTGTGTTTTTCATCCCCGGCGCCCGGTTTCTTCCGCCGGCCGGCCGCCTTGGAAGCGGACCTGCGCGGAGCGGACGTGGGCATCCATGCCTTCCGTGCCGCCGATGGTCCTGATGATGTCAAGGGTGTTGATGAGGTCGGCGCGCGTGAAAGAGATCACGCTGGTGCGCTTGAGGAAGTCGTCCACCGTCAGACCGGAAAACATAGCCGCGGTCCCGCCGGTCGGCAGAACATGGCTGGGCCCGGCGACGTAGTCGCCGGCGCATTCGGGCGACCAGCTGCCGGCAAAAACGGCCCCGGCGTTCTTGACTTTCTTGAGCCAGCTGCGCGGCTCCTTCACGATTATTTCAAGGTGCTCGGGCGCAAAAAGGTTGCAGAGCTCCATGCCGTCGTCGAGGGTGTTTACCGCTACCAGCAGCGTGCCCTGTTCCAGGACATTGCGGACGGCCTGGGCCCGCCTGAGCTGCGCGGCCTGCCGGGGAAGCTCTTCCATCACCGCCGCAGCGAGGCGTTCCGAGGTTGTCACCAGGAGCGCTTTTTCAAAACCGGTCCCGTGCTCGGCCTGCGAAAGCAAATCGGCGGCCACGGCCTCCGGGGAGGCGGAGTCATCCGCCAGGACGGCGATTTCGCTTGGTCCTGCCACGAGGTCCAGGGCGACCTCGCCGTAGACGAGCCGCTTGGCCGCGGTGACGTACTGCCCGCCGGGGCCGACGATCTTGCGCACTTTCCGGATCGTGCGGGTGCCGTAGGCCATCGCGCCGATGGCCTGGATGCCGCCGATCCTGTAAATTTCGGTCGCGCCCGCCATTTCCAGGGCCACGAGCAGGTGGTGGTTCAGGCGGCCCGATGCCCCTGCGGGCGAGCAGGCGACTATTTCCGGCACGCCGGCGGCCTTGGCCAGGGTGGCGGTCATGAGCGCGGTGGAAACGAGCGGCGCCTGCCCGCCGGGGATGTAGACGCCGACGCGGTCGAGCGGCGTAAACTGCTCGCCCAGGATTCCGCCCTTTGGGGAAGACATCACCCAGTTTTTCTTCATGCCGGCGCGCGCGAAGGCAAGCACGCGCTTGTGAACCTCGCGCGCAGCCACGGTGAAGGCGTTTTCAACCATGTCGCGGGCCTCGTTCAGTTCCTGCTGGCTGACCGCCATGGTCTCCGGGGTGAGTTGGGCCGAATCGAGCTCGCGGGCAAAGCTGATGACGGCCTCGTCGCCTTCCAGCCTGACAGCATTGAGGACAGCCGCGGCCTTTTCCTCGGCCTGGCGGTCGATGGCCGGGCGGGCGAGAAAGGCGGCCACGGCCTCCGGCTGAGAGCCGGGCGACCATTTCGCGGTTTTTATCTTTAAGCTTTCCTTGTCCGTCATGGTCAAACCATATCCAATCGGGGCGATTATTTCAAATTAAATCATAGAGGGGCATTGCGCCTGAAGCGGCTCCAGGCGTGCTTTCCGGAAAAAATCAGGGGGCTGAGCCGGGCGGGGCGTTGGTGCCGGCGGCTGCGGCGTAGGCGGGGTAGCTGATGATGACCGTGCCTTCGCGCGGGCCGGAGCTCGTTTCGAACCTTTCCCGGTAAATCTTCTTCATTATGGCCCCGGAGGTTTCCGGCTCGAAATCCCCGGCGTCTGCCAGGACCTGCCGTACGTATCCGGAGGCGTCGAGGAAGACGCGGGCTTCCATTGTTCGCGGCGAGTTTCCCGCGGGAATGGGGATATCCCGCAGCAGGCTTGGGCTGAAGGCCGCCCCCTTCAGTCCGCCCCGGAGCTCGACCAGGAATTGCGGGCTGCCGCGCCCCGGCCGTTCCCGGCGGGGCGGGGCCTGGAACGGCAGGTCGAAGGCTTCGCCCTCCGCGGTAATCCCAAGGCACTCGGGCCGGGGTGTTTTGGCGGCGGCTTGCAGAATTGGCTCTGCCGCGTAAAGCGGCGGGGGGGTCGGGTCCGAAGCCGGGCGGTTGAAGCTGTTGGTGAGGTTGACGAAGGCCATGCGCCGGCTGAGCCGGGTGGAGGCAAAGAGGTCGGAGGCGAAGAGGGTGCGGACCTGGATATTCTCTTCCGGCGGGATGTTTTCGCGCGCTGCGGCCAGCGAATACCTGACTGCCGGTGGCCTGGGCGGCGCTTCGCGGGGAATCCTTACGAGCCCCGGCAGGAGCAGCAGTCCGGCGAAGAGCGAAACGAGCGTCGCGGCGGCAAGGGCCGGCCACGCCAGGAGCGCCAGGCGGTCGGTCTTTTTCATGGCATCAATTCTTCGCCAAAGGTCGGCCGGACCGAGAGGAAAACATTGCTGATCCCGGCGGCCGAGGCCATGTTGAGGACGCGGATGACGGTGTCATAGGGCACGCGCGCGTCGGATTCGATCGTCAGCTGCAGCGACCTGTTTTTGGCGGCGGCGGCGGCCAGGCTGCCGCCGAGGGAGTCCAGCCCGGAGCGCTCGTCGTTGTAAAATATCATGCCTTCCTGGGTCAGGATCACCGACATGGAGCTGTAGAGCGCGCCCTGCTGGAACGCGCCGGACGGCAACTGGACGTTTATGCCCGGCTTGAGCACGAAAGACGAGTTGTAGACGGTGAAAAAAAACACCAGGAGAAAAACGTTCAGGAGCGGGATGAAGGCGAACGGGCTCCTCGAGATGCGGGCGCTTGTGCGGTAGCGCCGCCAGCGCCGCCCGGCCTGGTGGATGATGGTTTCCATGTCAGCGATGCCCTTTTTCCTTGTTTTTCATGGCGCGCTCCCGGAAGAGTTCCGGGCGGGATCAGCGTTCGCCGCGCCCTGGCCGGCCAGGAAGCCGGCGATTTCATTGGCGGAGTGCTCCATGTCCAGGACAATGGAATCGGTCTTGGCGACCAGCAGGTTATAGGCCAGGTAGGCGAACACGGCCACGATCAGCCCGGCGGCGGTGGTGATGAGGGCGGTCCAGATGCCGCCGGCCAGGTCGGCGGCGGGGACAAGGGGCGCTTTCTGCTGTATGGCTGCGAATGCCCGGATCATCCCGAAGACCGTGCCGATCAGCCCGGCCAGGGGCGCAACCTGGGCGATCGTGGCCAGGGTGCCGAAGTGGCGTTCGAGGCGGCTGATTTCCACCAGGGCGGCCTCGTCGATGGCCTGCCTGACTGCGGCCGGCGGCTGTGAGAAACGCGTCACGGCGGCGCGGACGATCTGCGCCACCGGGCCCGGGGTTTCCTTGCAGATGGTGAGGGCCTCGGTGATGTTGCGGCGGCTGAGTATGTTCAGGATGCCGTTGACAAAGTCCTCGGTTTTGATCTTGGCGCGGTGGATATGGAACCACCGCTCGAGGAATATGATGAGCGCGGCGATTCCGCCGGCCATGATTATCCACAGCAGGGGGCCGCCCTGGGCCAGGACATTGATCATTTCAGGATACCTCCGGATTAACCAGCATAATGCGCCTTGTTATTTCAATAAAAATTGAGCCAATGCTCGGCGCGCAGCTTTTCAATTCTTTCCAGCGCGTCGCGGCTGGCGGGGATATCCGCCTCGACCACGCGCTCGTAGATGTTGGCCGCCTTGCGCCACTGCTGCTGTTCCTCCATGATGCCGGCGGCGTTGAAGGCCGCGCGCGTGAACCATATGTTGCCCGCCGGGGTCGGCTCCATGTCCTGGAGATAGGCATACACGACTCCCATGAGCTGCGAGACGGCCTCGTTCGTTTTCCCGAGCTTCTCGAGGCAGCGCCCGATCTTATACTTGGCCTGCAGGCGTGATACATCGGAACAATCGGGGCGGTCAAGGACAAACTGGTAGGATGCCATGGCTTCCTCGTAACGATTAGGCTCGCCGGAGCCCAGGATGAACTGGCAGTCCGCCTTGCGGAAGGCGGCCTGCTCAACCAGCTCGTGGTCGGGATACTGCGCGATGATCTCGTTGAAGATCAGGATTGCGGCGTCAAAAAGCCCGAGCTCGCAGAGCGCCGCGCCCTGGAAATACCTGGCTTCGGGACGCAGGGGGCTGGCGGGATGGTTCTTGATCACAGAGGAAAAGTAATCCCGGCCGCGGCGGAACTCGTTCTGCTGCATTGCGCATCGCCCGGCCCAGAAGAGGGCGCCGTCGGCCAGGGAAGACTTGGGGTATTCCTCCGCCAGCCGCCGGAAGGATTTCTCGGCCTCCGCGAAGCGGCGGCGGTTGTAGTCGTCGCCGCCGAGCCAGAAAAGCGCCTCCGGCGCCCGTGCGGAGCGCGGGAAGTCCCGCACCAGGCCGGCGAAAAGGTCGCGCGCCTCAGCATCGTGGCTCAGCATGAAGCATGACCAGGCGTCCATGAAAACCGCGTCCGCGGCAATTTCGTCCCCGGCGCCGACGGATTGCGAAAGGCGCAGGGCTTCCTTGAAGCGCAGGCCGGCCCCGGCAAAGCTGCCGGCGCGGTAGGCTATCATTCCGCGCCCGAACATCGCGCGCGCCTGCCACCTGGCGGGGTATTCGCTCTCGATCCAGGCGTAGATGGACCCGGCCGCGTCGGCGCCGCCGCGCAAGGCGTATATTTCCGCGATTCGCAGGAGGGCGCGTGGCGCCAGGGAATCCTCCGGGTCGGCTTCGTAAACCTGCCAGAAAAGCTCCTCGGCGCCCTCCATGTTGCCGAGGCTAACCTGGCATTCGGCCGATTGGAACATGGCGGAGGCGGCCAGAGCCGATTCTGGTAAAAAGGCCGCGGCCTGGGCATATTTTACCGCGGCCTGCTTGAACTGGGCAAGGGCGAAAAGGGCGTCGGCGGAACGGTAGCAGTAGAGGGCCTTGTCGGCGGGGCGGATGGAAGATTCCTCCGCCCTGGCGAAGGCGGCGGCGGCCTCGTGGTAGCGGCCCAGGCTGTAAAGCGCCTCGCCCCTCCCGTTGAAGGCGCAGGCCAGGTCGGCCTGCGAGGCAAAGCTTTCGAGCAAGATGTCGAATTCGGCCAGCGCCCGCTCATGCATGCCGTCAGCCAGGAGGCTGCGCGCAAGGTCCAGCTGGATTGCGGCGCCAGCGGCCTTGTTGGTCTGCGTGCCGACATACTCGTGGATGAGCGCCGTGCCTTCGTCCAGCTTGTTCAGCTTGATGAGAATCCGTCCCCGGGGAAGGTTAAGTTCCAGGGCGTGCTGCGGGCTGGAGATCAGGCGCGCCCCGCTGTCTATCAGGCTGAGCGCCTCGCTGTAGTTCGTCCTGGCGGCGGCTATTTCCGCCAGGGCGGCCGTGGCCTTCATGCGGAATCCGTCGGAGATGTTGCGCTGCTCGACCAGGGGCGCGAGGACCTCCCGCGCCTTTTGCCACTGCTGCTGCTGCAGGTACACCTTGCCGAGCACAAGGCGGCAGCTTTGCCCCTGGCTGGTGTCCGGCGGCCAGGCGAGGAGCTTTTCGAGTATGGCGGCTGCCTCCTGCAGCCTTCCGGCGGCGGCCAGGGCCTGCCCCAGGAAAAGCCGGTCGACGGTCCTTTCCTGCCCGTTGCCGGTTTCAGCGGCCAGGCGCTCCAGAATCGCAATGGCCTCGGTTTCGCGGCCGGTCTTGAGCAAGGTCCTGACCTCGAGGCGGGTGATGTTGCCGGCCAGGTGCGAGCCGGGGTGCATGACCCTGAACTTGCCGATCCGGTCGAGGGTTTCCGCGTATTGCCCGTTTTCATAAAAAGCCAGGGCCAGCCAGAAAGCGTATTCTTCGGATTCGAATCCCTCCCGCCCGTCGCCGCGGCCCTGCTTGAGAAGGGTCAGCATTTCCTGGAAGCGTTTCTGGCCGTGCAGGGCGCGCGCAAGGATGACGGCGTGTTTTTCCTGCCACTGGCTGACGTCGGCGCTTGAACCGGGGTATTGCCGGACGTGTACCTCGGCGGCATCGAAGAGCTCGTCGTCGAGCGCGGCGGCGGCAAAGCGCAATCCGTCGTCTTCCGCGCGCGGCTCCCCGGCCGCGAGCGCCGCCGGCAGGAAAAGTCCGGCCAGGATTACGACGGCCGGCAGGCGCAAAATGGAATAGAGCGACATGAGCGCAATTATTGGCTGAAAAAAAATCCGCGTCAAGCAAACATATCGGGACCGGCCCGGGGCAAGAAGAGTGTTCAGGCCTTTTTGGAAAGCTGTTGCTCGATCTTCGCCAGCCTTTGCTCCATCTGCGTGATCTTGTCCTTGAGCTCCGGCAGGCGCATGACGTGGGCGTGGGACTTGGTGAACTTTTCGTGGGGAATGGCGGGCGAGCCGGTGACGAACGAGCCTTTGGGTATGTCCTTGGAAACCCCCGATTGGGCGCCTATGATCACGTCGGAGCCGATTTCCAGGTGGCCTACCACGCCCACCTGCCCTGCAATGATGGTCCTTTCGCCGATGGTGGTGCTCCCGGAAATGCCGGCCTGGGCGACTATGACGCAGTTGTCGCCGATTGTCACGTTGTGCGCCACCTGGATCAGGTTGTCCATCTTTACGCCGTTGCCGATGCGGGTCTGGCCGAAGCGCGCGCGGTCTATGGTGACGTTGGCGCCGATCTCGACATCGTCGCCGATGACGACTATGCCGATTTGGGGTATTTTTTTGCGCACGGCGCCTTCCTGGACGTAGCCGAAGCCGTCGCTGCCGATAACCGTGCCGTTGTGAATGATGGCGCGCTTGCCGATGCGGCAGTATTCGCGGATTGTGACGTGCGGGTAGAGTTTGGAGTCATCGCCGATCTGCACGCCGTGGCCGATGTAGCAGCCGGCATAGATCACGCAATGATTGCCTATTTCCGCGCCTGGCTCGATCACGCAATGGGGGCCGATGCGGACGTCAGATCCGATTTGGGCTTCGGGGGCCACCACGGCCGAAGGGTGGATTCCGGGCGGCAGGCTTACCGGCGCGGGCGCGAACCAGAGCGCGGCCTCCGCGTAGGCCTTGTCCGGGTTCTTGACGCGGATGAGGGTGGAGGAGCAGGGGCGGTTCCAGTCCTCGGCGACGATCACGGCGGTGGCCTTGGTGGTGGCGGCCGCGTTCACGTAGCGCGTGTTGGCGACGAAGGCGAGGTCGCCCTCGCCGGCCTCGCGGATGCCGGCCAGGCCGGTTATGACCGCATCGGGGTTGCCCTCGATGCGCCCCTGGATGCGCGCGGCAATTTCTGAGACTGACAGCTGCTTTTTCACTTGGCGGGTGTCTTTTTATCCGCTCCCGGGGCGTTCTTGTTCATGATGGCCATGATCGGGGCGGTGATGTCTGCGCTCCGGTCGAAGTACATGACGCACTCGACGTTATTGAGGGTTTTGCCGGAATTGTCGAGGACGATGTCGATCTTGTTCTCGATGGAGTAGGTCTGGATGACGCCGCGGATTTCGCCCACGATCTGCTGCTGCATCTGGCGCATCTGGTCGGCGATTTCCTTCTTGGCGACCTTGTCAAACTCCATCAGCTTTTCCTCGGCCTCCTTGAGTTCATCCAGCTTCTGCTCGGCGTCCTCCTTCTTTTTTTCGCGCGCGTTTTCGTTGAGCGACTTATCCTTGAATTCCGCGTTGAGCTTGTCGAACTCGGTCTTGGCCGCGCGGGCCTTGGAGAGCAGTTCCTTGCGCTTTACGTCGATATCCTCGCCGCGCGCCTTGAACTGCGCGTTGGCTTCCTTGGTCTTGTAATATTCGTCGAAGACCTTTTCCATGTTGATGAACGCGATCTTCTGCTCGGCCGCCGCGAGGGTGGCCGCGGCCGCAAACGCGGCCATGAACGCGGCAATTTGCATCGTTCTCTTCATTTTTGTTCTCTCCTTGTTTGCCGGCGGGGGGCTAAAATCCGTAACCGAGCCAGAAATTAAAGCGCGCCGAAGTTCTTTCCACGTCGCCGCTGATTTCGAGCGGCCAGGCGTAGTCCAGGCGGATGGGGAAGCCGGGAATGTCGATGCGCAGCCCCAATCCTACGTCAGAACAGTACTTTACCACATCGAAGTCGAAGGCATCAAGCCAAACATTGCCGATGTCATAGAAGCCTGCCACGCGGAGAATGTCGGCGTAGACGGGAACCGTGTATTCAAAGGAGGCGAAGCCGGCGGTCTTGCCGCCGACCGGCTCGCCTTCCTGGTAAGGCGAAACGTAGCGGTATTTGAAGCCGCGCAGGTTGCGCGCGCCGCCCAGGAAAAGCCGGTCGAAGAGGGGGACGTCGTCGTCGTTGCCGTATTCCTGCACCGTGGCGCCCCAGACCTTGAGGCTGAAGACGTGGTCGAAGATGACCGGGATGTACTGGGAGGTTTCAAACTCGAAGCCGTAGACATCGGTGTC